>CAWBIS010000235.1:0-51765 GCA_963788485.1 Terriglobia bacterium
AATCTTCGTAGCGTGCGCATGATGGAAAGCATTTCGCAGGATCTCTCGGCCAATCCGATAAACCTCGTCCTGAAGAGCCGGCGATAATGATCGCGGCGCCCCTTCCACCGTCAGGCGGAACGCCGCGCCAATGCCGTTTGGATCCTGAGTGTCTGAAAGTTCCTTTCCCGCGGCTGTAAGCAAGTGTGCCAGATTGCTGTCGATTCCAGCCCCTGGGCGCAGGTTCTGAATCGCATCCCGGCCTTCAGCAATCGCTGCCTCGGCGCTGGTGATCGCACCGTCCAGGGTGTTCATCGCGTCCGCCGGACGCCCCGGAAAGAGCCTCCTGGCCGCCTGGAATTCGAAGACCGCGCCCTGAAAACTTTGCAGGATCGTGTCGTGTAGTTCGCGGGCGATACGCGTGCGCTCGCCAACACGCTCTTCCAGCCGAAGGTTGTACTCCTGGTGAACTTGTGTCAAACGAATTCGGTAAAGAGCCCAAAGAGACAGACAGACAATCCCGCAGCAAGCCGCCTCGAACCATAGCGTCTCCCAAAAACGCGGAAGGATGTGGATTTTCAGTTCGAGGCCCGGTTCGCCCCAAGGGCCCTTGCTGGTCGCAGCCTGGGCGCGAAAAGTGTAGGATCCCGATGGCAATGTTGTGTAGGTAGCAATGCGGTCGTCACTTTCGGTTTGATGCCATGTCCGGTCGATGCCCTCCAGCTTGTAGCGATAACGATTCGTGGCCGTACTGATGTAGCTGAGGGCTGAGAATGTCAGGGAAAACGCCGCCTGGCTGTGGGAGAGATCCAAACGATCTGTATACGAAATGGACCTTCGCAGCGGGGAACTGCCTCCAACACCGACCGGAACGCCGGCCAGCCGCAGGTCGGTTAAAGTAACCTGCGGCGCGTAGGAACTCTCCTTGAGGTTCTCCGGCCGAAACGCGACGGCGCCGGAGAATCCGCCAAAGAACATCTCTCCGTCGGGGCTTTTGAAGCAAGCCTCCCAACCCGTGAAATCGTCACCTGGGAGGCCATCCGCAGCGGTGTAGTTCCGGAAAGCTCCGGCTGACGGGCTGAAACTGGAAATCCCTTTGTTCGTGCTCATCCAGAGGTTGCCGCGTGAATCGGGCAAAATGCAGGATACGGCGCTTCCGGACAAGCCGTTGCGTTCGTCATAGCTGGTGAAGGTGCTCGTGACGCGATCGAACCTTTTGAGCCCGTTGTACGTGGAAAGCCAGAGAGCGGCGCGGCCATCCAACCGGACACCCGTAACAAGATTGTCCTCCACAGATCCGGAAGAGCCGGTGCCCTGCTTGATTGGAATGAACCGCTCCGTGACGGGGTCGAAATGCTGCAAGCCTGCGTCATTCGTCCCGAGCCACAAAGTGCCACTCTCATCCTCCGCTATGTACAAATAGTTCCTGGTACCTCCTCGATAGACTTTGAAATTCCCTTTCGTGGCGTCAAATCGATCGAGACCATCGTCGGTCGCCGCCCACAGCGTGCCTGCATGATCGATAAAAAGACGGTGGACTCGATCATTGCTCAAACTGGACGCCGACTTGGGATTGTGTCGGTAATTGCGGAATCGCCCGGTCCTCCAGTTGAAGTGAGTCACTCCCCGGCTGGCAGTGGCAATCCAGAGGGAGCCGGAGCCATCGCCAATTATGTTGATCACAACAGGCTCGTCGAGGCCAGCGGTAAAGGAACGGTAACGGCCGGTCTTGCGATCGATCCGAAGAAGCCCTTTGTCGTCCCCGATCCAAAGCATCCCTTCGTCGTCTTCATAAATTGCATTCACGAAGTCCGTCCGCAAGCTGTAAGGATTCCAGGGTTCGTGGCGGAATTGCTCGAAAAGAGGAGGCGCGGGATTAAAACGATTTGGACCCTTCGAATTCAGCCCTGCCCAGATATTGCCCTCGCGATCCACGTAAAGGCAAATAACCTTATCCTCGCCGATGCTGCCGGGTTCGCTGGCACTGTTTCGGTAACGGACGAAACGATGGCCGGCCCGATCGAAACGCACCAAGCCCAGGCTGGGCGAACCCAGCCAGAGATTCCCGTGTCTGTCCTCAACCATATCCATCACCCCGGAGATCGCGCCGTTCGCATGATCCCTGTCGCGAAAGGTATATCGAGTGAGTACCTTCGTCCGGCGATCCAGTACGCCCAAACCGCTGCCTGACATTATCCAGAACACGCCTGCGTGGTCTTCATAAAAAGATGTCTGCCAGGCGTCTTCGAATGGGATATGCATCTTGACGGTCCCGGACTGGCGATCAAAAAGGTCCAGGCTGTTTTTAGTGCCAACCCAGAACGTGCCTCTGCTGTCTTCGCCGGTGAAGGTGATGTCATCGGATGTGAGCCCGTGGGGATCGCCGGGCTTCCGAGAGTATTTTCTGATCTGTCCCGTGCGCGGGTCGAGTCTGCGCAGACCCGAACCGGATGCAAGCCACAACATCCCGGAACGATCCTGCGAGATATGAACGACCGGCCCCGGTTCTGAACCATCGCTCTCCAGCCGATAATGTCGAAACTCCTCCGTAGCCGGGTCAAGCCGGTCGAGGCTTTGTTCGCATCCGATCCACAGCATGCCGGAACGATCCTTGAACAGCGAGTAAATGAAATTGCCCGCGATGCTGCCCGGCCGCCCCGGTTCATGCAGGAAAACTCTGAACCTGTAGCCGTCATAGCGATTTAACCCATGCTGCGTGCCGAACCAGATGAAGCCGCGGTCGTCCTGGACAATCTGTGCGGTACGCGTTTGGGAGAGCCCATCCGCCGTTGACATCCGGGTGAAGGTGATGCCATGGCCCTCGACCAGCGGCACAGGCGCCTGCGAGGTGTTGAATACCGGCTCCGGAACGGCACTCGCAGAGAGAGGAGTCGCCAGCTCCAGCGCCAACCACCCAATGACGCCAAACACAAAGTGGATTCTCTTCGAACTCGACATTTCGCAACGCGCCCAGGACACTATTATGGCCAGGTTCTGACGTCGCCGGCTCGGGGGCGGCCCCTTAGAAAAGGATCTTCAGGCCAAGACGAAAATACCGTTCGTCCACAAGGCGACTGCCCGGATTTGTGCTTGTGATCTGGTCGAATCCATTCAGGTTTGTGATTTGGCCGTTCGCGCCATACTGCACAACGGCGATGTTACTGGCCGGATTTGAAAAGTGCGGCGTGTTGGACAAATTGAAAGCTTCCGCCCGCAACTGAACGCGCCACCGCTCCGAAATCTTAAACGCACGGAAGAGTGAGAGATCGAGATTCGTCGCACCCGGCCCCCGCAGCAGGTCGAATCCGGCCGTGCCGAAGCGCGCCTGGGTAACCGGAGCGAACGCTGTCGGGTCGAAGTACTCGTTGACCTGCCCGTAAATTGCTACGGACGGCTTCACAAGATCCGCTCTCTGGGTACTCCCGGGAGCGTTTAGGGAGGATCCATCCGCGGTTACCGAGAACGGAGTCCCGGAGAGCGCGGTCAGAACCGCGTTGACCTGCCATCCTCCCAGTATCCGGGCGGAGGGTCCGCTTGTCAGGAATCGCTTTCCCTTGCCGAATGGCAACTCCGCTATTGCAGCGAGCGCGAAATTATGCGTGACATCGCCAGGCTCCAGCGCGTAGTTCAATTTCCAGTACTGTGGTATCGAAATCTCCGGCGCCGCGTCGCCGTCCGTTTCGCAACAGGTTCCCAGCCATTTTGAAAATGTGTAATTTGCCCTCACTCGCACCCCAGCCGCAAGTTTTCCTTGCAAAGTGGCCTGCAATGAGTCGAAGTGCATTCTTTCATAAGGCAAATCGAGGTATTCCGGACTGCTGATCCCATCCAGCTGATACAGGGGCTCGCTCGCAACTCCGCCGCCGATTTGACCATAGTTGATGTCGTAACCAGCAAGCTGGCTTAGGGTATGGGTGCCAAGATAACCGATTTGCGACGACCACGACCCAAAACCCTTTTGAACAAAAAAACTGTAGGATTGCACCGAACCGCGATGGTAGTTAAGCGGATCAGCTTCAAAAAATGCGCCAGGAACCAGCGGTATCACGCCGTGGGAAAGGTCCGGAAGGGATAGCGTCGGAATTCCTGCGCTGACCGACCCGACCGCCACGTATGGATTCAGAGCAGTGGCGCTGTACCCGACAGTCTCCGGATAATTATAGATGCCATCGCGGGCCATATTAAGCTGCAACGGCGACCACGAGAAGCCTCCCCGAATCACCAACGACCCCGCCGGCCGGTAAGCGAATCCGAATCTCGGCGCGAAGATGTCTTTAGCCACCTTTATGCCGCAGTCTTTCGGGGTTCCTCCGTACCCGCAGACTTCATACACGTTCGTCGCGGGATTATACAACTCCAGGCCATGATCTCCGTGCGTCGGGACGGGAAAGTACTCCCATGCCGTTCCATAGCTGATGGTGAGCCTCCTGGTTGCCTGCCAGGTATCCTGCACGTATAGGGCATATTCCCAGCTTCTTAATTTGCTGATACCGAACGGCTGGAAATCGTTATTCCAGCTGTTGGGTAATCCCAGGAGAAAATCGGCGAAAGCGTTGAACTGATTCGGCAGTGCGCCGCCATTGAGAGAGGTCACGCCGCCGCTGAAATTAAAAGCGTCCGGAATCACCTCGTTGTGGTTCATGTGCTGCTGGACGATATTCGCGCCGAACCTTATAGTGTGCCTGCCTTTGACCAGGGTCGCGTCAGTGGAATATTGAGAAACGGAATCATCGTACCTGAGGTAGGGGTAAGCGTACCCGTATCCGGTGTATCCGTTCAGATTGAACTGGGGAAGACCTCCCGCGGCCGGGAGAGACCCCAGGTTCACTCCTGGTATCCCGAGAACGCCGGCGCCGTATTTCTGATTGTCGTCAATCGGAATAAGGTATTGAACCGGTATGGTGAATCCCCAGGTACCGACCACGACAAAGTTCGGAGTGGCGACATACGTAGCTGATGCCGTAACCGCTGAAATGATCCCGTGCTGACTGGGAGTCGGATATCCCGCTCCGCCACTGGTGCCGAGGATGCTTCCAAAAATGGGCACCTGCGTTTCAAGATAGGGATCGATGTCGGCTCGGCCGCCGATCCGCAGCCTGTTGGTCGCAGACCAGTCGATCTTCGTATCGATCTTGTGCAGGTTATAGCTTGTGGGCAAATTCCCGTAGTAATTGTTGCTGTTCGGTCCGAACTCATTCGTATTGGGGGCCGGAATCAGACTGAGCAATTTCTGGATGTGAGGATCGATCAAGCTCGGCGGTATGACCGCTCCGCTGAACGGAGTTTTCCCGGTTCCGTCGGGGCTCCCGGTGGCGGGGTTATAGATCGTCGTTCCCGTTTGCGAAAAATCGCCCCCGAGCATGGCAGCTGTGGGAACCGTGGCAAACTGGCCGGAGACAGATCTCGTGAAATCGCCCTCGTAGCTTCCGAAGAAGAACAGTCTGTTTCTGACGATCGGTCCCCCGATGGTTCCTCCGGGGTCGTTGTCAATATTTTTGGGTTTGCTTTGACCGGGAGGCAGGAAAAATGGCTTGGCTTTCAGTACATTGTCCTCATGGTATTCGTACAATTCACCGTGAAATTGGTTGGTTCCGGTTTTCAGTTGGACGTTCACCGTTGCACCCGCCGCCAGCGTCACGCCCGCTTCAGATCCAGCGGTCACTATATTGACTGTCTGAATTGCCTCGATAGACGGAACTGCTGTCGAGTAGAACTGAACCCATGGATTCACTGCGCTGATTCCCTCGATTCGAACGTCGGTTGCACTGGCGCTCGTGCCGTTGGCTTCGAGGTACATGGATCTGGCCGGATTGTTCGTGCCTCCGGGCGTGGCTTGCGGCGGAGCAACGCCTGCAACGATCCCGAGAAGCCCCTCGTAGGTCCGGGTCGGTTGAGGCAGATCTGCGATTTCTTCGGACGTCAGATCGGCGCGAACGTCCGAGCGATCCGTCTGTAAGGGGAGCGCATCATTCACATCGATAGTCTGCGGATTGGCGCTGACCTCCAGGGCGGCGTCGATCCGCACGGCTTCGTTATAACGAACCTCGATGTTCACAGCCGTAAACAGGCTGAAACCGGCGTGAGAGATAGAAATGTTATAACGTCCCGGCGACAGTTCAGGCATGTTGTAGTCTCCAGCCTGATCTGTAACCACGACCCTCGTCCGATGCGTCTCGGATTGAACCGCAGTGACGGTCGTCTGAGGAACTCCGGCCCTGCTGGCGTCAACGACAGTTCCATCGATCGAGCCAGCGAGCATCTGCGCGCGACCTTGTCCGGCTGAAAGAACCAGATACGAAACAACCAGCGCGATCACGGCAAGGCTCCCGTTGGAGCGTCGGGGTTTATGTCTCACCTCGGGCACCCTGTCACGCACATCGATCATCGTGGATCTTTGGTTCACACGCCTGCAGCTGATAACCGGAGAGGATGCGTCCGGCGCGGCATCACTCCCAATCTGCGATTCATCCTCCGTTTCGAGGCTATAACCATTGAAAATACAGGAAAATCATAACTGCTGCAACGTGAAAATTCGGTGTGAGTGCGCAGGGCTATATGCCACTCGCGGCGCCGGAACATTGATTTGTCACCCTTGAACGCTGATCGCGAGGCTGGAAATCTTACAATCCGAGATCGCTCAGACCGGGATGCCCCTCCGGGCGGCGCCCGAGCGGCCAATGATATTTACGATCCTGTTCGCGGATGGGGAGGTCATTGATGCATGCGTGTCGGACGCGGTTGAGACCGTGCTCGTCGAACTCCCAGTTTTCGTTGCCATAAGAACGGAACCAGTTTCCCGAATCGTCGCGCCACTCGTAGGCAAACCGGACCGCGATGCGGTCGTTGCCGAACGCCCAGAGCTCTTTGATGAGACGATACTCGAGTTCCTTTGACCACTTGCGTTTGAGGAACTCGATGATCTCGTTTCTTCCGGTCACGAACTCTGAGCGATTCCGCCAGCGGGAATCCAGCGAGTAGCCCGAGGCGGCCTTCTCGGGGTCGCGCGAGTTCCATGCATCCTCTGCCATGCGGACCTTCCGAATGGCGGTTTCGAGAGTGAAAGGGGGCAGGGGTGGGCGTTCTGAAGTCGAGGGCGCCGCGTTTTCAATCGTGGTTGTTGTCATAGGGTTATACGTCCTTAATTTCGGGAGCATCTTTACAGGTGGGGCACGATCTCCGACAGGAACCAGGTTCTTCGCTCGGTCTCATCGATCCACGTTTCGATCAGGCTGGCGGTAGCGACATCGTCGTGGTGCTCGCAGATCTCATGCGTAGCGCGCAGCGACCGTGCCAGCTGTCGATTATCGCTGCAGAGTTCCTGCAGCATATCTTTTGGCGCAACAACCTGCTCATCGTTATCCTTCAGCCTCTGGTGGCCGGAAATGTCGCCGATTGACCGGATGGTTGTACCTCCAATCTTGCGGGCTCTTTCCGCGATGCTGTCGGTCATGGCGAAAATCTGTTCGCCATGTTCGTCGAGCAGGAGATGGTAGTCGCGAAAATGCCTTCCGCTCATGTGCCAGTGAAAATTCTTCGTCTTGAGGTACAACGCGAATACGTCCGCAAGCAGTTCGCGCAGAGCCTTCGAAATCTCCGCAACACTTCGCTGGCCGAGGTCGCCCGGCAAAACCGCAACCTTTTCTTCCCGTTCTTCCAAAGTGACGCTTTCATTCTTAGCCATCTGGTTCTCTCCTTTAATAATCGTTTGGGGTGTGGCCCTTTTCCGCCTGCACAGTCTGCAGGCAAGCGGTCGCGAGCCGGTTGCTCTTATCCGTTCAACCGACTCGACCGGCAAAGCGCTTGGCTGTGCGGCGTTTCCAGCCGTCAGTGACACGCGGTTGCAAACAATGAGGCCTCGACAGGACGCCCGGGCTGGTGAATTGTTCGCGGCCTGCTGGCATGAGTATCGGCTAACGAAGCTCAAGATAGGTGTCAAGCGTGGGAACTTGGCGGATGCTCCATCCATCGTTGTCGGAACGATGGGTCACTCGCGAAGTGACGACGCATGCTCCCGTTGGCTCAACGTCAACGCGCTTCCAGAAGAGAAACCTGCGATCCCGGACCTCAGCGCAGATCACCTTTTTTTCGCCTTCTTCGTAAACTACGGTTCCTGCCGCCACGTCGTATTTGAGCCCGGGTATCTGCGCGATTGTGGGTCGCGGTCCGGAGCCATCGCCGATTAATTGGGTCGACCTGTCAGGGTACATATAGTCGACCACAATGCGGGCACGACCGGTCTCCCGCTCGACTTCGAAAGAAAACCTCTGCACGGAAACCGGATCCCGAAGCTGAGTATCGGCAGCGGGAGTGAACTCCGCCGGCACACTGGCAATCTTAACTCCAGGGTCCGAAGCCCATGACGAAATAGTGAGCGCGGCAGCGAGTATCGGCGCGCGTGCCACAGACATTACTCGGGGAAATGGCTGTGCAAAAACGGATGCAAGTACAGTACGTATGCTCATGAATTTCTCCTTTCAAGTGCAAGCGCTGAGGACTGGAGCAATCGCCCTTCCGTGAGTCGAAGATCCCAAATACTGAGCTTTGCCAATGTTTACCTGCTTCTTTCCCGGCTTGTCGCGACCGCGGGCGGCCCACACACGGTGACAGATCGACAGACGGCCGGTTGTGCCGGGCGCCAAGTGATTCAGACTTCAGGCTGGCTCGGAGGGAAACTCACTTGCTCTTTTTGATGCACCAGGCGGACAGCAGAGCGTCCAGGGGCCTGACCAGGAGAAAACGAACATGAGTAATGAACACGAGCAGAAGATGCACAAGGGCTCTTCCCGAAGGAGTTTCTTTGCAACCGGTTCCGCGGCATTGGCTGCGGCCGCCATCACGGGAGTGAAGGCGGATGGTCAGGAGCGCACCAGCGTGCGCAAAGCAGAGCGCGATCATTCCAGCAGCAATCCGGGGCAGGAGAACAAGGCCCTGCTGAACGAGAATCCAAACTCGAATACGCCCCCGCCGACCGATTTTGGTGATGTGGGTCCTATCTGGTATTCCTTCGATCTGGTCAAGAAGCGCGTCGAGGAGGGCGGTTGGACGCATGAGGTCACCCAGCGCGAGCTCCCGTCATCCCGGGATATTGCCGGGGTAAACATGCGCCTGACCGCCGGCAGCTTTCGCGAGTTGCACTGGCACACCGCCGATGAATGGTCGTACATGCTGTATGGAAATGCGCGTGTCACAGTCATGAGCCCCGACGGAACCATGTTCATCGACGATGTGTCTGAAGGGGATCTGTGGGTCTTTCCGGCAGGACATCCCCATTCGATCCAGGGTCTCGGACCGGACGGTTGCGAATTCCTGCTCGTGTTCAATCAGGGAATGTTCTCGGAGGACGGCACCTTTCTTCTGTCGGAATGGGTAGCCCACACGCCACCCGAAGTGCTGCGGAAGAACTTCGGGTTGGATGAAGCGGCCGTGGCAAAACTTCCCAGTGGCCCACTCTATATCTTCCCCGGGAATGTTCCGGGGGCACTCGCGCAGGACCGTGCTGAAATCGGCGCGCAGAACCAATCGCCACTTCAATATACGTTCCGGCTCAAATCAGTGGCCCCCACCGCGAAAACTCAGGGGGGCGAGGTTCGGATCGCCGATTCGCGGAACTTCGGCGTTTCGAAGCATATCGCTGCCGGGTTGGTCACAATCAAGCCGGGCGGAATGCGCGAGTTGCATTGGCATCCCAACGCCTCCGAATGGCAGTTCTATATTTCCGGAAAGGGCCGGATGACGGTTTTCACGCCGGTTGGAAACGGACGCACGATGGACTACAACGCCAACGATATCGGATACGTTCCGGCAGTCGCGGGGCACTACATCGAAAACACGGGCGACACCGATCTCGTTTTCCTCGAATTATTTGCCGCTCCTGAGTTTGTGGACGTCTCGCTGAACAACTGGCTCAGGCATCTCCCCAGCGCCATGGTGTCTCAGCACCTGAATCTGGACGCGGCGAGCATCGGGAGTATCCCTGCGCGGAAACAGGAGGTCCTGTAGACGACGTTGCACGGGTATGCCGGGAGTGCTACCCTATCGCGACTCCCGGCATGAGTTTCGCCAGAGCCGCAAATGAAGAATATCGTGACTACGAAAGAGCGGGCAACTGGCTGAGCGCCCCAAACCAGACCAGATGTCTGGACCTGCCGGGCAGGCGCGTGCCGGCGTTGCCGACAGCGCAGTGCTTGCCGGTGCCGGAGGTATTCTCGACGCGTTCACGTACCTGGGACACGGCCATGTCTTCGCAAACGCGATGACTGGCAACGTTGTGCTTCTGGGCGTGACTGCAACGCAGGGCGATTGGCATCAGGCGTTCAGGCATCTGCTTCCGACCGTGAGCTTCATTCTGGGAATTGCGACCGCGAAGGCGTTCTACCTTCCTCAGGCCCGCTTACCCCGGAACCCATCTCTTGTCGCCCTGACGCTCGAAATCATCATCCTCGGGATGGTCGGTTGTCTGCCGACTGAGACTGCGGACTATTGGATTACCATTAGTGTCGCGTTCGCTGCGTCTTTTCAGACAACGGTGTTCCGCAGCGTGGATGGCTATTCCTATAATTCGACATTTATGACCGGGAATCTTCGGACATTCAGTGAGAGCATGTTTGCGTGGCTGATTGCAAGGAATTCCGATAGTGGAAGAAAGGTGCGAACGTTTGCGATTATCTGCGGCTCTTTCTTCCTGGGCTCGCTCGGTGGCTCCCTTCTGACGCCGCAGATGCACAACAAGACATTGTGGGTGGTTTGTTTCATGTTGGCTGTTCTGCCGTGCCGCGCCGGGGTTAATTACCGCATCGAGGCTTTGAGAGATAGCGGCTAATCGGTGACCCCGTGCCATGTTGCGTCCTTGAGGAACGCTTTCATCCCGTTTGCCGAAGCGGTAGTGCTGGAACCGAGATCCTTCTCATAGATGGAATTCTCAGGCACAACGATGAAAGTCATAACGCCGGACGATCTGTATTCGGCTGGCCAGGCAATCAAGCTGCCCCGTGGGCCCAGTGCCCGAAAATAGTATCCATGAAACAGGGCGGCATCGGTACTCCCCGACGCGGCGTTTGCAGCCAGGGTCATCGGGAAGCTCTCCGTCTCTCTATCAACGACGCTTCCCGCGAGGTACTCGTTCCGCGCCGCGACGAATTCCCGGCAAACCGCGATCGCAATTTCTTCGTTTTCTCCAATGCGCCGGAATAGAATTTCCTCGGCTCCGGCGTCTGTATCAAAACGCCAGTTCCCGTTGCTCGAAATCAGGCGCAAGGGGAATGGCCAGTTCTCGGCGCCCACATAGAGCGTCAGCGAACCGTCGGATTCCCGGTGAAGGCGGTGCATCTCCTGATATTTTTTGACGAACAGCTCCCGGTCGGTTTTGTCCTGAGCCTCGTCGCCCGACGATGCTATGCCGGGCTGTTCGCCAAGAATTGCAACCAGGGACTGTTCATCGTTATTTTGGACGGCATCAAAGAGTTTCTGGCTCGCTTCGTCAGCGGTCGAAAAGGTCCGCTGAGAAGACTGCTGGGCTGGAATTTCGGAGATGCCAACGGTCATCAGCACCGTGGCAATCAAGGTACGCTGTCGTATCGTCGAGATCATTGAATCGCTCCTGAATCCTAATGAGACTAGCGGCGGCCTCCGCCGTGAAAGCCGCCGCCACCATGAAACCCACCACCAAAGCTAGCCCGGCCCCGAAACGCGCTGGCGCCGGCCATGCCGCCGCGGTTGAACCCGCTGAAGGCTCCTGAATGCATTCCACCGGATGCTCTAAAACCGCTCGCGCCGCGCGATCCTTCGTGGCCGAACGCCCCGCCATGTCCAAAGTCTCCGCGATTGACAATCGTTTGACTGTGCGAACTGTAGGTGTTGTGGTTGAATTCAACCCGGCCGCCATGTCCCCAGTCGAAGCCCCAATGACCCCAGCCCCAACCAAAGCCGGCGAATAGCCCCACGCCAAAGCCCAGGCCGAACCCGATGCCCGGACCATCCAGGAACAGGCCTGGAAATGGGGCCCAGCCCGGAAACAAAGCCAGTGGGTATCCGTATACCAGCCAGGGGTCATATTGAGGCACATAAACAACCTCAGGAGCGGTCGGCGCAATAACAATGGTCTTGCCCTTGTTACTCACCTTTTCCTGAGGCGTTGTTTTCAGGTTTCCGGCCTCTTTGGCTTTGGCGCGCATGGTCTGTATCGCCGTGTTCAGTGCTTTTTTCTGGTTGACCCAGGCGTCGCCCAGTTCCGATGTCCAGGCAAGGTTCTGTTTCATGTTGGCAAGCAGCGACGGGAATTGAGTCAGGGCTTTCACGCTTTCATCCCAGGATTGTTTGTCGACTTCTTGAGCAAGCTGGTCTCCGCTAAGGTCTTTGTGCTGGTCCAGCCAGTTGGCGGCCGCCAGCACTTCATCGGGATAGGTAGCGGCCGGCAGGATCTGTGCGATCAGCGCGTCGGGATAGAGCGCGATAGGCGCCACCAGCTGCTGCAATTGTTCGGGACCCTGTTCGATGGCCTGCGGCGCTTGCGGCGGTGGACTATCGCTTTGAAAAGCGAGTCCCTCTTGCGTCGTCGTCAATACCAGCGAACATAAAAGGAAAAGTGTGACAGCCTGTCGAAAACGCCTCATAGAAGTTTCTCCGTGTTCTATTGGCCCGTGGCCGGGAGTGCGTCGGGCGGCCGCGCGACACTGCCCCTGCGGGCTTCATCGATTGAAACGTGATTCGTGTCGAGGATCGTTCCGGTGGCACGTTCCAGCGCGATCCTGGCTTTCATGTAAGCCCCCTTCGAGGCGACCTCTGTCGACCGTGCCTGGGCAAGGTAATCCTGATACTGAATCACGTTGAGATTTGTTGAAAGCCCGACCTCGAATGTTTGCTGCTCAACACTGACGGATTCCTCCTGGAGACGGCGTGCCTCCACCGCTGCCTGCCATGCGGCACGCGCCTCGAGTACGGACTCCTCAGCATCGGCGACTTCAAGCCGTATCTGGTCTTCCAGTTGTTGACGGCGCACCTGCGCTTGCCTGACCTGCAGCTCATCGCGCGCGGCATCGGCCAGCGCTACCCGGTTGTGCACAGGCAGCGTCAACTGGACACCGACGCCATACGACGGGTAGTTGCGGCGGAAAATCTGTCCCACTGCAGTACCATAACCGCCGACGACGGCACCGCCGCTGACCGTTGTAAGAAGATTGAGATCGCCCGCCATACCACCGTTCTCGAGAGTGCCCACGAGGTCGAGTTGCGGCTTCACGGAATTGAGCGAGCCCTTCAGGCCGATCTGGGAGTTCGCGACCTGCAGGCCGGCGCCAGCCAGATCGGGACGGTTGCGGAGAGCCTCGGCTACCAGGTCGGACACAGTTTTCTGAGGCTCCTCATCCGGCACGTTTAATGTGTCCGTGGGAATGATGTGTGCCGCAAGCAGTTGCGAATTGTCGAGACCCCTGCGCGTAATGGCCGTCTTCACAATCAGCTCCTGCTGGCGAACCAGGCCTTCGGCTGAAATCAGGGCTTGTTTGCTGACCGCGACTGCCGCATTTGCCCGCGTGACTTCTATCGGGGCCTGGGTGCCCTGTTCCACCTGAGTCCGATTGTCCTCATAGAGGCGCTGGGCGAGACGCAGCGCTTCTTGTTTCACCTTGACGTCCTCGTTCAGGCTGACCAGATCCGTGTAGAGCCGCGCAATTCCCGCAACTGTGTCCATAACCTGCTGCCGGAAGACCTGGTCAGCAACCCTGCGGCTGTTCTGAGCAATATGAATGAACCTTTTGTTAAGGCTTCCGCCGAAGCCCTGCAGAAGCGGCTGTGTAATCGTGAAACCGAGGCTCGAGTTGACGAAAGGATTGTAGGTGTAACGCGCGGCGTCCGTGGAATACCGGCTATTGTCGAAATTGACATTCAGCTGCGTTCCGGGAGAAAACCCGACATTTAAACCTGCATTTGCGTTTATGCTGTTCTGCGCGAGCCAGGTTGAACCGGTGAGAACCGAGCTGTTTTCCGCAGTTGTCAGATGCTGCGCATTCACCAGACCGGAAAGGATCGGATCGTATTGCGGAATCGCGGGACCGTTCGCCAGCGGGATCACGCCGGTAACCGAGAGGTCGTTTTGTTGCTGGCTTATGAGAGCAATGTCTGAAAAGTTCGTATTGACCAGCGGCGATGGTGTCGATCCCGCGGTCAGGTTTGTCAGGAGTGGCCCGTTCGGACCACCGATGCCCGGCGGAGGTTCGTTGACAAGGAGGCTCAACCCGCGCAGCAGCCCGCCACCCCGCGAACGCAGCACATCAGTGTCCGCTATCTTCGGAAGCATGCGTTCGAGCTCGATGTCAAGATTGTTCTCGAGCGCGAGTGCAATGGCGTCGTCCAGCGAAAGATACAGTTGACCGGCGCGTATCAGGTCGAACAGACGTTGCGAATTACCCAGGTTTACCGCAGGCACTTTCGGGGCTTCATAAACGTTAATGAATCGATTGGCGAAGGGTGAACTCTGCGCGCAGACATACCCCGGCGCCATGGCAAGCAGAACGGCGGCTGGGATGAAGCCTCTCACGGTTTGGCTCCTCCCGCGGGCGACTGCGCTATCTGGACGATGGCGCCTTCTTTCACGTCATCGCCGGGGTCGACCACAACCAAATCCCCGTTGTTGAGACCATCGGAGATCTCAAGCGTAGTGCCATAATCGCGGCCGGGCTGCACTTTTTGGAAATGAACGGTCCGCGACCGTTGCAACACGGGCTGCTCCAGACCATTTGACACGGCCCGCGCCGACTCGGCTTGACTTAGAGGCCGCAAAACCGCCACCGAAGTGCCATTCGCCTCGACCACAAGCGATGCGTCGGGAACCAGTAACGGCGGAACCACGCGGTTAGTAATGAACCGAACCGTGGTATACATCCCGGGCAGCAGGATTCCCTTAGGATTCGCAACCTGGACTTCGATCAAAAGCGTTCGGGAGGCGGCGTCCAATGCGTTTGACGTTCGAGTGATCTGCCCGGGAAAAAGCTTCGTCGGAAGCTCCTCGACGCTGACCTTTGCCGGCTCTCCAACCTGAATTCCCGACGCCTCGCTTTGCGGCAGCGAAACCAGAACACGCAATTTTCCAATTTGCGCTACACGAAAAATTTCGCCGCTGCCTGGCACATCGGAAGGGGCCGCCTGGCTCGATCGGTTTGGCCCCTGCGTCGACCCAGTGGCGGAAATCAGGGCTCCCACATCGACGTTCCTCGCAGTCACGATACCGGCGAAAGGTGCTGTAACCTTTTCGTAGCCCTGCAGCGTTACCAGCCGGTCCAGCGTTGCTTGTGCTGCCCGCACGAAGTCTCTCGCCGCGACCACGCTTTTTTCGCCTGCCGTAACGTTCGCCTCGGCGGCTTTAGCTGCCGTGAGCTGCGTATCGCCGGCCTGACGCGAGACCGCTCCGGTTTTCGTCAGGACCTGATAGCGCTGCCAGGTGATGTTGGCCAGATCGCGATTAGCTGCCAGTTGCTGGAGTGTCGCCTCAGCTTGGCCAAGCTGTCCTTCGGCCTGCGACAGGGCGGCCTGTGCCTGCGTCACCTGCTGGTCGAGGTCCGGCGCGTCGATTTCAGCCAGTAACTGCCCAGCCGAAACGCGGTCGCCGATGTCGACGTATCGGCGCTTCAAATATCCAGCTGCGCGGGCATACACGTATGCTTCGGTGATGGGCGTAATGTTGCCGGGAAACGACACTTCGGCGACGTTCGGCGCCAGCGTGACCTGGGCGCTTTCGACAAGCGGCGGAGTGATTCTACTCCTGGCAGCGGCCTTGTCGAGTTCTTCCGTTGTCGCTCTGCGCGGGATATAGCCCGCGAGCACACCCGCGCCGATGAGCACCATCGCCAGCGCAATCGCGAATCCCGCTTTCCTGAGACCACCGCTGTTTATCATCTTTGAACCTGCTCCCGTTCGCCGGCTTCCCGGGCAATCTCCTCGTCGATATCGACGGGCGGTTTCCGCCGCAGCCAGCTGTACATGATGGGCACGAAGAACAGAGTGGTGGGCGTCGCGAGAAGCAGGTCACCAATTACGGCGCGACCGAGCGGCGCATTCTGCTCACCGCCGTCACCGAGTCCGAGAGCCATCGGAACCATGCCGATAATCATGGCCAGAGCGGTCATGATCACCGGCCTCATGCGCGTGAACCCGGCGGCGAGCGCCGCAGCATGTGCATCCTTGCCTCCTGCGCGTTCGTCATTGGCGAAGGTAACCAAGAGGATGCTGTTCGCGGTCGCGACACCGATGCCCATAATGGCGCCCATCAGCGCAGGTACGCTGAGCGTGGTGCGGGTGATATAAAGCATCCACAGCATTCCCGCCATCGCTCCCGGCAGCGCCGTAAGAATGATGAATGGATCCAGCCAGGACTGGAAATTGACAGCCATCAGCAAGTACACCAGTACGATGGCAAAGACCATACCCAGACCGAGTCGGGTAAACGAGCTTTGCATTGTGTCCACCTGGCCCCGCAGAACGATCGTCGTGCCACGGGGCAGATTTTTGCGAGCCTGATCGATCACTCGATTCACATCCACAGCAAAGCCTCCCAGGTCGCGCCGATCGGGACTCGCGTAGACATCAATGACCGGCTGCACATCATAATGGCTCTCGATTTCCTCCGACGTGGTCCTCTGCAGGCTGGCGAGATTATCCAGCAGTTGCGTTGTCTGGCCGCCCGTTTCGACGGTAACTGGCGTACGCTGCATCGCGTCGAATGTCGGAACCGCATACTGCGGTGTCTGAACGGCCACGTTGTAGTTCACTCCATTTTGAGGATTGAGCCATTGATTCGGGGCGACCTGCCCACTCGACGACAGCGAGATCAGCAAACTATCGGCGACATCTTTTTGCGTCAGCCCCGATTCATTCGCTTTGAGGCGATCTACGTTGACCTTCACCGTCGGGTAGTCGACCTGTTGCCTGACAAAGGTATCGACGGCTCCGGGCAAAAGCGCGATCTGACTCCGCAGTTGGCTTGCGATACGGAAATTGTCGATGCTGTTGGTGCCTGTCACCTGCACGTCGATCGGCGCCGGCAGGCCGAAATTCAGGATCTGGCTGGTGATGTCCGCCGCCTGAAAAAAGAAAGTTTCCGACGGAAACAGCGACGCAAGAGAGGCCCGCAAGCGCCTCGTATATTCGATGGTCGGATGGTGCTCGGCTTTGAGTGAAATCAGAATCTCGCCGTCGCCGGATCCGTTGGTCGCACTGTCGCTGAATGCAAGATTGATTCCGGAGTTGGGGAGGCCGATATTATCAAGGATCGTGTTCAGTTCCTGCGGAGGCACTACACGCCGCACTTCGGCTTCTACCGCGCCAAATATTTTCTCGGCCTCCTCAATGCGAGTTCCCGAGGGACAGCGCACGTGCAGCCGCATTTGGCCGGAATCCACATATGGGAAGAAATCCCGGCCGACAAACAGCACCAGAGCAAGCGATGAAAACGCAAACAAGGCAAACCCTCCGCCAACAATCGCACGGTGCTTCAGCACGCGATCCAGAAGCCCGTGGTAGTTGTCGCGCAATCGCTCGAACCAGTGCTCAAATTTCTCATGTACCCACCAGATCGGCCCGGCAGCTTTGGCCGCCGCATCCGCGGCGTCGCCTCCCTGATAGAGCGGAATCTCGACCGGCAGAAGGTAATGAACCAGAGTCGGAACAACCGTTCGGGTGAGAAAGTACGACATCAGCATGGCAAACACGACGGCCATTGAGAGCGGAGTAAACAGATACTTCGCAGCGCCCGAAAGCATCAGCACCGGGACAAACACGATGCAGATGCAGAGCGTGGAGACGAAAGCGGGCACGGCAATCTGCTCCGCTCCGTCCAGAATCGCCCGCACGAGTGATTTACCCTTGATGCCCATGTTGCGGTGCACATTTTCGATCTCCACCGTGGCATCATCCACTAGAATTCCGACGGCCAACGCGAGCCCTCCGAGCGTCATCACATTGATGGTTTGCCCGAGTGCGCCCAACACGATAAGTGATGTCAGGATCGAGAGCGGAATCGATAAACAAACGATCAAAGTGCTGCGCCAGCTCCCCAGAAACAAGAGGATCATCAGGCCGGTCAGACATGCCGCGATAGTTGCCTCTCTGATCACACCGCTTACGGATGCGCGCACGAACAGTGACTGGTCGAATAACTGGCTGATTCGAAAGGCGGGTGGGAGCGTCTCCTGAATCGCGGGCAGCAGCTTCTTGACGCCGCCGACCACCGCCAGAGTGGAAGCTCCGCCATGCCTCAGCACCGTCAGCAGCGCGGAACGTTTTCCGTCCGTCCGCACGATATTCGTCTGAACCTGGTAACCGTCCCTTACCTGCGCAACATCATGCATGTAAATCGGCGCGCCGTTGACGGTCTTGATGGGCACGTTGTTGAGTGACGAAACCAAATCCGGGCTGCTATTCAGCTGGATCAGGTATTCCCGCGTCCCCACCTTAACCGTTCCTGTGGGAAGGATCAGATTTTGCAGATTGAGGGCATTCGAGACATCCGAGGCAGAGAGACCTTTGCCATACAAGGCGTCGGGGTCGAGGTCCACCATGACGGATCGGACTTTGCCGCCATACGGCAGAGGCACCGAAATGCCTGGAACGGTGGAAAGTCGCGTCCTTATAAAGTTCTGCCCGTAATCGAAGAGCTGCTGTTCTGTGAGCGTATCGCTACTCAGCCCTAATTGAAGAATTGGAACGCTCGATGCGTCGTACTGCACCACCAGCGGTGGATAGATGCCTGGTGGAAGCGTGCGAAGGATGGTTTGATTTACCGCGACTGCCTGCGAGATAGCGAGATCGATATTGGCGCCGGGCTGCAGATAAACGCGGATCAGCCCGATGCCGTTGTACGCGGTCGCTTCGATATGCTCGATGCTGTTGACCGTGGTCGTCATGGCGCGCTCCGAGATCAGCAGAACCCTCTTCGCCATGTCATCCGGGCTCATTCCCGTGTACGACCAGATGACGCCCGCAACGGGAATATTGATGTAGGGGAAAACGTCTGTTGGCGTAGTCAGTATCGAGATCACGCCAAGTATGGCGATCAGCAGCGCCATCACGATAAAGGTATAGGGTCGGCGAAGAGCCAGACGAACGATCCACATAAACAGCTGCTCCTTATGCAGTTTCCCGACCGCTCCCTCACCTTCCTGCGAAGCACTGCAACCGCTTGGAACTACTGCACCGAAGAATTGAAACACGACGCTGACCGCGTCCGCCCGTTGACTCCGGATGGCCCGACGAGAACACGGGGTTGCGAACAGCGCGCGCGAATTTCCGTATCTGCAGACATTTGGGTGTGGAACCTGGCGTGCCCTTGACTCGCGCGAACATATGGCGCGAATCAGCATCGATGGCATCGAAATCGAGATAAGAGACGGTGAACGCCTGCTCGACGTGATCAATCGCTCGGGCGTTAAGCTGCCGCAGGTTTGCTATCTCAATCAGCTTGGTCCGATTCAGACATGTGATACCTGCATTGTCGAAGTCAATGGACGGCTGGTCGGGGCCTGCGGCGCAATCGCGGCCAATGGCATGGTTGTAGCTACAGCGACGGCGCCCGCCCGGGCTGCGCGATCAGAGGCGTTCGACCGCATCCTGAGCCGTCACCAGCTCTACTGCACAGTGTGCGATAACAACAATGGTAACTGCACCGTTCACAACACAACCAAGCTGCTTGATGTGAACCACCAGCGCTACCCGTATGAACCGAAGCCT
Organism: Terriglobia bacterium; assembly: GCA_963788485.1. Lineage (GTDB taxonomy): Bacteria > Acidobacteriota > Terriglobia > Bryobacterales > Bryobacteraceae > BOG-234. Next base: position 19,693 of record CAWBIS010000235.1, read on the forward strand.
TATGAGGTAGACCTCAGCAATCCTTTTTACCGTTACGATCCCAGCCAGTGCATTCTGTGCGGCAGGTGCGTCGAGGCCTGCCAGGATCTGGAGGTTAATGAGACCCTTTCCATCTGTTGGGAAAACCCGCATCCGCGGGTGGTCTGGGATGGAGGGGTGCCGATCAACGAATCGAGCTGTGTCTCCTGCGGGCACTGCGTTTCAGTGTGCCCGTGCAATGCCCTGATGGAGAAGACCATGCTCGGGCACGCGGGTTTTCTTACAGGACTCAGTCATCAGGCTCTGGGAAGCATGATCGACATGGTCAAAGGTCTCGAAGAGGAGGTCGGTTATCGCGCCATACTTAAGGTCTCCGAGGTCGAAGCGGCCATGCGAACCACTCGCGAACGTCGAACTAAGACCGTCTGCACGTATTGTGGAGTTGGTTGCAGTTACGATGTCTGGACGAAGGACAGGCATATTCTTAAAATCGAGCCTCTCCATGGCGCGGCCAACGGGGTATCGACCTGTATCAAGGGTAAGTTCGCCTGGGATTTCGTCAATAGTTCCGAGCGCCTTTCAAAGCCTCTGATTCGCGACGGTGCACAATTTCGTGAAGCCGAGTGGGGCGAAGCGCTCGATCTGGTGGCTCGCCGTTTCACGGAGATCAAAAAGCGCGACGGTGCGGACGCCCTGGCTTTCATCGCGTCCTCCAAATGCACCAACGAAGAGACATTTCTGATGCAGAAACTCGCCCGCGCCGTGATCGGGACCAATAACATCGACAACTGCTCGCGGTACTGCCAGTCGCCTGCGACGCTGGGTCTTTTCAGAACCGTGGGATACGGCGGCGACTCGGGCTCCATTACCGACATCGGTCAGTCCGATCTGGTCCTGATTGTGGGCAGTAATACGGCGGAGAGCCACCCTGTGCTGGCGACGCGGGTGAAACGCGCTCACAAACTGCACGGGCAAAAGCTGATGGTTGTCGATCTCCGGGAGCACGAGATGGCGAAGCGGGCCGACCTCTTTGTCCGTCCCCGGCCTGGCACCGATCTCGTGTGGCTCTCCGCAATGAGCCGTTATCTGCTCGATCATAATCTCGCTGCGGACAGGTTCCTGACCCAGTGGACCACCGGGATCGAGGAATACCGCAACAGTCTGGCTCCATTCACGATGGAGTTCGCCTCTCAAACCTGCGGAATTTCGATGGAGATCCTCGAAAAGATGGCAACCATGATCGCCCAGGCTAAATCCATGTGTGTGCTCTGGGCGATGGGTGTCACGCAGCACCATAATGGCTCCGACACCTCGACGGCTATCTCCAATTTGCTGCTTGTGTCCGGAAACTACATGCGCCCTGGTACCGGCGCTTATCCGCTGCGGGGTCATAACAACGTGCAGGGCGCCAGCGACCACGGCGCGATGCCCGATTTGCTGCCAGGTTATCAGCCCGTAAACGATTCGGAAGCGCGAGCTCGTTTCGAGCAGCGCTGGGGTGTACGCCTGCCCGATTCCAAAGGCCTGGACAACTATGAAATGGTGCAGGCGATGCACAGCGGATCGCTCAAGTCTCTTTACCTAAAGGGTGAAGAGATGGATCTCGTCGATGCCAACACCAACCACGTTTCCGATGCGTTCGCCAAACTTGAGTTCTTTGTCGTGCAGGATGTGTTCTTCAGCGCGACGGCCCGCTTCGCAGATGTCGTGTTCCCGGCGAGTCCCAGTCTCGAAAAGGAGGGTACTTTCACCAGCACCGAGCGGCGGATTCAGCGGCTCTACGAAGTGTTCGAGCCGTGGAAGGAGAGCAGACCCGACTGGAGGATTATTCAGGATGTCGCCAACCGGCTCGGCGCGGGCTGGACCTATTCGAATCCCTCGGAGATCATGAAAGAAATCTCGTCACTGTCTCCAATAATGGCGGGCGTGTCCTATGAAAGGCTCGAAGGCTACAACACGCTCCAATGGCCCGTGGCGGCCGATGGGACCGATGAACCGCTGCTCTACACGAAGGGCTTTCATTTTCCCGATGGTAAGGCTCGACTGTTTCCCCTGACATGGATGGCGCCGCTCGAGCAGCCCGACGCGGACTACGATCTCGTTCTGAACAACGGACGTCTTCTGGAACACTTCCACGAGGGTAATCTGACCTACCGGAGCCCCGGCATTCGTTCCAAGACACCGGATGTCTTTGTCGAAGTATCGCCGGATCTGGCTCGTACCCGCGGGATCGAAACCGGGAGCCTCGTGCTGCTGACTTCACGTCACGGCCGTGTGAAGGTCCGAGCCCTTGTGACAGACCGCGTTTTCGACGGACAGCTTTACATGCCGATGAATTCGTCGACGAGCCCCGTCAACATATTGACCGGCAGCCACACCGATGCATTTACGCACACACCTGCATACAAGGAAACCGCAGTTCGGATGGATGTCGTCGAACCCCACGGTGCGAGCCCGGTCCCGCGCACCAATTCCCGCTTTGGGCACCCCACCCCGCAGCATGGTGTGGAAGTAGAGAGGAAGTGGCGTCAGCCGGGGTATAGGTTTCCCGGAGACGATCTGATTCAGCTCGATACGAAACAACGGAGCTCTTAAGAATGGCTCAACCAATCACATTACGTCCTGCGCAATACGATACCGTAGTTTCCGCGCCTTCACCGCAATATGCGGATGCGATCCAGTCCGCCTTCGAGTTGCTTCAAGTCATGCACGAACGCGGAATTCTGAATCTGCTTCGGGGATTGATCGGCGCCGGAAGCCAGGCGGTTGATACAGTCGCCCAGGCGATGGACACGCCCGACGTGATTCGCACTCTGCGGAACTTCATTCTGTTAACGAAGTTTTTCGGCAATTTCCCGCCGGAGGTTCTGAAGAGCCTTGTTCAAACCGCGACTGACGGGGCCGCGCAGGAAAAGTCGCGCAATGCGCCCGGGTTGCTGGAGCTTTACCGCAAAATGACCAGCGCAGACAGCCGGCACGCCCTCGCGGTAATGCTGGACCTGATGCAGGCTGTAGGAAAAGGACTCTGACACGGAGAGGCTGTTCCGATGAAACTACGAATTACGAGTAACTCGCTAAGATTTCGCATCACACGTTCAGACCTTGCGAACCTCATCAGCTTCAGGCGAATCGAGGAGACTCTTTACCTTGCCGCCGATGAACAGGGCAGATTCACCTACGCGCTCGAGCACGAACCGCGGCTGACTCGCGCAGAGCTCCGCTATCAGCCGCGTCACATTGTGATTGTCCTTCCAACCAGCGATACAAGAGCCTGGGCCGAGAATGACCAGGTTGGGATTTATGCCAGGGTTGATCTTCCCGCCCGACGAGGCGTGGACCTGATCGTGGAGAAGGATTTCGCTTGCCTCGACCTCAGCGACTCCGAAAATTTAGATAAATTTCCAAACCCCAACATGGGCGCCGTCTGTTGACTGGCGCGCCGTGCGCCGGATTCTCGATGTGCCTGGGAATCTGTCAGGGGAAAAGCGTCCGCGCTCAGAGAATCCCGTCCGATCCTGCGATTCGATCACCGTGGGCATAGACGTTGAAACGTTCATTGCGCAAGAACCCAACGAGTGTCATCCCGCATCGTTCAGCCGTCGCCACAGCCAGACTGGACGGTGCACCCACAGCGGCAAGAATCGGAATACCCGCCACCAGTGCCTTCTGCACAAGTTCGAAGCTGGCCCGCCCGCTTACCAGCATGACTGACTCGTTGAGCGGCGTGAGATTTTTGAGAAAGGCGGAGCCGATCAATTTGTCGACGGCGTTGTGCCTGCCGACGTCCTCGCGCAAGCACATCAGTTCGCCCTCCACAGTGAATAATGCCGCCGCGTGAAGCCCACCGGTCTTCTCGAACACGGCCTGCTCCCTGCGGAGCCGGTCCGCAAGGCCGTAAATCACACTGGCACTAATCCGCAATTGGTCGGACGGAAGGGCCGGACATTTGTTCGACACAAGATCATCCAGCGACTGTTTCCCGCAAACGCCGCAGGCCGACGTTATCACAAAGTCCCGCTCGTTCGTCGCAGGGTTCGGGTGACTTTTCCCGTCAAGTTGAACCACTACGATATTAGTGTTTTCTCCAAGCGGAGCCAGAAAACGTATTTCTGATGCGTCGCGTACGATACTTTCCGACAACAAGAAACCCGCTGCGAGTTCAAGGTCGTTACCGGGCGTCCGCATGGTGACAGAGAAGCTTTGCGATCCGAGACGAATTTCCAGAGGTTCTTCTACTGCGAGGAAGTCGGCCGATCGGGACGGCTCGGCTCCCCACTCAAGACGGGCAATCGAAACTCCGATAACCGGGGTCGTCACACGCCCATCCATTCCGATGCGGACGTCCGCCCTGGGTCGCGCGCTGCTATCGCTGGTCGTTATTGGGGTCATAAGTCTGACAATGCTTCGCCGCTCACCGGGACGGCGCGACGTAACCGTCGGTTAAAGTTTTCAAAAACGTCACTAGCTGGTTTTCCTCAGACTCGGTCAGGTGCAGATTTCCAAGCTGTTTGCGATTCATCGTGGCCGAATCTTCCGGCGCAGGCCAGCAGGCCTTCTTTTCGCCCGGATCGCCAACCTTGCACCGCGACAAGGCATCCCGGGTGTTGTAGAAGTGGACTACTTCTTTAAGACTCTTCAAATAGCCGTTGTGCATGTAGGCTTTCACAAAATCAGGTCGAGGCCTCTTATCGACGTTCCGCAGCGTTGGAACCTTAAACCTCCCCTGGAAGGACCTCGCCTGCTTCACCCAGGCGGGGTTAGGGTTCCGGAGTCCGCTCAACTGCAGTGCTCCAGTGAGGTATCCTCCAACACCTCCGTCGAGATATCGCGCGGCGACCGGGTTGGCGACATATCCGAATTCATCCTCCGTCGCTTCCGAAAGGAACGGGATCGCCGGATTCGCCGGCAGACCTAAATTGCTTGCGGTGAAGTCCGTGAAGAGAGGTTCTTCTCCCGGGCCACCATCGCGGTGACATTCATTGCAGTGCGTCTTGCTGCTCCGAAACAAGTCGTAACCGGCCTTTTCATCCGGGCTAAAATGGGCCGTTCCCGCCATAACGAGGTCGTACTTCGAGGAGAAAGCATTCATTTCGGGCGAGGCTTCGTAGGTCGCGATCGCCTGGGCAATCTGGTCGAACGTTCGGCTGGCTGTCTGACGTCCGGACGCGCTGAGATGCACAGGCAACGGGTCCGATGCGGGCGGCGGCGCAGGCCGCGCGCAGATCTGGTCCACATCTTCCGGCCAGTCTATGGCCAAAGATTGCGGCCCCCACACCTCTTCCGCAAGTGATCTGTACCGGCCTTCGGAAAGGCGCCACACCATACACGCCGAATCGCTCAATCCCATTTCCACCGGGTTCGTCGGAGGCCCCTGGGCCTGCTCGGCAATCGGACTGTTGAGCCTGATCCCGGTCGCGCGCATATCCCAGAACGCGCCACCCACGAAGTCTCCCTGGCCCTCGTTGTAGTGGAGCACGGGAGCGTAGCTCGAATAGCCTATGGCCTGGGGCTTGCGGTTGCTGAACCGCGTCCGCACCGAGCCCGGATACGACGCCGTCGTCATATTCAACGCGCTGACCGGTCCGGTGAAACCCGCTTCCGGCATATGACAGAAGGCGCATGCTTCGTTCCGGTTGACTGACAAGTTTCGGTCGTACAGGATGAGCTTTCCAAGCAGCGCCACCGACCCATATCGATCGGATCGAGGTCGCTGAGCCACCTCGATGCTCGCTGCCTCGATCCGATCGATTTCACCTTCGACTCGCTGAATTTCTTCGTCCGCCGGCAGCGGCGCGGCCAGGATTTCAGCGAGTCGGACCCCCGATCCAATCAGAGCAATACTGATCGGAAGAAGCGTTAAGATCGAGCGCCCTCGCGGCATAGGATACATCCTTGGCCCCGCGACTACTTTTTCTCGACGGGCGGGAAACGCCCGAACATCTTTTGCACTCCTTTATCGAGGTCCTTAATATTCTTATTGGACTTATCGGAGAGAGTGTCGCTGGCCGACCCGCGCCAGACCAGCTGTTTCGTGGTCGCATCGAACAGATCGACAACGAGCGTCCCCACCTTGTACGTCTCGGTGGTTGTTGTTTCATCGCCGAACCCTCCGCCCCAGCGCCAGCCTCCGCCGAATCCGTCGTACCACGTGTTGAGAGTGCTGTGATCTTTGGTCATATCCATAGCGACGATGGCTACCTGGCCGCCTGAGGGCGCCAGCGTCCAGCCCTTTGCCGCCAGCGTTGCGTTCACGGCGTCCTTGATGCGGCTTTCCCAAAGCGGGTTCTGAGTCTGGACTTTTTCCCATGAATAGGTCTTGTAGTTATCGAAATTCGCGGCCCGGTCAAAGTCTGTTTTGACGTGCTGCGCAAATGTTGTCGAGGCAAGAATCAGTGTTGCCACGATGGAACAATGAAGTGCTTTATTGATGATCATGAAGATGCCTTCTGTTGAAAGCCAAATGCAATCGAGCAACCGGACCGGCCATAAGGCCGGGTATGCATCGAAGCGCCACCTAATCAAAGAGCTGCCCTGTGGTCGTTCAGTTTCAGGCGTCAGATGCGGTGCCCATATGTGGTCAGCCGCTGTTCTGCAAAGGGCGCCAGCGGGAAGCAGCCCGCCGCTGCAGAAAAGTAGCCACGCCGAAGGTGAAACATGGAGGTACTCAGGCGCTGGCGCACCGGATTTCTTAACGTCTTCAGTGATCGGGTGCTCCCGGTCTGTTACTGCCGGTTTGCCAGGGATTCGTTGCAAACCCAACCCTGATTTTGCGTGCTTTCAGAGGGCGTGACAGTACTTCTCGGGGGGCATCGGGTACTTCGTTTGGCCAGAATCGTATGGGTTGAGGCATTGCAGAAAAGGCACCCTTATCGACCGGGCCTCACGGTATTTCATTTGATTGTTGGCCGGTTACCTGCACGGCCTGGTCTCGCGGCTGGCACCGGCTCGCACTTCCATCGTTGCGTCCTCGCAGGCCACTTCCGAATGCAGCGAGTCCCGAGCCGGCCGCAGCACATCTCCAGAATGACCGCCGCCTGACGGGGAGTGTCCACAAGAGGCTATGCCGCACACGCCGTCTCGATCTATCTCGTTGAAAAAGTTGCCGTTCAGCACTGGAGCATTCTGTGCATCAATCCAATGTGCTGAAAGTGCCAAAGGCGATTCTCAAGCAAACACGGACAGGGAGACTCTAATGACTGCTATTAACACTGCCGTCCAACGCCCGCCGCTCCCTCCCTTTACGCGGGTCATGGTGGCGGAGAGGGCCTCCTGTTGATCTCAGTTGAAAAACCGTCAAAGCGCTGCTCGAGTCGCGCTGCACCACGGCACTCTCGCTTTTTTACACGGGTTTCTCCGATTGAAGGAGTGGTATGAAAATCATCGAATCGACTAAAGTCTCCCAGCCGCCATCGGGTCAGTTGCCAGGTAGAGGCTCTTTCGGACAGCTCGCCGCAATTGGCGTCCTGTTAGCTCTGATCCTGAGTCTCTTTCTCTATGCCGCGGGCTGGCTCACACCGCATGCTCTTACACCGGCGTCGATTATCAATACGTTTGAGCGCTTGGACGGCGACCACCCCGGATTTCGCCGCAATCATGCGAAAGGGATATGCGTCACCGGGTATTTCGACAGCAACGGGCAGGGACAGGCTATTTCGAGGTCTGTAGTCTTCCTCCCAGGCCGAATGCCGATCGTGGGACGCTTCGCATTCGCGGGCGGACAGCCTTACGTCGCCGATTCACCCGAAACCGTGCGTAGCCTCGCGATACAGTTTCAGTTGCCGAATGGCGAAGAGTGGCGCACGGCGATGGTCAACATCCCTGTTTTCCTCGTCAATACGCCCCAGGCGTTCAGCGAATTCCTCGTGGCATCGTCTCCCGATCCGGCCACTGGAAAGGTAAATGGGGCCGCCATGAACGCGTTCCTGGCCAACCACCCTGAAACCGCGGCGGCGCTGAAGACGATCGGTAGCCATCCGTCCTCATCGGGATTCGGCGACAGCGCCTACTTTGCTCTGAACGCATTCCGTTTCGTCAACGCCAAGGGAGAATCGGTACCTGTTCGTTGGTCGCTGGCGCCGGATCAGACCTTCACGCCCCCCGCGTCAGCAGCAGGGAAGAATTATTTATTCGACGCCCTTATCAAACAGGTCCATACAACCTCCATGCGCTGGCGTCTGCTTCTTACTGTAGGCCAGCCCGGAGATCCGACCGCGGAGGCTGCGAGTCCCTGGCCACCGGATCGTAAACAGATCGATGCCGGAACATTGAGTATCGACTCCATCGAGAGCGAGGATACGAGCCCCACTCGCGACATCAACTTCGATCCGCTGGTGCTGCCTGACGGCATCGCGCCGTCCGATGATCCGCTGCTGAGCGCGCGCTCGGCCGCTTACTCGCAGTCATTCACTCGGCGTGAACGGGAGCGCAAGGATCCCAGCGCCATCTCGCCGGAGGAGGTTGGAAAACAATGATGCCTGCCATGAAAAATACCGCTCAGTTCGCTCTGCTGGCTCGCGTCCTTCACTGGCTGATGGCTGCATTGCTGTTGGCGATGCTGTTCATCGGCGTGACAATGGTTACAACTTTAGGAAGCTACCACACGCTACTTGCGATCCATCGGCCGCTCGGCATTCTGATTCTGCTTTTGGCGGTCATTCGCCTGGCGACCAGAATACTAACCAGGACGCCAGCGTTGCCCCCAACCATGTCGCGGGGGGAACGCTTTGTGGCAGGGGCTTCCGAGATATTGATGTACGGCTTGTTCCTGGCTCTGCCCCTGATTGGCTGGGGCATGCTTTCAGCTGGTCACTATCCGATCGTGATGTTCGGATCGGTGCACCTGCCGCCGATTCTTCCCGCAGAACCTGAACTCTACGCTACATTGCGCGAGGCCCACACGATACTCGCCTATCTTCTGTTCCTTGCCTTTCTCGCTCACCTTGGCGCCGTGTTGTTCCACACACTGATCCTGCGCGACCACCTTCTGAACCGCATGGTTCCGTGGTCCATTCGAGCGGGCGAGACCGAAAGTGAAATTGGCTAGTCGTGGCAAATGGTGACTATTTTGGAGCCTCTATTTGTCTGCTCGCAGGAGGCAGCTTTTCCCGGGTCCCGGGTCCGGCGCGGCCGCTGCGAGAACGTGTTGGGAGGCGGATTCCACGGTGATTGAGCGAAGCGAAACGTCCTCAGCATCGGCTACTCGCTGTAACCGTTTTTGTAACCGTTCGGGGACATTTTCGGACACCGTGGGAAACGCCGGACTGATGCAACTTACATAAAACAATAGTTTTGCGTGTCCCGCAGTGTCTGTGGATTTCTCGTTGCGGGATTATGAGTCCGCTGCTCTAACCATTGAGCTAAGGGCCCTTTATGCCGCACTTTCAATGATTTATAAGCTTTTCACGCTGCCCCAATTTCAGGCAGTGCAGCGGGCTGTTGCTTGTCACCGCTCGCCCGATTGAGAGCTTCAAATCGCTCGGAAGCACGTTCCATTGTCTCATTTGAGGGTGGACATAGCGTTGGGAAATTGTGATGCTGGAATGCCCTGTTATCCGCATTATTCAGAACGCATCAGTTCCTGATTCTCCAGGCCTCGTCAGCATTGCATGGCGGAGCGAATGAAGCACAAAAGCTCTCGGTAGCTCGAGTGACGCGCCAACGTATGGGCTGCCGGAGGGCGCAGTAAAAGCGCTTCCTGCTCCTTCAAATCACGCTATCCTTGTAAAATTCGCGCAGACAATGAGAATCGCAGTCCTGCACCCGTCTTATGAAGGCTCGAGTGCACCATACAGCCAACTCGATCCGCCCTGCGATCCTTCCGTCTACCTTCGGGACCACGACTGTGCGCACTTCCAAATCCGCAAATCCACCGCCGTGCGCCAGGTGATCGGAATCGCCCGCGACGGCTTCGACGTGGCGATCAACCTCTGTGATGGCGCATGGGATCAGGACACTGCGGGCATCGAAGTGGTCCAGGCGCTCGAACGCATGAACCTGGCTTTTACCGGCGCCGGCTCGTCATTTTACGATCCCTCCCGCGAAGCCATGAAGATGGGCTGCCACTCCGCGGGTGTGCGGTTCCCTGCCTACGTTATGGTGCGCGGCCCCCGCGACGACGATCGCGCACTCGGTGACCTGCGCTTTCCCATGCTGGTGAAGCATCCCCAGGGCTACGCCAGCGCCGGCCTTTTCCAGGGCAGCCGCGTCACGGACGCGAAGTCTTTACGGCGGGAAGTGGAACGTACCCGGGTAGAATTTGGCGCAGCCCTGGTCGAGGAGTTTATCGAAGGCCGCGAGTTCACCGTACTGGTCGCCGAACCACGTGTCGACGAAACGGCCTATGCGGAAGAAGCCTGGGCCCTCGATCCCGTGGAATTCATTTTCCCGGCCGGCGAATCCTTTAAACACTTCGATCTGAAGTGGAGGGATTACGCATCGATGGAGACGCGCAGGGTCGCCGATCCGGAGCTCGCCAACCGCCTCCGCGAAGCGTCCGCCTTGACCTTTACGGCGCTGAGCGGTTCCGGCTATGGACGTTGCGACATCCGCATGAACGCCGACGGGGAAATCTACATGCTCGAAATCAACCCCAATTGCGGTGTCTTCTATCCGGAAGGCCAGTATGGCAGCGCGGATTTCATCCTGGCCAACGATCCCGGCGGCCATCGCGGCTTTTTGAAGCATCTGCTCGCCTGCGCCATCCGCCGCCGGGACCTCGCCCGTCGCGTGTGGGATCTGCGCTTCACGCCCGGCTGCGGCTTCGGCCTGTTTGCCAGCCGGCCCATTCGCGCGGGCGAGATCGTCGAGCGCTACGAAGGGCGCCCGCAGACTCTGGTTTCACGCCATCACGTCGAGCGCCACTGGCGCGGGTTGCGGCGTCAGTGGTTCGACCGCTACGTCTGGCCCATCACCGCGGAATTACATGGAGTCTGGAGTGCCAATCCCGACGATTGGCGTCCCATCAACCATTCCTGCGACCCGAACACATGGCTCGAGGATCTGGATCTGGTTGCGCGCCGAGACATTGCCCCCGGCGAGGAACTGACGGCCGAATATGCCACCTTCTGCGGCCCTTCCATGTCGGCTTTTGAGTGCCGCTGCGGCGCGCCGCATTGCCGTCGCGTGATCCGTGGCGACGATTACCTGCTGCCCGAGATCCGCCGCCGCTACGCCGGACATGTCTCGGATTTTGTACGCTCGGCGTGGCTCACTCCGCCCGTGTCATAACGCTAGCCTCGGGTTGACGCGCGCACCGCGGCTACCTGTTCGATCTCCTTGCGCAGGCCGGGCTCGCGCAGTATGAGTTGCCGAAACTGATCCCGCTGCAGACTCAGGCACACGCACGGCCCGATCGCCCGCACGGTCGCGTTCCGCGGTTCGTCGCTGAGCAGCGACATTTCGCCGAAATAATCGCCGTCGGAAAGCTTCGCCAGAACCTGTTTCGAATGGCTCCGCACCACTTCGACCGTGCCGCGCGCAATGATGAACAACCGGTCGCCGGCGTCGCCCTCGCGGACGATTTCGTGGCCGTTGTCGAAGCGCTCGGTAGCGAACCATGCCGTCAATTCCGCGCGCGTCGTCTCGCTCGCGCGCGCCAGCAGAGGGATACCCGCGAGCAGTGCGCTATCCACTCGCGCGCGCCCGCTGCCCGCGTCGAGATGCACACCCGACTGCTTGTCCCACAAACGGGCATACAAGCCGTTGTGCGCGAGCAACTCCCGGTGCGTTCCGGACTCCGCCAGTGTGCCCCGGTCCATAACGAAAATACGATCCATGTTGACGACGGTGCTCAGCCGGTGAGTCACCGAGATTAGCGTGCGGCCCCGCGCCAAACGTTCAAACGTCGCGTTCACCGCCGCTTCCGTCGCGGGATCCAGCGCCGATGTCGCTTCGTCGAGGAGCAAAATGGAGGGGTCTCGAAGCATTGCGCGCGCGATGGCGATGCGCTGGCGCTGTCCTCCGGAGAAACGGCTGCCGCGTTCTCCGCAAATCGTATCGTAGCCGGCGGGAAGACTCGCGATGAAGTCGTGGATCTCGGCTGCGCGTGCCGCCTCCTCCACCTGGCTGTTGCTTGCGCCGGATTTGCCCAGACGGATGTTCTCCCTCACCGTGGTGTTGAACAGGATATTCTCCTGGAAAACCACCGACGCGAGCGCCCGCAACGACGCCTGCTTCGCCCGCCGCAGGTCTATGCCGTCGAAAAATACACCGCCGGCGCCGGGATCGTAGAAACGCAGCAGAAGATTCAAGATCGTGCTTTTGCCCGAGCCGCTGGGTCCCACAAAGGCCACCGAGGCACCGCTGGGGATGGCGAGGCTGACGCCGTCCAGGCTGCGCCGATCGCCCGTGTAGCTGAAATCAACGTTCCGCAGTTCGAGTGCATGGCCCAGAGGCGCGAGTTCCATCGCGCCGGGCGCATCCTCGATTCCGGGTTTCGTCTGCAGAAGTTCGTCTACGCGGATGACGCCGCCCGCCGCGTTGATCAGATTCGGCATGTATTGCGCCAGGTACATGAACGAATAGCTCAGAGCCACGAAGAGCGCCTGAAACGCCGCGAATGTGCCGATCGTGATCGCGCCCCGGAACGTCAGATATGCCGAGATCCCCATCACCACGACCTGCAGCAGGAGCGTTCCGAAGCTCGCCGATCGCTCCATGAGCGAAGTCATGAAACCGAGCCGCACGCCTGCATTGAGCAGCAGATGGTTCTGCTCCCGGAACTTCGAGACGATCACATCCTGCAGATTGAACGCGCGCACCGCGGCGGGAGCCGAGAGCGTTTCCTGAAGCGAGGACATAATGCGGCCTTCCTGCTCCTGCCGCGCCACGCTGGCGTCCGTGGCGCGCCTCGACAAGAGCCGCGGGCCCAGAACGCAGAGCGGGCACAGCGCGACTCCGATGGCTGCCAGTCGCCATTCGAGCGCGAACACGAGCGCCGTGGAGAGCACCAGATCCATGAGCGGCTGCAATCCCCAGGACACCCCCGCCGCCAGTCCGGTTTCCACCGCTCCTGTGTCGGTTGAAAAGCGCGAGACGACGTCGCCGCTCTCTGTGTCCGCGAAATACGCCATGGAGAGCCGCTGCAGATGCTCGAACATGCGCTGCCGCAGCGATGCCATGATCTCCCCGGTAATCTTCGCGTAAAGGTAATCGCGCCCGATCGACGTCAGCGAAACGATTACGGTGCTCGCGGCGAGCGCGGCGAGGACCAGGATCATCATGCGCTCGTTGCGCCCCAGCAGCGCACGGTCGATCATGAACTTCACGCTCAGGGGAATCTGCGCGTTGAAAAGCGTTTCCAGCAACGCCCCCAGGAAAACGGGTATCAGGCGCAGGCGGTATGGCCGGAAGTAATGGAGCAGCGGGCGCAGCAAGTCCCAATCTAGCGCGCTACGACGTCTTCACAGCTCCATAATGCTGCAGGACGGAAGGCAATCCTGCTTCTCCGCGCAGCACTTTCGCCACAACTTCCTTTTCGCGCACCAGTTCCCATAGCGGCTGGTCGACGCTCGCCAGAGAAGGGAAGGCGGCGGCGATCAGCCGGTCCCATTCGCCGCCATAGCGAAGCGGATCGTCGGGCCTCACGTCTCCGCGGCAATCAGGCGCGCTGCAAAGGCACACGAACGGTTCCTCCGGGTTCAGCGTACCGTAATCGTCGGTGATTTCTTCGCCGGGCGCGATATCCCGGACGGCGATCTCGAAATCGAATCCGGGGCTGAGGCACGTCGCCGCGCACGAATGATTCACGAATCGCCCGTGATCCCAGCAGAGAATACGCTCACTGCGGCCATTCACGTACGAATACTTGTTGGCCTGGCTGCGCAGCAGCTGCGGCAGCGCGGCGAATCGATCCGCCGAAATGATCTGGTCGAGCGTATCGCCGACCCAGGTGATGGTGCCTTTCGGGATCAGCCGCGTGGCAAACAGGCCGTAGCCCATTTCATCGTCGATGAATCGGAGTTCGGAATGAGGATGAATCAAGGGCGGATTTGCTCTCCATCATCGCATGGCCGCCGCCGATGTAAACTTTCTTCATGCCGATCTATGAATACGAGTGCCGGCAGTGTGGACATCGTTTCGAGTATCTGGTTCTTTCGAGGACGCCGCCGGCGGAATGCCCGTCCTGCCAGAACAAGGATGTGGAGCAGTTGATTTCGGCTTTCGGGGTGAGTTCCGAAGGCACCCGACAGGCAAACATCAGCTCCGCACGCAAAAAGAACGCGGCCATTCACAAGGAAAAACAATACGAAGAATACAAGCAGATGCGCGACCACGACCATTGAGTCAAGCAGATCGCAAGCAGCTTATTCAGCCGGCTCGATCCGCAGTACCGCGCCCTGTTTCTCGTCGGTCAGCACGTAAAGCAGACCGTCCGGCCCCTGCCGGACATCCCGGATTCGCTGCCGGAGTTCCCGCAGCAGCGCTTCGCGCCGCAGTTCCTCCATCTTTTCGTTGAACAGTATCCGCTCCAGATGCCCGGTGCCCGGGATCTCGCCGGTGCGCAGGGATCCGACGAAAATATCGCCCTTCCACTTCGGCAGCCGGTCGCCTGTATAAAACGCCATGCCCGAAACGGCAATCGACGGCACCCAGTAAACCACCGGCGGTTCGAAACCGGCATGTCCCGGCGGTGCGGATTGCCACGGCCCCTGATACGTGCGCCCATAACTGACCACCGGCCAGCCATAATTCTTCCCGGGTTTGAGAATGTTGATCTCATCTCCGCCGTTCGGCCCGTTTTCGTTTTGCCACATCTCGCCGGTCACCGGATTCAGCGCCAGACCCAGCGCACTCCGATGCCCGAGCGTATAAACCTCGGGCCTGTGGCCGGGCTGACCCACGAACGGATTATCCGGCGGCACGCTGCCATCGTCCCGCAGACGCAGCACCTTGCCGCCCAGCGTGTTGGGGTCCTGCGGATCTTTACCCGTAGTGGTTATGAAGATCGTGTTGTCGCGTCCGAATGCAATACGCGAAGTACCTGCTTCGGGCAAAACGAATATGTCCTTCACATCGGTCAGCCCATGACCGTCCCAGCGGCCCCGCGCCAGCGCGGTGGTTCGGGTTTTCTCACTGAGAGGCTTGGTGTAGGTCAGATAAACGAAGTGATTTTGCGCAAACCGCGGATGCAGCGCGATGTCCATGTACCCGTGCACCGCGCCCGGCGCGCCGGATTCTCCGATCCAGTAGGACGCCGGTCCGCCGGCCACGGGCTTCGGATCGAGCACGCCATTGCGGATGATGCGCAAACGGCCCGGGCGCTCGGTGACGAGCATGCTGCCATCCGGCAGAAACGCCAGGCTGAACGGATATTCGAGCGCCTTCGTGACCACGACAACCCGGATCTTCTGCCCCTCCGCCGTGTCGTACTCGACAGGCTTATCGGGCAGGGGCTGTTTGGCTAGTCCCGTAGGCGCCACCGGAATTCCGTTCTGAAAAGGAACCTTCTGCTGGCCGATGCCGGCTCCGGTAAAGATCAGCATAGCTGCCGGGCCCGCGAACCGCATGAATCGTGAAGTGGTCAAAGCGTGCCTCCCGAAATTGCTGCGCTGGAATCGCTTCGCCAGAACAGCAGCAAGGCATTGCGAGCGATGTGGGACATTCGCGGCAGGCATCCGATAGTCCCCATCCACTGGCTAACTACTTCGGCGCTTTCGGGTGGGCCCGCTCGTAACGGGAGGTCTCGATGTAGCCACGGATGGCGTTATTCCCCTCGTGGCAGGCATATTCGTACATCTCATACGTGTTATCCAGCTTCAGCGGGAACGCGACCGCCCACGGGCTTACCACTATCTCCGGGTCCTCGACCCTCATTTCGTAATCGATCGTGTCTTCGGCTGTCCGGGTGAAGTGCTCGGTGATGCGCATGTTTTGCGATGCCGGCGTAAGCGGCGGAGAGCCCGGGACGCCGGCATTGGTCATGTCGGTTTTGCCGTTGAAGTTTGTGGTTTCAACCACAAGCGTATTGCCTTCCCAGTGCCCGCGCGACTCGCCTAACCACTCCTTGATGGACTTGTCCAGCGCCGGGCGTCCGTTGGTCGGAATGATGCGGACCTCGTGGGCCATTTCGAGCACAATCAGCACATAGCCCGGGGATTGCATGATGCGGATGCCGTTGTTGTAGTTGCGTGGCAGCATGGAAACGGGCATGCCGCGCGTGATACAGCGGTCCCAGCTGTCGAAGTCGTCGGGAGTGTCGAATACGGTCTGGCCCGGCTTGTAGCTGCCGTGCATCTTCGCGTACAGTTCCTTGCCATTTGGCGTAAGCGCGGGGAAGCGCCCATCGGCCGGCTCACTCAGCAATGAGGTCAGCCGCATCACCGACGTGCCCGAATCGGCCTGCGGTATTGCGCCGGACTCGAACCTTTTATTGCGCGAATCTGCGCTCTTCTGTGCCGCCGCGAATTCCTCATCGGTCAGGAAGCGGCGATCGCCGTATTTCGCCGGTCGCTGGAAGGGCGTCGCGATCAGATGATTGAGCGGCCAGATGCCCTGCAGGTCGGGCTCGCCCCACGGGGTCTTCGGCGCCTTCCAGATCTTGCTGGTCTGTGTCTTGCTGGTTTGTGCCTTGCCGGGCTGTGTTTTGGCGGGGTGTGCCTGTTGCGCGGCTGCCGGGAACAGCATAAGGCAGACGCCGGCCCCACCCAACACCAGAATCTGTTTGATCATCTGAAAAATCCTCATGATCCGCAATCGGGATCATATCATGTAATCGTTAAGCTTCATTTCGCGACTTTGAAGGAGGTCTATGAGGATCCCAATCGGCCTGCTGCTGGCCGTCTCGACTTTGGCGGCGCAGGATGCCGGCGACACGCCCGATGCACACATCGCGGCCGCAAAGGCCGCCGCGGGTGAAGATTTCCAGAATCTGTTCGAGTTTCAATGTTACGGGCCTGGCCCGGGAGGCGCTCGCGGAGCAGCGACGGCGCGTGGGCCGGCGCCCGGCCGGGGCACCGGACGTGCAGGCGGGCAGAGACCGCCGGGTCCGCCGGACCCGTCGACCTGGCATGTCGAACCGGTGAAGGTCTTCGATAATCTGTACTTCTTCGGCCAATCCGAGTACTCCGTGTGGGCAATCACCACGTCCCGGGGCGTCGTTGTCCTCGACACCATCTTCGACTATTCGGTCGAAGACGAGGTTGTCAACGGCATGAAGAAGATGGGTCTGGATCCGGCTGACATAAAATACGCCGTTGTCAGCCACGCCCACCCCGATCACGACGGCGGCGCAAGGTTCCTGCAGGAACACTACGGAACTCGTGTCATTATGTCGCCGGCTGACTGGGATGTGCTGGACAAGACTCCAACCGGTACGAAGCCGAAGCGGGATATCGAGGCCACCGACGGCCAGAAACTCACGCTCGGCGATACTACGCTGACGCTTTACATCACGCCGGGGCATACTCCGGGAACCATCTCTACAGTGTTTTCCGTCAACGACAACGGGACCACACACATTGCAGCTCTCTGGGGCGGCGTAGGGCTCAACACGGCAAGGGACGCCGTTCAGAATTACATCCGCTCGGCGCAGCGGTTCAGCGACATCGTAAAGCAGGCGGGAGCGGATATCATCCTCACCAACCACACCGATTGGGACCGCTCGAAGATCAATTTGCCAATGCTGGCCAAACGCGCGCCCGGAAGCCCAAACCCTTATATCGTCGGGAATGCGAAGGCCCTGAGTTTTATGAAGGTCGCCGAGGAATGCGCGACGGCGCGTCTGCCCCAGGCGAACTGAAGGACGCCTGTTTCCGGCGCTCGATATTCACTTCCCTACACGCCTCCATCACGGCGACGGCCCCGCATCATGCTTCGGCAGCAGCGCTGCAGGCCCTTTCTTCTGCCCGCCGCCGCAGCGCCCGCAAACTTGAACCCGCCCGATAAGACTGGTCGCTATTCGACGTCTTTGAAAACCGCCGTGCTGTCCGCTGTTTCCGGCATAACCGGGAAACTGAAGCCGCATTTCGGGCACGGCTGCGCCAGCACTTTCTGCTCGCATTCGAGGGCGTAGGGCTGATCCGTGATGTTGGCGCAGCACGGGCACACGCGAATCAGGCGAGTGTTTTTCAACTCGAAGTTGGTGATGATGTCCTCCATAATCGCCCCGCTTCTGACAGCCCATTCCTTGGCGTTCTTATGATAGGTATTCATGTGCCACTCTCTGAGCGCCTCGAGGCTGGTCCAGATACTGATCTCGTTGTACCAGGACGGGTCCTGGGGATGCACCCACCAGGTCAGGTGCATGAATCCGGGCAGGGTTTTTAACTGGTTGCGAACCTCGCCGAATACCACTTTGAATTTCGCGTAGCCGTCCGGGCTGGAAAACCGCACTCTCTGCATGCTTTGATAAATGGGCATTTTTTCCTCGTCGTCAAAATTAGAAATCCAGGCGAAGCGCCAGCTGTCCCGTCCGATTGCCGCCCTGCCCGGCCGTCTGCGCCGACTGCAGGACGCCGAACGTGGAAGGACTGCTGACGTCGGTGGCCGGTGGCGCAAAGTTCGTGTGATTCAGAGCGTTGGTGAACGTCGCTTCAAATCGGATGTGCGTCCGCTCCCGTATGGCGAAGATCTTCGATAATCCCGCCGAAACGGCGATGGTTCCCGGCCCCGGCAGAATACCGACGCCCGCGTTTCCAATTCTTCCGGCGCCTGCGGGCGTCGGCCCGAAGTCGTTGATGTTCCACAGAACCCCGGCTCCCGGCGAAGGGGCGTCTCCGATCACGTCCGGGCGCGCCGTGATGCCGCCGCGTTCCACGATGCCGGTGTTCGACTGATCCAGCGTGGGGCTGATTGTGGGGGTCAGGAAAGGGCCAGTCTGGATCAGCGTGACGGTATTCACATTCCAGCCGCCCAGTGCCACGTTGACCAGCTTGTTGCCGCTTTTCCAGCTTCGGCCTTCACCATACGGCAACTGGTAAGTGCCCGTCAGCAGGAAACGCTGGCGGGGCATGCCGGCCACATTTCCGCGCGCCGCGCGCAGGTCGAACTGGTCGTAGGAGGGGGTAAACAAGAGATTCTCCGAGGTAAAACCATTCGGCGCGTCGCCCTGAGCGTCGCTGATGTTATGCGCCCAGGTGTAGTTCGCCTGGAAGTACAAGCCGTGAGACAACCTTTGCGTGGCTTCCGCGGTGAGTCCCTGATAGTTGGCGAAACCGGCATTCGCGCTGTAATTGATCTCGTCCCAGTTCTGATAAGGAGCCCGCGGATCGACATAGGGGCTGGGTACATAGGGCTGCGTGCTCGGGGGTATGGCGTTGTAGTCTTCCTTCACGCTCATCCGGTAGGAATTCATTCCCGAGTAGGTGATTCGCGCCGCAAGAGCCGATGTCAACTGGCGCTCGATGGTCACATTCCATTGCGCGGTCTGGGGATCCTTGAAATTCAGGCTCATGCCATCGTAGAAGCCCGTTCCGCCGTACTGCAACGGCTGGTTCGTGGGAGAGGTCGCGGGAAAAGTGAACAGGGGCGAACCGTTATTGTTGTTGGCATAGGTGTAGGGGGCTCCCAGCGGGATACCGATAAAATCGTAGGCCAATTGACCGAGCGGGGTTTGGGTGAATATGCCAAAACCGGCGCGAAAAACCGTCTTGTTATCCCGGAAAGGGCGGAATGCGATACCGATACGCGGGTCGTAATCGCCCCAGTAGGTGTTCCGCAGGCTCTGCGACAGATGGTCCTGACTGGCGGTCACCACATTGGAGCAGGGAAGCGACATGTTTCTGGTAGCCAGCTGGCAGGCATTGAACGAAATCAGAAACGCATTGTAGTTGGCTTGCAGCAACGGGCTCGATGGCACGGTCTTGCTCAGCAGAATGTTGGGCACCACGACATCGCCGTTTGACGGGTCGAAATTCGCGATATCGCCCTGGTTTTCCGTGAATTCCGGAAGCACCTCCCATCGCAATCCGAAGTTGACGGTCAGCCGGTCGGTGACCTGCCATTGATCTTCGGCGTAGAGTCCCCATTGGACGCTCGGCTCATTCGTGTTGGGACTGCTCTCCACGATGAAGGACGTGTTGGGCGCCCCCAGCAGGAAGTCGCCGAATGAACTGCCGGTGAAGACGCCCTGGTTAAAGGTGAAAGCGCCGAAATCGTCCGACTGGCCCCATCGGACAACGGTTTCGTAGAAAACGTGACGTGCATCCAAGCCTATACGGACGGTATGCTTTCCCATCGTACGGCTGAGGTTATCCGTGAATTGGTAGGTACGTGAAGCTCCGGGTCCGTCCTTGTCCCGGCCGATTTGGGTGAATCCGGTGCCGTCGGAGAAATTGAACGTTGGAAAAGCTCCGGTTGTCGGGTGATTGGCGAAGCTGATGCCGGTCAGGCCGAGTTGGTCGTCGGCCTCGGCGCCCTGAATGGGGAAAGTTGTGTCAATCAGACTATTCGTGAAACCGAACCGGAACTCATTGACCATCTTCGGGCTTATGGTGTAGTTGTAAGACACCAGAAAACTGCGGTCGTGCTCGACGTTGATGTCATCGGGCAACAGCGGATTCACGGTGTCCGAATTGAGATTTTTCCAGCTGAAGCGCGCATAGACCTGCTGATTGGAAGTGATGTAGTGATCCAGCCTGACGTCCCAGCCGTTGGTCGTTGCGGGCGTGGGCTGCAGCGTTTCATAGTTGTAGCTGCTCCCTGAGTTGCTCACATTTGGCAGCGGATAATACTCATTCAGCAATTGCAGGGATACTGGATTCAGCAGCGATGTCGGAATCATGTTGTTCGGAAAGGGCATGCCGTTTGAGGGATTGGTCAACACACCCGTTGTAAGGCCGGTTACGGGGCTGACAATCGGCAGATCGCTGATATCGCCATTACGCTGCGCTGCCGTCGGCACAAGATATTGTTCCGGGACGGAGGTTCTCCGGCGATTTCCCTCGTAGTCGAGGAAGAAAAATGTCTTATCCTTGCCGCTGTAGAGGTGCGGAATGGTTACGGGACCGCCGAGGCTGCCGCCAAAAGTATTGAAACGCTTCGGCGCCTTGGAGGTAAAGTTCAGAATGGTCGCGTCCAGCGCATCGTTTTGCAGGTATTCGAAGAGGCTTCCATGAAGCTGATTGGTTCCGCTTTTGGTGATGAACGTGACGTCCGCCACCTGGGCGAACTCGGCGCTGTTGTTGAAGGCCGTAACTTTGAGCTCGGCCAGTCCCTCCGACGACGGGTAGGCATTTATAAGAGAGCCGTTATGCGTGACATCCGCGGTGGAAATTCCGTCGACGGAAAAGCCAGTCATGGAATAGGTCGCGCCACCAACCTGTATGTTGCCTTGACTGTCCGTGATCACGCTGGGGGAAAGCGCCAGGGAAGCCAGCGGGCTCGTGGTCTGGGCGCGGAAATTGAGCGGCATCTCGACCAGCTGTGCTGTGCCCCGGGTATCGCCCACCGTAGCGTTCTCGGTGTTAATCTGCTCCGCCGCGCTTTCCACGTTGACCGTCTGCTCCACCTGCCCGACCGACAGCGATAGGTCCGCACGGGCGCTCTGGCGTGCGGTCAGTTCCAGAGTGACAGTGCCGGATTTGGAAAATCCGGTTTTCGCTGCCGACAAAGTATAGTTTCCGGGCTTGAGGTTTTCGAACAGGTAACCGCCGCTGCTATCGCTCAGCACGGAGCGGTCCGTGTTCTCATCCACATTGTGCAGAGTTACCTCAGCCTGAGGTATCGCCAGATTCGAAGGATCGCGTACCGTGCCCCGGATGTCGCCGAAAGTGGATTGCGCGTAGCTCATTACCGGCAGTAGCAGGTAAAGAAGCGCGCAGCGGAGGAAAAACGCTCGTGTCTGTAGCATGGCCATAATCACTCCCTCGAATCGATCGGTAGATCGTGACGTCCGGAATTCGCAGACTTTGCGGGTTAGTTCACGAAGGCCAGGGAGCCGGGTACACAGCTGACGCAGCTCTGCGGCTCGAATTCGCCAGTGAAATGTTTGAGAGCGAAATCAGGATTTCGGCCTGATGTCCTCTCATTTCTTAGTAGTTGGTTAATTGTAAAGTGCCAGGGTATCCGGACTCAATGACCACTCTTCGTCTGTTCCCCATAACCACTTTCGCTATGCAAGGCCTGCCTCAGGCGCCGCACCTGGTGAAGCATTTCATCGGCTTTGGTACCGCCAAATCCGAGAATAAAGCCCTGTCGGGCATGGCCGCCCACATAAGCTGCGGATAAAGGCCATAGCCAGAGGCCTTCCCGCGCGGCACGCACCGAAACCTTCTGGTCGGATAACCCTGGCGGCAGGGTTATGACGAGATGCATGCCCGCTTCCGCGCCGAGGATTTCGATTTCGCCGCGCGCTATTTCGGAGCCAAACTCCTTTCGGAGCGCCTGCGTAAGCGCATTGCGGCGCTCTGCGTATAATTGCCTGGTCTTGCGTATGTGCCGGGTAAAATGTCCCGCGCTGATGAAATCGGTGAGCGCTGCCTGGTACAAATGCGACGGGCACATATCGTTCGCCTGGCGCACTGCGAGAAAGCGGCTGACGAGAGCGGGCGGGATTACCATATATCCGAGCCGAAGGGAAGGGAAGAGTGTCTTGCTGAAGGTTCCGATATAAATCACGCGCGAGCCTGCATCGAGGCCCTGCATGGAAGCTACCGGCATACTCTCGTAGCGGTACTCGCTGTCATAGTCGTCCTCGACGATCCACGCGCCGGAGTTGCGGGCCCACTCAAGCAGTTGAAGGCGGCGCGCCGCGCTCATGGTGGCGCCGAGCGGATACTGGTGAGACGGGGTAACGTAAGCCACGCGCGCGTTCGGGCACAGTTTGACTCCCGCTGTAACGTCCAGACCTTCTCTGTCGACCGGAACGGGAATGAGTTGGCAACCGGAGAGCGTCAGGGCGTGCCGCAGAAATTCGTATCCGGGCTCCTCGATCCAGACCGGTGTACCGGGGTCGAGCAGCACGCGAGCGGACAGATCCAGCGCGTGCTGCGAGCCGTTGACGACCATGATCTGAGAGGCATCGCAATGAACCGCGCGTGCCGTGCGAAGATACGTCGCGATGACCTCGCGAAATTCCTCCGATCCCATCGGCTCGGAATAGTTCATCGAACGGGCGTGCACCCGGCGCGCATGGTAGGTTACCAGGTCGGACCAGACGCGAAACGGGAAATGATCGCAAGCGATCTGGCCCACGCTGAAAGCGCCCGAACCGGGGAACCAGGGAGTTTTCTCCACGGGCAGCAGCCTGGACAGGCGGGAGATAGCGTTGGCGCCTTCACCCTGATCGGCAGTCGCAGCCGTGGAGCGCGGGCTGACAAACTGATCGGTAAGCGATCGCGCGACAAACGTCCCCGCGCCGGAACGGCTCTCGATGTATCCCTCGGTAAGGAGTTGAGCATAGGCGTCCAGCACGGGAATGCGTGAGATTCCGAGTTCATCGGCTAAAGCCCGCGTGGAGGGAATCTGCTGACCCGGTTGCAGCCTGCGTTCAAGGATCATCGCGCGGAACGAATCGTAGATCTGGCGATGAAGCGGCTTTTCGTCGTTTCGGTCCACCGCGATGACCGGCAGCACCGCGCCATGCAGCTTCCTTCTCATCGCCGGATTCCGGCTGCCCCGTGCATTCTCCCCAACAACCACCCCGGCATACTTCAATCATAGTGGTCAGGCCGATCTCGGGGGCATTCGCACCGCGAGCGATAAAGGTGTAGAACATATGCTGGGGAAAATAAATCATGCGCAGCTGGATTGGTGGTTTCTTTTTGTTTGCAGCCGGTGCCGGTTTTGGAATGTTTCTGATGCAGCCTGGCTATGCCTTGCAGAATCGGAATCCGGGGTTGCGTCTGAATCACGTCGGAATCTATACCAGAGATTTCGACGAGTCCATGCGATTTTACACGCAAACGATGGGCTTTCGCGAAGCCTTTACCATCAAAGGCAAAGATGGCAAGCCCACTCTCACTTATCTTCAACTGGGCAAGGATACCTTTCTTGAACTGGCGCCGGCCACGGCAGAGCGGCCTGCCGGACTCAGCCACGTCGGCTTCTGGCCCGAAGACCTGGACACCGCGGTCGCGGCCCTTCGCCAGCGCGGCGTCAATATAGACGATCCGCGGACCGGCACCACGAAATCGAGGATCACGAATGTGACGGACCCGAACGGCATCCGCCTGGAGCTGGTTGACTTTCTTCCCGATTCGCTTCCGCGCAAAGCCATCGACGCCTGGCAGTAGCGGCTGCGCGGGCGTTTCTATTTGACAGGAATGAACCTCTGCACGCGTTCGCCGGCGAAGACCTCACCCGTGTAGATATCGCCTTTGGAATCGACTGCGATCATGTGCAGTCCGAAGAACTGGCCCCCGTTTTCGCCCATGCTCCCCATCT
Source organism: Terriglobia bacterium (assembly GCA_963788485.1). Taxonomy (GTDB): domain Bacteria; phylum Acidobacteriota; class Terriglobia; order Bryobacterales; family Bryobacteraceae; genus BOG-234. Next base: position 43,993 of record CAWBIS010000235.1, read on the forward strand.
TTCCCACGAGCTTGCCATCTTCCCGGCTGAGGAACCAGATGTGGTTATTGGTGAGATCGGAGATATATAAGAGCCGCTGTGCCGTGTCTGGCGAGAACATCACGCCCCCGGCCGACCCGCCCACGCCTGTCGTCGGAGCCAGGATGAATTCCTTCAGAAACTTGCCTTGCTTTGTCGTGACGTGGATGCGGTTCGCGTTCCGATCGGCGGCATAGACCAGTCCGTCGTGGGATATGTTCAGCGTCAGATGGCCTCTGAACTCCTTTGGCATGGGTCCGCCGGGAGTATAAGCGCGGTCTGCGTCGCTGGTGCTCATTTCGGAAAGCGCGTGTCCGTAGGCGCCCCAGCCGCGCTTGAAGTGGAACGTATCGAGATCGAACACCATCACCCGCCCGCCGAGATAATTGTCTGCGGCGTAAAGTTCATGAGCCGGTTCGTCCAGCCTGATTTCTTCGATCCCTCCGACGATCATCGGGGTCGTCGGCGGATATTTTGCGCGGAAGGCCGCGACCGCCGCAGCCTGAAACGCCAGCGCCGCGGGGCTTTGTTGCGCGCGCCCGCCGGGCGGCGTAAGAAAGCCCGCGACCGGACCGGCACTCCCCCGGCCCGGCGTATGCACCGGAATCTGCGCCGATCCGTTCCCTCCGGCACTGCCCGGCGGCCTCTCGGGCGTGCGCGGCGTCTCGCCCACAACCTTGCCCGTGCGCGGGTCGTATTTGCGCACAGTGTCCTGTCCGATATAGATGAACCCGTGACTATCTACCGCCATGCCGTGCCCCTGCGGGGCATCGAAGGACCCGATGACATTTCCGCTTCTGTCGATGTGGATCATGGCCGGCGGCCGCACGCAGCAATCGGCCAGCGGAGGATTGAGTTCGGCCTCGAGTTCGATATCGGTCAGATCGTTGGGGCGATTCAGAACCCAGACGTTGTCGTTCTTATCCACGGCCAGACCGGTCACCCCGCCCAACTTCCACTTGTTCGGCAGGGGTTTGGGCCAATCCGGATCGAACCTGAATCTCGGTTCGGCCTGGCCCGGCGCCTCCCGCGGAGCGGAGATCAACAAGGCCAGGCCGGCCGATACCAGGATCAGTCTCATGACGTCGTTGTTATGGCTTTTGAATAAATCTACTGCTACTCACCGGGGACGTCAAATGCAAGGAGGGATGTAACGAAACCGGACCAGATAGATATTCTCGCCTTTGCCGTGCTTTGCCACCTTCAGCAGATCGACGACGCCAGCGAAACCCGATTCGCGCGCCAGCCGCGGCGTGATGTCGGGAAGACCAATGGGTTCGATCGAATCCACCTCGATCTCACCTGCCTCCATCCGGTACCGGGCTCCGATCCTGACGCGGGGACGAGTCCAGATTCGGACGCTGCAAGTGATCTCCCCGCGGCGAACTCCCTCGCGCAGGCGCTTCGTGAACACCACCATGCGAGTTTACCCTCATCCCGGCGGACTTTTCCGGCGTTACACTCTGAAGGGACGGGTGCAGACCGATGTCAATGAGGTGTTTAAAGAACTCGCGCAAAACGGGTCGCGTCAGCGCCCGGCCGGAAGCGCTCCTCTCATTTCTGGTGGCGCGCACAGCGCCTTTTGCACTTTTGACTGTCGCGATTGTTTTCGTGTTCTCGCTGCCGCCCAGCGCCCCCGCGCAATGGCTGAACTACCCCGCGCCGGGAATACCGCGCCTGGCGGACGGCAAACCGAATCTCGCCGCCCCCGCTCCCCGGACCACGGATGGAAAGCCGGATCTTTCCGGAGTCTGGAACGGTCCCGGCGCGGGAGCGTACGACCGGAACATAGCGAGGGATCTGAAGCCCGGCGACATTCAGCCGTGGGCCGAGGCCGTATACCAGCAGCGTGTGCTGAATATGGGGAAAGATGCTCCACGCGCCAGTTGTCTGCCCGACCCGTTTGTGTACTATCACGCCGTCGATGTCGCGCGCATGGTGCAGACGCCCGGCCTGATCGTGGTGCTGTATCAGGGCACCACCAACAGCGTTCACCGGACCATCTTTACCGACGGCCGCAGCCTGCCGGTGGATCCGAATCCCACGTGGATGGGATACTCGGTCGGACATTGGGAGGGCGCCACTCTGGTTGTCGATACAGCCGGCTTCAATGACAGGGGCTGGCTCGACATCGAAGGGCATCCCCACACGGAAGCCCTTCACATCACCGAGCGTTACCGGCGTCGCGATTTCGGACATATGGACCTCGAGATCACCATCGACGATCCGAAAACGTTCACCCGGCCTTTTTCGCTGAAGATGACCAAAACTTTGATGCCGGATACCGACCTGATCGAGAGCGTTTGCGAGAACGACCGCTCGGCGCCACACATGCTCGGCGGCACGGGAATCAAAATGCCTCCGGAGGTACTTTCGAAATACACCGGAACTTACGAGTTCGCCCCCGGCAGCCCGGCTGTGATTTCACTCACGGGCGATCTCTTGTTTCTGCAGATGGGAGCAAATCCTCTCAAGCTTCCACTGGCGCCCGACTCGGAGAAGGTGTTCGTGTCGCGGACCAACGGGGATCTGATCGAATTCATCATGGACAGCCAGGGAACGGTCACCGGTTTCATCCATCATCAGGGCGGCAATGATCGAAGGGCGACCCGCAAAGGCGACGCAATTCAGAACCGGAAACGGTAACAGCGATATAGTAATCCTGATGTTCTCTCGACGAAACGTACTTTTCGCTCCCCTCGCCGGAGCTGTCGCGGGGGTTATGACCAACGCTGTTTCCAACGCTTTCGCTGCAGCCGGCAAGATGACCCTGTGCATGCACCAGGGCACTTCGCGCGCCGCGGGTTTCCGGAAGTCTCTCGAAGGCTGGTCAAAGGCGGGGATCAAAAACGTTGAGCTCTCCGACACGATGCTTGAGGGCTTTCTGAAGGACGACAGCCTCGCGGCCGCGGGAAGCCTCGTGAAGGACCTCGGCCTCACCGCGGTTTCCAGTCAGGCCGTACTTCCCGACGTCTGGATACCGGGCTCCGCCCGCGCTGCGTCGCTCGAGACCTGGAAGAAGCGCTGCGAGCAATTTTCGACCCTCGGGGTGCCGAAGATCTATTGCCCCTCCGTCACCAATCGCAAAGTGACAATGGACGACTTCAAGGCCACTCCGGGCTGCATTCACGAAGCTGGAGAGATCGCCAAACAGTACAACATCACCGCGATGATCGAGTTCGCCCGCACCTCGACTCATCTCGCTACCCTGACTTCATCCCTCAAAATGATCCGGGAAGCGGCCCATCCCAACGTTCGCCCCATGCTGGACTTTTTCCACTTCTGGTCGGGGCTGAGCAAGTTCGAAGACCTCGATCTCCTGAATCATGGCGAACTTCTCCACGTGCATTTTCAGGACGTCGCCGATGTTCCCAAAGAACTATACGACAACAATTCGCGGCTCATTCCGGGCGATGGGATTGCACCCCTCACAAAGATCCTGCATAAACTTCAGGAGAAGGGCTACGCCGGCGCGTTGTCGGTCGAGTTGTTCCGCGCCGAGCTGGTGAACGGGGATCCGTACGAAGTGGCAATGCAGATCCGGGAGAAGGCCGAAGCGGTATTACACAAGGCGAAGGTGGCCTGAACCCGGAAGCTACTTCTTCCCGGGATTGCCCTGCACGGCGTCGATCAGATCCTTCACTTCGGCGCCCGCACAGTTCAATTCCATGATCTGATCGAACGGAGCCAATACCAGCGTCTGTTTGGGAACAACCCACGGCTTCGTCAAAACCTTGGGGTCTTCCAGCGTCGCCTCTATCTCAAGCGTTTTGGCATCCACCCGGTGATAGCGCTCGATGATGTGCAGGGCATCGGAATGGAATGAGACCCGCCCTTCGGCGGAAATCCAGGTGTTGTCGGTGAAGTTCGTTTTGTCGACCACCAGCGTGTCGCCGTCCCAACTCCCGACTGCGTCGCCCCGCCACGAAGGCGCCACATCGTCACGATGCTTCCTTCCATCGATCGGAACGATTTGAAAACCGTGATAGGTTTCCGTGAGCAAAATCACGAATTTGGGCGTTTGCACGATCTGGCCGACCGCCCCGACATCGAAAAGGCTCACGTTCAAAGTGCCGAATGCCGTGGGAACGCAGCCGAGCGAAGGATCGTCCTTGTCGGTCAGGGTTTTGGCTTTTGCCGCAGCCTCGGGTTTGTACAAACTGGCGAACGTGGGCGGCGGCGTCTGGCCCCGTCCACCGCCGAGCGAGAACCCGCGCCCGCCGATATCTCCACCGCGCCACCAGACCCCGGACAGGTCGGGATGACCGTCTGCGGCGCGCGGTGCCGGCCCCGGGGAAGCGCCGGCCGCCGCTGCGGCTGTTTCCGCGTTTCCTCCCTGCGCCGCGAGCCGAGCCGGTGCCGCGAACCATACCAGCGCGCCTGCAATGGTTGCCGTCAGGATGGAGTGCTTCATAAGTTCCCGAGTCCTATTTGTTTTCCCTGGGACCGAACAAACCAAACTTCTGGCCATCGGCCGTGGTAAGTTCGCTCAACATTCCCCTGGTCTTGGTGAGATCTCTGGCGCGAAAGCCCTTGATCGTAACCTCGACTCCCGCCTTGATCACACTGGGCTTGTAACCGTTGCGGAGCATGCCGCTCGGCGTACCGGCTTCGAAAGCCCACTGCTCCGTTTTTCCATCGGCGCCCTTTACGTCGAGGTAGAACCAGGAATGCGGGTTTTCCAGCAGCACCTTGGTGATGACGCCCTTGACTGTGATGGGCTGGTTCATGTCGTATGCGGCTACGAAGGCATGATGCGCCCACAAGGGCGCGCCCGCGCCGAAAGCAACCAGACCTGCCATGCAAACGGCAAAGAATCGACGTTCCATTTCACCCCCGGTGTTGCCACGGATGTTCGCTGCCGAATTCCTGGCACCGATGAGTATACACCCGTCGGCGAGGGTCCGGTTTGCCGCCGTCTGCCCTTATCCAGTCACGCTGTTGTAGATCAGCGCGATGGTCAGGAGCACCATAATTACGCTGGTCGCGCCGGCGATGAGGTTGCCCCAGGGCCCGTTCCGGTATTCGCCCATCAGGCGCTCGCGGTTGATCAGAATCAGCATGAACGCGAGCACGAACGGCAGCAGGATTCCGTTCGCGACCTGGGAAATCAGAATCACTTTCAGCAAAGGCAAACCGGGTATCAGCACAAATCCGGCTCCGCAGACAATCAGCGCCGTGTAGAGGCCGTAGAAGATCGGCGCGTCGCGAAAGCGATGGTCGATGCCCGACTCGAATCCGAGGCCTTCGCAGATATTGTAAGTGGTGGCGAGCGGAAGTATGGCGGCGGACATCAACGACGCGTTCACCAGCCCCACGGCGAACAGAATCGCCGCGAATTTGCCCGCGAACGGCGCGAGCGCGTTGGCTGCGTCGGCCACATCGGTGATTTCGCGGTGCCGGGAATGGAAGATCGTGGCGGCGCAGGCCACCACAATGAAGAACGCGATTACGTCGGTAACGACGCATCCGAAGATTACATCGATACGGCTGAGCCCGTAGTTCCGCTTGGAAACGCCTTTTTCGACGATCGACGCCTGCAGATAGAACTGCATCCACGGCGTGATGGTGGTTCCGATCAGCCCGACGATCATCACCAGGTAACCGGGGTCGGAGTTGAATTGGGGGACGAGCGTGTCCACCATGGCGGTCTTCCAGTCCGGGTGCGCCAGGATGGCGGACACCGGATAAGCAAAATAGATCAGCGAGAAGATCAACAGGACGCGTTCGACCGGTTTGTAGGACCCGCGCACGATCACACTCCAGACCAGCACCGCGCCCAGCGGCACCGCGATGTACTTGCTGACGCCGAAGACGCCCATGCCCGACGCGAGCCCGGCGAATTCGGCCGCAATGTTGCCGAAATCTGCGAGCCCGAGCACGATCATGGTGAAGAATGTCATGCGCAGCCCGAACTCTTCCCGGATCAGATCCGAGAGTCCTTTACCCGTGATCGCGCCCATGCGCGCGGCCATCTCCTGTACGACAATCAGGGCGACGGTCGTGGGAACGAGCGTCCACAACAGCGTGTAGCCGTATTTCGCGCCCGCCTGCGAGTAGGTGAGGATGCCGCCGGGGTCGTTATCGACGTTGGCGGTGATGAATCCGGGGCCGATGACCGCGAACAGGGCGAGCAGTCGAAAGCGCATCACGTTCCATGAGGAGAACGCGGGACGAGTGCGTTTCGCGGGAGCGCGCCGGAGAGTGTCGACCTTCCTCATTTCTTCCCGTACTCCATATGGAGACGGAGAGAAAATGCCCAGAGGGGGCCGCGGTCCTGATTGTAGGCGGGGTTCACGATATGTTGGGCATCCAGCGCCGCAAAAAAGCCCTCGAACAATTTAGCGTTGTAGTAACTCTCCCAACTGTACTCGGGCGCGTAATTTAAGCCGCCATCCCCGATCAGAAAATCCAGTCCGCCGCGTTCGAGATACAGAGCGTGTACCGCGGACAGACCGACCGTCGTGAATTCGGTCGCAACCGTATCGTCCTTGCGCTTCCACCTGGAACCGGATAAGGAAACGCCTCCGGTGGCGAGGCGATCGATCGCCGTAAATTCGAAGGATTCCGTTTTGCCGTCATTCCAGCCGAGACGCATGAAGACGCCGAGACCGTCCAGAATCTCCTGCTCGAGATTCACGCCGAACCCGTATTTCAATGTGCCGAACTTGCGCACGCCGGTGACATTGGGCGTAGTATTCGTTGCCGCTGCCAGTTGCAGGGCCGCGCCGTAGCTGCCGCCGTCATAATGATTGGCGAAACCGAGGAGCCGAAGCACTCCGGGGTGCGACATGAACTTGTACCGCGCCTCGCCTTCGAACGTATCGCCCCGGTCGACGAATAAGCGGCGATCGAAGCGCGCGCCATTGGCAACTTTCGACATCGCCGCGCTCGCATACCGTAGCGACCAGTAACGCGTATGGAACTCGTGCACCCATCCCCACGTGTAGCCGCGCGTATCGGCCGGATAATCCCACGCGCCGTTGTACATCACCGCCCAGCCCATGAACTGAGTCCGGGGATCGTGCGTGTAGGTGTTGTTGTCGAAAAAATCCGTCATCGAAAAGCGTCCCGCGACAATGGTGTAACGGGTCATGGGTCGCGCGCCGGAGAGTTGATTTTCGTCGCTGTCGACGGGCTCGGTCTCGCTGCCGAAAGCAAAATCGTGGGTGACGTAAAGGCGGGCGAGATAAGGCTTCGGCGTGGCGCTGGCGACCCTCGGCAACTCGCCATTGGTCGGATTTGCCAGGCCGTCCACGTTGCTGAAACCGCGGCCACCGGCGATCTCGGGATCGAAATAGAACTGCGTGTTCCGCGTAATGCGATAGCCGAAAAACAGCGTGGTCGTGAGCGACACGTCGCGCTCAGGGTTATTGGAAAGACTCAACGGGCCCGAGTAGAGCGCGTAAAACCCGCCGTGATACTGGCCGATCGACGTCGCCTGATAGTAAAGATTCCAGCGCTCGTAATCCACCGGGACCGGGACGCCGTTGTCCTGCGCCCACGCCGGCGGAGCGGCGAGACACACGAGAAGCGTCAGTTGGTACAGGCGATTGAACATCGGAATTCCGGCTTGAGCTGTCGCGAGAGGCGAGCGACGGCACGAGGCTCCGTCCACACCAGCGTATACCCATGGGGGTATATTTGTAAAGCCGCTGAACGGCCCTCAATTTCGTGTTCCGGCTTCGGGTGATTGAGCCTGGAGGATCGAATTAATCCGGGTCTCGAGCTCCAGCAATACATCTACTTCGTTCA
>CAWBIS010000236.1:0-41952 GCA_963788485.1 Terriglobia bacterium
ACCGCCGGGGAATTTCAGCTGGCTGCAAGCCCCGCCACCGTCGTCGTCGGCAATTACTGGTCTGAATCCAGGCCGGTGCTAACCATCAAGTCCGGTGACACTGTGACGATTGAAACGGTCGGCACAGCCAGCGTTGCCGCGCTCGAACGCCTCAACGTGCCCGCCGACCAGATCCCGGATTCGCTCCGCGCGATCACCCGGGCAATCAGCGAAAAGACGCTCGATCGCGGTCCCGGCGGACATATTCTTACGGGCCCGATTTTCATCGAGGGTGCGGAACCCGGAGACGTTCTCGAAGTGCGGATCGAGAAAATCACCATGCCGGTGCCGTGGGCTCACAACAGCTTCAGCCCCACTTCAGGTTTTCTGAAGGACGAGTTCAAGCAGAGTTATGGACGCATCATCAAGCTCGATCGCGAACACATGCTGGCGCTCTTCGCCCCCGGCATTTCGATACCCCTGCGCCCGTTTTTCGGCAGTATGGGTGTAGCGCCACCGCCGGCCGCCGGCCGCATCAGCAGCGCGCCCCCGGGCATCCATGCAGGCAACCTCGACAACCGGAATCTGGTTGCGGGTTCGACCCTCTTCATCCCCGTGCATGTCAAGGGCGCGCTCTTTCAGGTGGGCGACGGGCACGCCGGTCAGGGCGACGGCGAGGTGGATATCACCGCCATGGAAACGCCGCTGAACGGCACATTTCGCTTCGTGGTCCGGAAAGATCTCCATCTGACATGGCCAAGAGCAGAAACCCCGACACACTACATCGTGATGGGGACTGACGAAGATCTTACGGTCGCCGCGCAAATTGCCGTGCGCGAGATGCTGGATTTCCTCGTGACCGAGCGCGGACTTTCCCGGCAGGAAGCCTACGTTCTATCCAGCATCGCCGCGGATTTTGAGATCACCCAACTGGTGGATGGCAAGAAAGGTGTGCACGGTATGATCGCGAAATCCATTTTCAGGCAGGAATAAGCGGGCCGCAGGGTCCAGACGCGGCCGGATCGACGACGCCTTTGTCTGAGCTTCTATAGCGCGTGCCGCTACTAATTCGCTGCATTTCCAGGAACCATCCCGGGGCCCCCGGCCGGTTCCAACAGCATCCAACTCGCGTCAAATTGCCGTCTAATTGCGAGCCGAGGTTTGTCTCCGGGATTCGCTTCCGATAGACTCCGTCCGATTGTCGTTCGGGTTTTTGGGGATTGGCGATTTGATTTCATCCTGAGGGGGTGCAGTCCGTGAGAACACTCGTCTCCACGTTGGGTGTATTGCTTCTCGCTTCAGCCGCGTTTGCGCAAACCGATCGCGGCACCATTACAGGCACGATTCTGGACCCGGCGGGGGCCGTTGTCCCGAACGCCTCGATCGAGGCCAGGAACGCCGCCACCGGCGAATTGTATACGGTGGGCAGTACCGGCACAGGCAATTACACGCTTGCCAATCTGCCGGCGGGTGTCTATGAGTTATCGGTAAATTCCGCGGGTTTCAAGAAGTATTCCCGGCCGGGCATCACCGTCCAGGTGGCCGCGACAATCCGTGTGGACGCGACTCTTGAAGTGGGGGCTGCCAGCGAGACCGTCACGGTCAACGCCGAAGCTCCACTGCTGAAAACGGAAAGCGGTGAATTGAGCCACCAGATCGATTACGCCCAGGCGGACGACCTGCCTCTGTTCACGTTGAACGGCAGCGGCAGCGAGGGTATCGGCAACATTCGGGACCCGCTTTCGGTATTGAACACCCTGCCGGGCGCGACTTTCTCTTCCGACAATGAGATTCGCGTCAACGGCCTGCCGTCGGGTTCGCAGGCCATCCGCGTGGAAGGGCAGGACGCCACCAACGGCTTTCAGCAAACGCAGAATCAGGCAGTCCAGCAAAGTGTGGACGCCATTCAGGAAGTATCGGTTCAGACCAGCAATTTCGCGGCGGAGTACGGGCAGGTCGGCGGTGGATATATCAACTACACGATGAAGTCGGGCACCAATACGTACCACGGCTCGGGCTACGACTATTTCCAGAACGAGGCGTTGAACGCGGGGCTCCCTTTCACCGTCAACACGGACGGCACCGGTCACGTGAGGAACCCGCTGCGCCGGAACGACTATGGGTTCACGCTGGGCGGACCGGTCAGAATTCCGAAACTGTACAACGGGAAAGACCGGACGTTCTTCTTCTTCAGCTTTGAGCAGTTCCGGCAGAACGTGGTGACGAATAATCTGATTGCGACCGCGCCCCTGCCGCAATGGACGGCGGGAAGCAATGCGGCCTGCGGCACCCCGTCGGCCCCGACGGCGCTGGGCGGTTCCGGCGGGTGCGATGCCAACTTCGGTCCGACCCTCGCGAACGGCCAGGCAAATCCGGGTAACATTGAGAACCCGTTGGGACCCTATGTTACAGCGGGTTTCGGCGCTCTCTCTCCCACGGGAGGGGTGGATCTGATGGGCCAGTTGTTCGATCCCAATACTGCCCGCTACGTAAGCGGAGCGAACGGCGCCGGCATCGTCGAAAACCCGTTCCCGAACAACGTGATTCCGTTCAGCAGGATGGATGCGTCGGCGCTGCGCTATCAGTCTCTGTTCATTCAACCCACGCAGGGCGGGCTGGTAAACAACTCCATACAGCCGGCCTACGCCAACTATCGTCACACCACGATTCCCTCGATCAAGATCGATCAGAACCTCAGCACGAAAATGAAAGTGTCCGGATATTACTCCCAGACGAGAACCTTTTCGCCCAATGCCAACGGGTTTTCGGAAGAACTGTCATCGGCTACGCCGCAGAACCAGGTTTCGCAAACCGTCCGGGTGAATTTCGACGACACTCTGACGCCCACCATGCTGCTGCATCTGGGCGTCGGGCTGCTGTACCTGAACCAGAACGAATACCCGCCGTCCTTCAACGCAGGCCAGATCCTCGGTTGGGGGACGAATCAACAATTCCCGGCGAACAACATCATGCCGCAGGTCTCCGGCTTGTCCAGCTTTTTTGAGGGTGGGATGAATCTGGGTTCGGGGTTCTTCGCTCCCACGCCCGGCGTCGGCTTCGCCGCGGACCAGGATGCGAAGGAGTACAAGCCTACCGCCAACGCCAACATGACATGGGTAAAGGGGAACCATACATTCAAATGGGGCGGGGAAATGGTCGTCGAAGGTTTCCCCACGCAGAGTTCCAGCCGCGCCAACGCTCTCTATGGCGTCAGCTACGAAGAAACCCAAAATCCCTGGGAATATACCAGCAGCGCGGCAAACCTGGGACCCAGCTCGATTTTCACGTCGGGAAACCCCTATGCCAGTTTCCTGTTGGGATCGATGGATTACCTCAACGTCTCCGCCATTACCGACACGCGGCTGGGTAAACATGCGATGGGCTTCTTCATGCAGGATAACTGGAAAGTCACCCGCAAACTCACCCTGGAGTTGGGTCTCCGATGGGATTATTCCACGTTGCTCGAGGAAGAGTACGGGCGCATGCAGAGCGCCAACTTCCAGGACCCGAATCCAAACCTGATTCCAGCGGATTCCAGCACCCCGCTGGATGGTCTGGTGGTTTATCAGAAGCAGTACAATCACAACTATCCGTTCGCGTTTGGACCGCGCCTTGGAGTGGCGTACCAGATCGACTCCAAAACGGTCTTCCGCGCGGGCGCGGGCATCGCTTACGCGACGGCCGGCGGCGATGCCGGGTTGTCGACGACCGATGCCGACTTCTATGCGATTTCCGCGCCGGAGGGAACCGGGCAAACCATCGGCGGATCGGGCGCCGGCGCGATCTACTTCCGGGACGGAAATCCATTCGCTCCCGGCAACATCTACGGTAACGGGCCACTCACGGCTCCTCTCAGCGGGGCCGCTTTTCCTTCACAGACATCCAGCTCGGGTTGCGGTCCAGCGCCGAATTTCCCCACGCCTTGCAAACCGATCGATTCGCCGTTCATTACGATCGACAAGGGCACTGGAAGGCCGCCGCGTATTTTCCAATGGAGTCTCGGGTTGCAGCGCGAGATCATCCCCAATCTGGTGATGGAAGCCGCCTACGTAGGGAACCGCGGCGCATGGTTCACAGCGCCGGACCTCGACCCGGAAGCCGAGAACGGGCTCACCCCGCAGGGGCTGCTGGCCGAGCGGGAATACGGGAACACCACCGGAATCAATGTCAACAATCCTTCTCAGCTGGCGTTGCTGACCCTGCCGATCAGCAGCGCTGCCGTGATCGCGGCGTTCCCGGCGCTGGCGAATCCGAATAATGTATATCCGGGGTTCCCGTCGTATGAACCTCTGAACCAGGCGCTACGGCCGCATCCGCAGTGGATCGGTGTTCCTCCCTTCCTCGGCCCGCCGCTCGGCGATACCTGGTACGATTCGCTTCAGGTGAAGCTGACCAAGCGTTATTCGCGGGGGTTGAGCGTGCAGGGGGCCTATACGTTCCAGAAGGAAGAGACCCTGGGCGCCGACTCCTCGACGCCTTATTTCACAGCCGGCCAGGTGGTTATCAACGACGTGAATAACCGGATGCAGAACAAGCAGCTTGCCGGTCTCGATATCCCGGAGGTGCTGCTGGTCACGTTCACCTACCTGACGCCAAAGACAACATTCGGCGGCGATAGCGTGGGTGCAAGGGCGATGCAGTGGCTTGCGCGCGATTGGACTTTCGGCGGCGTGCTGCGCTATCAGAGCGGGGTCATGCTGGAAACGCCGAGCGCCAATAACAACTTCCTCTATCAGCTGGGCGTCGGCACGCAAGACAACCCGGCCGTATTCGGTGCACCCGAGGGCGTCGAAAACTACGTTCCGGGCCAGCCGTTCTTCCTGGTGAATCCGAACTCGCACTTCAACCCGACCACACAACTGGTGCTGAACCCGAATGCGTGGACGGAACCGGGTCCGGCACAGTATGGGGTCTCCGCTCCTTACTACAACCAAAACCGGTGGCAGCGCCAGCCGGCCGAATCTCTCAGCGTGGCGCGAACCTTCCGGATCAAGGAGAAATACCAACTGCAGATCCGGGCCGAGTTCCAGAACATCTTCAATCGCGTGTTCTACTCCATACCGTTGACCGGTAATGGGACCGGTACGGCTACGGCGGCAGCGTATCTCAACCCGTTCCCGACCCCGGGGTCGACCGGCGGAGCGTTGTCGGGAGGCTATGGCTTCGTCAACAGCTTTAACGGAACGGGTGCACAGCCGCGCACTGGACAGCTGGTAGCCCGATTCATCTTTTAACTGCTGTCATGCCGCCTTTTCTCGTCACCTAAGCATAGACACGTATGGAAGCGAGGTCGGCGGCGCGAATGCCCCTGGCATAGTTCATTTTGCCCACAATGAACTCCTCCTCGGGCCGGTCCACGGTTGTGATGCCGGCCTTCCTGTAGGCACTCCGGATCCGATCCCTTCCTCGGGCATCGAGGACGGGTAGATATTCAGCCGGCTTCAGCGGCAGAAGGCCGCCGTTTCCACCGGTGCACCACTGATGGTACTTCATATGTGCCCAGGGATGGCTGCCATGCAGCAGAAGAGGCGCTTGCAATTCGTAGATAGCCTCAACCAGCGGCTGCATTCGCCAGTACACCTTCATGGCTTCGTTCATGCGGCGCTGGCCGGCCAGCTCTATAAACTCGACTGCATACGGTTTCTCCGGCGATTGAACTGCTTCCACGATCCATTCGCCGCTCCACTGAATGTTGGGATAGGTCTTACCGAGTACCGGCACCAGATCAAGATTCACCGGCCCCAGTATCAGCCGGCTGGAGAGTCGATCGCAAAGCTCGTAAGCCGTGGCCGCGTTCATCGGCTGGGTCAGCTTCATCCCCACTACGTTGGGCACATCGGCGAGACGATCAAACACGCCGATCGGAATTCCACTGGGATGAAAACGACGCAGCGCCGCGACATCGGAGCCATAAAGGAGGATTGCCAGCGAGGTGGAATCGATGATCTTCCTGAAATGGGCGTAAACCTCGTCTTCGGACTGCGGCTGCAGATTGCCGGGGAACATCAACATCGCATGGCTACAGCCCATCTTCTCCGCCCAGCTGAGGGATTCGATGGCTGACTCCGCGGAGCCGCCGACGATCAGCGAGGTGAGAATCTTGCCCTGCGATTCATCGCGGACGATTTCCATCAGGCGCTTCCGCTGTTCCGCATTCGCTCCGGTAGCGGAGACCGTGGAAGAGCAAAAGCCGTGCCTGATGCTCTGCCGCACGTCGTGGCGGATGCCGGCCTCATCCAGTTCCTTGAAATCCGGCGAGAACGAAGGCATCAGGACGTTTTCCATGCCCTTCAGGTGCTGATGCGCCCATTGTTTCTTCTCGGTCGCCGAGGTGGCGGCTCGCGCAACGGCGGCCAGCGCGCCGGAACCTACAACACCGAAACCGAGCCGTTGCGAGAACTCTCGTCGATCCATCGAGGCCTCCCCGTCGGGCAAGAAAACCCAGCTCTCATTATAAAGAGCGCACTGAAGGGCGTGTAGCGGGATTACGGGGTTCGCGAATTGACCGAAATGGCCTCAAGCGGGAATGAGCGGATTGGCTTTTGTCCCCGGCCAGCTGGTAGCGGATCGCCCGGTCTTGGGTGACAGGCTCGGCGGTGCCTGCCTTTAAACTCCGATTCTGGAATGTAACAAACGCTGGCGACCGGTTTGCTTGGCCTAACGCCATGGTGAACATCAACCGCGCTGTTGTTGTCTCGGCGAATTTGCTTTTCCTCTTTATCGTTGCCGCGCCGTCAGAAGCTCAAAGTCCTTTTGTCCTCGCAACGCAGGGCTGTTGGCAGGCTCACTGCGACCAGCACCTGAGCGGCGCTCTGCAGGTTGCGGCCCCCCTTGCTGCGACCACCGGGGTGGTCTTTGAGCAAAATAGCCCGGGCGCTTCGACGGGACTCGGCTGCTCGTCGAACTACCAGGTGGTCGCGTGCAGCTACTATTCAAATGTCGCCGCCATGGTTGTCTATGATTCGAGCGGCAACAGGATTTTCGATTCGGGAACGCTCCTCGACGATCAAACCTATGCTTCCGCTCCGCTCGTCTCCGCCGACGGGGAGGTAATTGTCGCCGACGACAAAACGTTAGTGCGTTACGCCCCCAACGGAACTATCCTCTGGCAGACAGCCATTCAGGGCACAGGCACACCGATCAGCCCCGTAATTACCGCCAACGGCGTGATAGTACTGGCGACCCTCGGCGGCATCATTTCTTCTTACTCCGTTGCCACCGGCGCCCCTGTGGGAACCCTCAGCGTCCGGTTTGACGGTCTCAGTTACGAAACGATAAATACTCCCTCGGTCAACGGGAACCGTGTTTACGTTTCCATGTCCGCAGACAATGCGGAGAGTTTCGGCCGGCTCGTGGCCATCGATGTGGACCCCGCCGCCGCCTCGCCGCTCGATATAGCCTGGACGTTCGCTTTTGGTGGACCCAGCGGCGCGAGCCCTGTCTTCCTGGGGGGCGTCATCTACTTCGACGGGTCGAGCCTTCTCCCTGGCCCTGCCGGCGTACCTGTTTTGTTCGCCCTGCAGGATTTGGGCACATCGGCGTCGTTGCTCTGGGCAGATCAGCTGGTGTCGGGCCACGATGCGCCAACTCCCGCGATTCTGACCTCTCCTCTTCCCGATCCGCGCGGCGGACTCTGGTTCTATGTGGCCAGCCAATCTACCATGCGGCGCGTTGACGCAGATACAGGGGCCACTTTGCAATCCATCGACATGAATTCATTTTGCTCCAATCGCTTGAATTGCCTGCCCAGCACAGCTCTTATGATGGCCTCAATCAATCCCGGCACCGGCGATCCCGTGATGCTGTTGGGGCTTGGCACCCTGATCGCGGGTACGACCAAAGGCACCGGCCCTTCCTTTGCCCTGGCCCTGGATCTGGGAACCACTCCATTTATGCTTTGGAATGTGCCGATCAAACCAGTCGCAGAGTCGAATTTTATCTACTGTCAGTTCGCGGTCGTCGCTGGCCCGAACGGTTCGCCTCTGGTGGTGTTCCCTGGGGCAGCGGCGAACACTTACTTTGTCGGGGCCCCGGTCAGCGCCACTTCTCCTCAATGAACTCGAGAAATTTGCCGGGTCGATTGTATAGAAAAAGCTGCGGGTGTTCGCCGGCTCGGCAGTTATTGCGCTGGCACTCCGGGGGATGCGCCGCGCCGGTTTCAGGAAGCCGGTAAACGCAAACCTGTCGATCCAAAACGTGGCGCCCCTGAGCAGCCGCGAGGCCACGCTGGATTGCGCCCGTGTCAGAATGCGGAACGGAATGGGTGCGTTATGGCTGTGTCTGAATTGCCAGCGGCCCGAACGCGGACGTCGGCTCCTTCTTAACCAACCCCGTCGAAGCGTTCATCGACAACAGAATGTTGCCCGTCGAAGGGACAGCCAGCGAGACGTACAGCGGGCTGCCCGTCGGCGAAATCGCGATATAGCCCTCGGGCGCGAAATAACCGGTTGAAAACGTTGCATCCAGCATGCCGGTACTGGTCGAATATACGAGCACGTCGACGTTGGCGCCCGTCGTCGTCGGGAAAGCAAGACAGTAGAACGCAGTCCCATCCGGGGAGACAGTTCCGTCATAGCAACCCTGCTGAACCGTCTTCATGACCTGGAGCGGTGAAGCCCCAATGAATATCAGGCTTGTTGGTGAAACGACGAACATCTGATTATCGGTCGGCGAGATCAGTATCCCGGTTGGAAAAAAGTCGCCGTTTGAACTGAGGACCAGGCTCGCCGTTGCTGCTCCGGTTGCCAAATAGGCATTGACCGCAACCGACTGCCCGGCATATTCGAGCGTGTAGACCGTCTGCGAATCGTCGGACACGGCGACGGCCTGAACTCCTCCCGTGGTCGCAATCGTTGTGGCGATGGTATCCGTCGAAGTATCGATTTCCTGCAACCCACCGGCCACCATATAGACTTCGTTACCGTCCGGAGATACCGCGCCAAAGCCTACCGAGCCGCCGTTTCCCGTCGGGATCACGCTGGAACGGACAAAAGTCGTTCCGTCGAAAACCGACACGTCAGCTGATGGGTAAGACACGGTATAAACCTTGCTTCCATCCGGCAGAACTGCCGAGAAGAACGGCGCGGCATCCGCTTCCGCTCCCCCGGCCACTGTGTTTGTGGCGGTATTGAAAGACTGCACCTGGTCGGCTGACGCGATCGCAACCCATAACTCACCGCCCGGGCCCGATACCGCGAGCCCCGCAGGGCTGCCGTTCAGACGAAACGGAGTGCCGGGAGTCAGCGACCCCGGAGAGATCGAAGCGGCCTTGTACGGCGAGCTTCCCCCCAGTGCGCAGCCTGCCTGTGTAGAGACTTGCGCCCGAAGCATCTCCGCCGATCGCACAGACTCCGAACGGAACTGTCGTCGTCTGCAGGACCTGTCCCCCGGGGGTCTGCAGAGCCGTCAGGACGCCAGTGCCGCTTTGCCCGCCGGCGCCTGCATAAAGCGTGGTCCCGATGAGGGCCAGCGCCGTCGCGGGAACGTTGGCGGTCGAGAGCAGGTTGCCGTTTTGGGTCGAGTAGAGATTGATGAAGGAACCGCCTGCCGCATAGATCGTCGAATCGTCCGGCGAAATCGCCAGCGTCGAGACGACCGGGGGATAGATCCTGCGTGTCTCCAGATCCAGCGTTCCATTGATCTGTACGATGATCGCGGCAGGCCCGGAGGGACACGCTTCCTCACAAGGGTTTTGCAGGAGGCCGAGCGCGAGCACGCTGCCATCCTGCGAAGCCGCGAGGTCAGTGATCGCGTAGTTGTAGCCACCCAGGGTCGGAATCGTCATGTGGCTTACCCGGATGCCATGAGCTATGTCATAAGTCGAGATCGAGAAATACGGAAACGCACCATTCGACTGCGCCGCATAAAGATACTTCCCATCCCCGGACACTCGGAGCACCACAGCCCCCGCCGAGGCGGGCAGCGTACCCGTGACCGCATGAGATGCCGGATCCACCGTATAGATCGCTCCCGTTCCGACGCTCGTCCCGGTTGAAACAAAGGCATGCGATCCATCCGGTGTAAAGACAACCGCCGAAGGGTTTCCGTCGAACGCAATCGCCAGCGTCTCCTGATTCGAAGCGTTGTACACGGACACTGTCGAGTTTCCGCTCGAAATGAAAAGGTAAGGCCCGGCCTGAGCGGCAAGGGCGATCGATAGAAGAGTGGCAAGGCGCAACATAAATCCTCCTTATGGCTTTCGCGAATTCTCTTTTCGATGGAGAGAATTATTCGGTTAATTCTAGTACATGTCTGAAGCCTATGCCAGCCCGCAGGTAGACGGATTCCACGGCGATGAGCGCCTGGATGGCGAGTAATGACGACACGGTTGTCCTATGGGCGCGCGGCGGTTTCACCGGCGCGAGACGCGTCGCGTGCGGGGGCCGGCCCGGCTGGATGGGGCGTCTTGGTTGGCCTGAAACACAAAATGAGGCACGTGGATACCTGACTTCTGTTGCATATGTACGAGACGCCTTGACGGGCGAGGGAAAGGTTTGGCACGCCCACTTCCGCACGACGGGAGCCTGCGGGGAGCTAATGATCGCAATCGCCGTGTGGATTGCCGAGCAAGAACGGAACCGCATTGGCGAACGGACCAAAGCCGGTATGCAGCGCGCGCGACGGGAAGGCAAGCACATCGGAAGGCCCAAAAAGATCCTCAACCGCGACAAGATCCGGCAGATGCACCAGCAGGGCATCGGAATGAGAGCCATCGGCAAGCACTTCCTTATCTCGGCTATGTCGGTCTCGCGCATCGTTGCGTCGGCGCAAACGCACCCATCGAAATTACCCCAATTCGCAACGGCGTGGACAAGATCCGGTGCGGCGAGAACTCAGTTAGTCGAGCGGCACAGAGGCGCGAACTGTTCCGTTCGCATTTACGATGGCGACCTTGTAAAGGGCAGTCCCGGTTCCGGTGCCAACATATCCAACTATCATTTCATGTCCGCCCGTTCCATCAAGATCCGCCGTGCACGCGAAAACGGGTACAGCGGAAGGGCCTGCGTTCTCTGGCTGACCTACACAAGCTGCCGCATTTGTTACAAGACTTTCGTCGACCAGCCGCGTTTGGGCCTTTACAGTTCGTGGCGTCGTGTTCCATAGAAGAACCATCGCCAGCAATAGGGCGATGGCGGTAAGGACTGCTTTCGTGTAGAAATCTGTTTTCATGGGACGCAGGGTACCACGGAACGAACCCAGCGGGGACATCGCATCCGCGTCAGTTGGCCTTTGGGCCAGCTTATGCTTCTCAAAGATCAATCGCGCCAGATCGCACTCAAGGCGCGCCTCGCTGTCGGCCTTCATCAACATTCCGTAACGGGCTGCATCAGCTGTTTCTGCCCATTCTTCAAGGAGCCGGCCAGCCATCGAACGGAGCCGTTCGCATTCATTGCAGGGCATGGCTTAAAACAGTATCTGGGCCCCCAGTTCCCTACCACGGACACTGATCCTGTGTGCCGCACCGTGACATTGACGGTGAATTGTATGCGGATTTGCGCAGACCTTCCGGCTGGCAAGGTCCCTGACGAACGCCACGTGAAGCAGTCTATCGTCCCGGGTGGATATGCTCGGTTCGATAAGTGGGAGGCTTTCGATAAGGGTAACCACTGGAGGGTTTGTTACCGCACGAAAAACTGGGCAAATTCGACCCCGAATAACGGGCAGGCGCGGACGTTCACATTTCAGGTTCCTTACCAAGCCAGCGGTTCCAAGCGCTAGCATTGTGGCTTTTAGGTTGCGTTGGCCCGCTGCGCCCGTGCGGCGCGCTCCGAACGCAGTCTCGCAAATGCCCGGCGGAGACCCGACTGGGTCACGCCGCTAGAACTGACGCCGCGAACTGAACCATCCGCCGAAATATTTCCAGACTCGCCCTGGGTGCTTTATGACCCGGAGATCCTGCGAAAATGAGACGGCTGCTGCTCAGGTTCGCCCCGCAGGCTGCACTGCCTGGGCTAGTTTTACTTTTCGGCCCGCAAACCTTGCGCGGCAAGCGCCTTGCGCAGAATTTCCGCCGCGGCCGGAAATTCCTTCTTGTTATTGGCGATGTAGATGCCCTCCGCCACCATCAGCGGAGTCCAGCCCAGCCGGTTCTTCGCATCCACCTGAGCGCCCTGCTCAATCAGATATTGGACGATCGACGGTTGATTGCAAATCACCGCGCCGTGCAGCGCAGTCATCCCGTCGAAGCGCATGTCGCCAACACCGAGGTCGAGAATGTCTTTTATGTTGTCGGGATATCGCAACAACGTGACTTCCGGGGTGCCTGTCATCGGGTAGTTGCCGAAATGAGTGCGTGCGTTCACGTCATTGCCCAGTTTGATCGCCAGCTTCACCGCCTCCAGCCGCTCGGCCTCGGAGACGCCTGAAAAGGGACCCGCCGTTTCGCCTTCGTAATAATCGAGACAGGCAGCGCCCATCAGCGGCGTGACCCCATATCGGGTGGGGGTTTTCGGGTTGGCTCCGGCTGCCGCCAGAATGCGCATCATCTCGGCGTCTCCATTGCGTGCGGCAAGGTAGAACGGGGTTGCACCCATATAGGTCAGGTAATGGCGGCCGATCGCAAGCTCGGGTGGATTACGCGCCAGACCGCCGGCAGGCGTGAAGCGGCCTTCCTGAGCCACCACCGTCACATTGGGATCAGCGCCCTTTTCGAGCAACTTCCTGAGCATGTCCACATGGCTCAGGCGGCCCGATGGACGCGCAACCGGCTGAGGGTCGACGCCGGACATGGCGAAATCCGGTGGAGCGCCCGGCTTATGCAGCCACACGACCACGTGGAGAGGATAGCCGCGGGGGTCGCGAACGTTGGGGTTGGCGCCGGAATCGAGCAACAGCGCCGCCAGATCGAAATCGGCATTCAACACGGCCATATTGATTGCAGCGGTCGCAGGCCCGCCGTTCACCCCCGGAATCGCGTCGTTCACATCGGCTCCGTGTTGCAACAGGAACTTCACCGTGTCATAGCGGTTGTTGCGCACGGCAAGCAGCAGGGCCGTGGACCCGGCTTTCGAGCGGGCTTTGATATTGGCGCCGAATTCAATCAGCATTTCCACCGCGGAAGTATTGCCTTCGCCCGCCGCAAACATCAGCGGAGTCTGTCCCCGAAACCCCTCCGCCGCATTCACCTTCGCCCCGTAGCGCAACAGGGTTCGAACCGCATCGGTTTTGCCGTTGCGTGCCGCTGTCATGAGAGCAGTCTGGTTTTCTTCGGAAACGCCGTTGGCATCGGCGCCCGCTTTGAGCAACCGCTCCAGAACAGCGGCGTTGCCCGTCTCGGCCGCCACATTCAGCGGTGTCATGCGGTAGCGCGAGAGGGCATTCGGGTTTGCGCCGGCGCCCAGCAGAAGATCGGCGATTTCGAGGTTCTCGAGATGCACCGCCCAGTGAAGTGGAGTGGCGCCATCCGAGCCAGGAGCGTTCACGTCGGCGCCCGCCTTGACAAGTAACGGGACCGACTCGGCGTCGCCCGACTTGACCGCATCGAACAGGCGCGAATCGGGTGCGCCCGCGTAGCCTTGTGTGGCGATGGCAGCCGCCAGAATGGCGCCGACCAGAAACGGCACCAAGGCCCGGCTCGTGATATGCAGTCGACTTGTCCTGTGCATACGCCCTCCTCGAACTCGAATTTAACTATATTATGGTTGGCGATGATTCGGACATCCCGGATGCTCCGGCGCCGGAGCGGCCTCCTTAAACCCGCAACCCTGTGTCTCCTGCCGCTTTGTTTCGCATGCAGCGGGTTCGCGCAGGGTCCGGATGCCCGTGCCGAGGCGGCGGCAACGCTGAGTAAATATTGCGTCACATGTCACAACTCGCAGCTCAAGACAGCCGGTTTGGTCATCGATCCCTCGCGTCTGGATCGGATGGAGACGAGCGCTGAAACCTGGGAAGCGGTATTGGGCAAGCTGCGCGCAGAAACGATGCCTCCTGTCGGTGTCCCCCGGCCGGATCCGGCCGTATACAAGCGCGTGTCCGAATATCTGATGCAGGCGCTTGCGGCGAATGCTGCCGCCCACCCCGACCCCGGCGAGGTTTTGCCGGTACATCGGCTCACACGAACCGAATACGCCAACGCTGTTCGCGATCTTCTCGCTCTGAACGATCTCCCGAAAGAGATGGACTATACGACGCTGCTGCCCTCGGATAACGTAAGCAGCGGTTTCGACAATCTCGCCGATACGCTCTTCGTTTCGCCCGTCTCCATGGAGCGCTATCTCGACGCTGCGCGCAAGATCAGCCGTCTCGCGGTCGGCGACCCGGACATCGGAAAACTCGAGAACATCCATCTCGCTCCGATCCGCCGGCCTCAGGATGCGCGCGCTGAGGAACTGCCTTTCGGCACGCGCGGAGGACTCGCCATCCACAGCTACTTCCCGCTCGATGGAGAATACGAATTTCAGATCGTGACATCCGGTCTCGAGCGCGATCCGCACGAACTGGAGATCAGCATCGATGGGGAACGGAAAGGGCTTGTAGCCGTGAGCCGTCTCGCGCGAAACGCCAATGACGAGCCGGCCGGTCCCGACCAGACATTCCGGTTTACGGTCGGCGCCGGACCGCGGACCGTCGACGTAACGTTTCTGGAGCGCAGCGCGGCCCTCGCCGAATCGGCGTTGAGGCCGCCGGCTCGCTCGCGGGGAGCCTTGCCCGCCGTCGTGAGCGTCGCCATCACAGGCCCGTACCAGGCAACCGGACCCGGCAACACACCCTCGCGACGCCGTATTTTTATCTGCCGGCCGCGCACCGCGGCCGAAGAACCTGCCTGCGCGAAACAAATCGTCGCCGCGCTGATGCGGCGCGCTTACCGCCGCAATATAACCGATAACGACCTGGCGCCGGTCATGAAGTTTTACGCAGCGGGCCGCGCGGAGCGCGATTTCGACCTCGGCATCGAACGCGCGCTCGAACGGATGCTCGTGAGTCCTCAGTTCCTGTTTCGCATCGAAGCGGAGCCCGCTGGCGCGGCGCCCGGCATATCTTATCGCATCAGCGATTCGGAGCTCGCCTCACGGCTTTCGTTCTTCCTTTGGAGCAGCATTCCGGATGATGAACTCCTGAACGTCGCGGCCAGCGGAACTTTGCGCCGGCCGGAGGTGCTGCGCCGGCAGGTGAACCGCATGCTCGCCGATCCGCGCGCCGAATCCCTCGTCACCAACTTCGCCGCGCAATGGTTATTCCTGCACGACGTGGAAAGTAAAGAACCCGATCTCTTTCTGTTCCGCGAGTTTGACGAAGGACTGCGCTCCGCCTTCGTGCGCGAGACCGAGCTGTTTCTCGACAGCATCCTGCGCCAGAACCGCAGCGTGCTCGAACTGCTCACCGCGAACTACACTTTTCTGAACGAGCGGCTCGCAAAGCATTACGGAATTCCGAATGTAACCGGCAGTCACTTTCGCAAGGTGATATTACCGTCAGGGAGTCCGCGTGCCGGCCTGCTCGGGCAGGGCAGCATCCTTGCGGCGACGGCGTACTCCACCCGGACTTCAGTCGTGCTGCGCGGCAAATACGTTCTGCAGAACCTGCTCAACACGCCGCCGCCCCCGCCACCCGCGAATGTTCCCGCGCTGAAAACCGAAAACGGTTCCGGGCAGGCGCTTTCGATGCGCGAAGCCATGCTGCGGCACCGTGCCGATCCGGCATGCGCATCATGCCACGCGCGCATGGACCCGATAGGATTTGCACTGGAAAACTTCGACGCCGTAGGCCGCTGGCGCGACGAAGACGGCGGCAAACCGATCGATGTCGCTAGTTCGCTGCCGGACGGCACACGGCTCAGCGGCGCTGAAGGCGTCCGGCAGTTCGTGCTGCGGAACCCCGATCTTTTCGTGGAAGCGATGACCAGCAAGCTGCTGATGTACGCCGTCGGCCGCAACGTGCAATATTACGATCAACCGGCTATCCGGGCCATCGTGCGGGAATCCGCGGGGCGGAACTATACGTTCGCTTCGCAGGTGCTGGGGGTTGTGAACAGCGCACCTTTTCAGACGAGGATCACGGCTGGCCGCCGGAGCGGCGCGCGAGAATAGAGGACGGGACCAGAGAACGGGAGAGAAGCCATGAACTTCGTGACAAAGAAACACCTGCGGCGCCGGACAATGCTCAAAGGGTTGGGCGCGGGCATCGCGCTGCCTTTTCTGGATGCGATGCAGCCGGCTCTTTCCGCGCAGACGCTGAAGGCGCCGCCGCGTCTCGGCTTCGTGTACGTGTCGCACGGCATCATCTTCTCCCAGTGGAAGCCCGCAAAGACCGGGAAAGATTTCGATCTGTCGCCCAACCTCCTGCCGCTCGCGAAGGTGCGGGATCAGATCAGCGTTTTGACCAATCTTTCGCATCTTGAAGCCGACACCAAGGGCGACGGCAGCGGTGACCACAATCGCGCGGCCGCCGCGTGGCTCACCGGCGTTCACGCTTATGACCGCACCCGCCCCGGCGCGGAAATTCGCCTCGCGCCGTCGATCGACCAGATTGCCGCGAAACACCTCGGGCGCGACACGCAGGTGCCGTCGATGGAGATGACCACGGACGCCGCATCGCAGGGCGCGTGCGATTCCGGCGACTGCTTCTACGTCAACACGGTTTCCTGGCGGAGCGAAACATCGCCGAACACGCCGGAGATTCAGCCGCGCGTCGTGTTCGAGCGGTTCTTTGGCGACGGCGGCAGCGCGGAGCAGAGACAGGCCCGTATCCGCACTTCCGGCAGCATACTCGATTCGGTTCTCGAGGAAACCAGCCAGATCACCGCGCGACTGGGTCAGGCGGACACCTCAAAGCTGAACGAATATCTGGACTCCGTGCGCGATGTGGAGCAGCGAATCCAGAGTGCCGAGTCACGCGCGCAGCGTTCTCTGGAACTGCCCGACCAGCCCATCGGAATTCCCCCCAGCTTCGAAGAACACTGCGACCTGATGTTGGACCTGCAGCTTGCGGCTTTCCGGGCCGATGTGACGCGTGTCTTCTCATTGATCATGGCGCGCGAACTGAGCGGCCGAAGCTATCCGAACATTGGTGTGCCTGGAAACCACCACATCATTTCGCATCACCGGGACGACCCGCAGGTGATGGCTCAGAAGGCAAAGATCGACACTTACCACGTTCAGTTGTTCGCCAGGTTTCTGGAAAAGATGCAAGCCACCCCCGACGGCGACGGTTCCCTGCTCGACCACAGCCTGATTCTTTATGGCAGCGGAATGGGTAACGGCAACCTGCACCGGCATTCCGATCTTCCTGCGCTTATGGCCGGCAAGCTGAACGGGAAATTCCAGACCGGTTATCATTTCGACTACAAGCCCGACACGCACATGGCGAACCTCCTGGTGACCATACTGGACAGTGTGGGTTTGCCGATCGAAAAGGTCGGAGACAGCACGGGCCAGTTACTGCTGGATTATTCGAAGGTAGCCTGACACGGACGGTGCTGGAGATGCGCGTCCTGCTTTTGGAAAATCGATTGTCTATCGAGGGACCGATGTGCGTGGGGAAGCGATAGCGACGCTGACTCGAAAACTCAACCCTGGCCCCCGATAATCTCCACAGGCAGATTGTGCAGGTCACGAAACCGAAGTGTGCCCTTTTCCGCGCCGGGTTCGACTTTCACCCCGAGCGCCTGAAGCCGCGAGGTCGCGGCGGCGCGGTCGAAACCCGCAACCTTGACGCAGACATGCGAAAAGCGTGGGTTCTCTCCCGCAAGCACAGCTTCCAGACCCAGTTTCGTTTCCGCCAGCCTGAACCACACTCGCCCATTTCGCTCGCGCAACTCCTCGGCTCCGAATATTTTGCGATAATGCGCTGCCGAGCGGTCGACGTCCGTCACGGAGATCACGATGTGGTCGAGCCCGATCGGCGTCAGAGCCGCGGGCTCCGTGCTCACGCGCCCGCCCGGCATAATCGTATCGAAAAGGCCATGGGTCGAATTGACGAGCTGCAGACGAAGGCGATCGGGATCGGACAGCATCGGAAGCACGCCGGGCGGCGCCGCAAGCCCCGCCGCGGTGATTTGCGCCTTGATTTCCGGTTTGCCAAAGTCGGCCTCGACAAAATCGATCACGCCGACGGCGATGTGGTCGATGTACGGCATAACCTCCGCCTTCGGGCCGAACGCAATGTAGGCCTTGCCCAGCCGGACGTAGTAACGCTGGACGCCGGTTCGCTCGTGAAATATCTGAGGATCGAAAATGCGTGCGTAAAACGTCGCCGCCTGTTGCGAGTCCGGTACCGTTATGGAAAGGTGATCGAGTCCGGATGTCTTCAGCGGGAGCAGCTTGTCCTGAGCGGATCCCCGCCCAACGAACACCGACCCGGCAGCAAAGGCTGCCGCGCCGAAGAACCACTTTCTCCGGTCAATCATGGGACTGACAAATTTCTGCGGAACTGAGTTTGACATCGAACACGACTCCCGTCCGTACATAATACAGAACGCGCCGGAGTACGTTTTGTCGTCTCCATAAACGCATCCCCGCCGATCACACGCGCCCCTCATGGCAAAGCGGATCAACCGAAGCGTCACCAACAACATCGCCGTCCATGGCTCGGTGAAAGAGGCCGAAGTCGTCCCCAACCCTGAGCGCTTCGGAAGCGAACCCGCGACAGGCGCCTGAAGATCGCGCCTGAAGATTGAGTCAGGCTTAAACCAGGCTTAAACCTCGATGTGATATCTTTGGCCACCGTGGGGGGCCACCGTGGAACGAGGGAGCGCATTCGATTATTCGCGTGGCCTGGTCGCCCGTTTCTGCGTATCGCTCGCCATTGTGTCGACTTGCTCCATATTGGCCGCACAGCCGGACGAGGATCCCCGGGCTCAGTACAATCGCGGGACCGCGTATTGGTATGGAAGCGGGGTTCCGCAGGATTACGTTGAGGCCGCCAAATGGTTTCGCAAAGCCGCGGAGCGGGGATTCGGCGAAGCTCAATATCGGCTCGCACAGATGATGGCCATCGGTCAGGGGATCCCGCAAGACTATACCGAGGCGGCGAACTGGTATCGCCAGGCGGCCGAGCAGGGTGTCGTGGGCGCGCAATTCAACCTGGGAACCATGTATGTCTTCGGCCAGGGCGTTGCCAAAGATTATGCGGAAGCGGCGAAATGGTTCCGTAAGGCGGCAGATCAGGGATACGTGGAAGCGCAATACAATCTGGGCGTATCCTATCGCGACGGGCAGGGTGTCGCTCAGGACTTCCACGAGGCGCTGACGTGGTTCGCGAAGGCGGCGGACCAGGGATACCCCGCGGCGCAGTTCACTATTGGATTGATGTATTCGGACGGTCAGGGCGTACCCGGCGATCTCGCGAAAGCGGTGACCTGGTTCCGCAAATCCGCGGACCAGGATTACCCTCCCGCGGAATTCAACATGGGGGTGCTTTGCGCGTCCGGAATGGGCGTGCCGCGCGATCTGGAGCAGGCGGTGGAATGGTATCGCAAAGCGGCCGAATCAGGGGTTCCGCAGGCTCAGGACGCGCTAAGGAGCGTAGCCGACACAGGGTTGCCGTCGGCCCAACATGTGCTCGGGATGACCTGGGAGCATGGCTGGGGTGGCATGAAAAACGAGCCAAAGGCTGTGTATTGGTATCGGAAAGCCGCCGAGCAGGGATATCCAGCCGCGGAGTACGATCTGGGGCGGATGCTGGCCGACGGCGAGGGCGTGCCAAAGAATGGGGCCGAGGCAGAAGCGTGGTTTCGGCGGGCAGCCGAAAAGGGAATACGAGAGGCGCAGCAGAGACTGGAGACGTCTGGCGCGCTCAAGGCGCCGCTTAAATAACGCGGAATTAGAAATGCCGCTCTCTCGCATCTCGTTAATCGTTCCGCTCTTCTGCGCCGGTGCGATTTGCGTGCTCGCGGCCGACCGGGCCTTTATCTCCTGGGCGAACGCGAAACCGATTCTGAATCAGACAGGCGACCTGCCTGCCGAGCTCCGAAACCCAACTGAGGCCAGGTGGCATGCCTGGACTCAGCAGCAGGACAAAGCCATTCGCGCGCGTCTTCGGCAGGGCGATCTGGATTCGATGGTAAACCTTCTGTTCTACGGGACCTCCTTCACGAAGCAGCCGCGGATCAAGATCGAAGCCTTCACGGAGGCTTCGAGGGCGGGGATCCTGCGGGCGCGGGTGGACGACCTGGTTGCGGGACTGCGGAGCCCGGGCGACAACGAGCGTCTCACCTTTCTGAGTGGTCTCCTGCGAAGCCAGGGAATCGACCCGAGCGCTCCCGGCGAGACAGGCGTTTTCATCTACAACAATGTCCTGCGGGTCATTCAGGAGATGGGCGCCCTGGCGAAGCGCGCCGAGGAAGCGAGGCGCCTTACCCAGCCGGATGCATCTCCCGACCCGGCGGCAATCTTCAACTGGCGGCCAGGGCTATTCCGCGATCGCGGGGTTTCGCTCGACACCAACATTTTCCCCAATTTCTCCATCGAACAGGCCTTGCGCGATCTGAAGAATCGCGGTGTGCTGCGTGAAGGCCAGGTGGCCCGCGTCGCCGTAATCGGGCCCGGCCTCGACATTATCGACAAGAACGAGCGATCCAGCTACGATTATTATCCCCAACAGACTTTGCAACCCTTTGCGCTGTACGATTCGCTTGTCCGGCTGGGGCTGGCGAGAGCCGGCGGCGTATCCCTGTCGATTTTCGACATCAGTTCCATCGTGATCGACCACATTCAGCGTGCGCGCGTACTCGCAAGGATGAACACCGGATATGTCATCCAGTTGCCGCGCCAGGTGGGGGATCCTGGCCGGCCGACCTGATCGCTTACTGGCGTTCGCTGGGCGACCGTGTGGGAACCGAAGTTGCGCCGATCCGGCCCCCGGAGACCTTTCAAATAGCAGACGGCGGGCCGGGATTGGAAACGCGAGCGATCCGAATCCGTCCGGACGTGGTGCTCCGCTGCCAGCCGGAGAACCTCAATATCGTTCTCGAACGCATCCCTTTGGCCGAGGCGGACCGATTCGACCTGATGGTGGGCACCAACGTCTTTATCTATTACGACGCTTTTGAGCGGTCGCTGGCGCTGGAGAACGCCGGGGCCATGCTGAAGCATGGAGGTCTCCTGCTGACCAATGACCGGCTGCCTGAGGTTCAAGGGGGGTCGATGCGCCAGGCCGGGTTGACCGACGTGCAATACAATCGCGACGCAGTGGGCTGGTACCAAAAACGGTAACTCGGTCGGTCGGGTTCACACGTGATGTGTCCGCTCAGCAAAGTGGCGGCGATTCTGAGGTTTGACAAACGCGGGATCGGTAACTGCCGCGGCAGTGGAGCGGATGATGAAACTACAAGACGTGATATTGAAGGCGCCGGCAAAGAGGGTCAGCGCCGGTGGTGCTGGCCGGCATGGGCGCCGGATCGGGCCAGGTGGCGCTGAGCTGGTTCGAAACCATACACCCCGAACCTGCCAAGTCTGGGCAACTTTGCAGAAGGCGGGCGTTCCTTAATCGAAAATAGCGGTTTGCACTCCAGTCGGACTCCAAAAGGGGCTTGCGTCGGGCATTCTCTCCGCGAGGAACTCGCCGGGGAATTCGAATGAAGGGCAATCGGCGTGAGCGCCTGAAATAACGGCGTCCGATGATTCACATAGTAGCCGAGAAAGGAGCCGGAAATGAACCAACCTGCGAACACGAACGATCGAGAGGCTTCTGAGCGAGACGAAAAGGAACTGACGCCGGAAGAGTTGGATCAGCTGTCTGGTGGCGCGTCCAAAGTGTATGAGCCTCCCGATCCCTGCTGACAGTATTCGCTTCCGGGTGTGACCTTCAGCCTTGCGGCGTGATCCTGCCTTCCTCGTGTTGACCGCGCGGCTCAGGCAATCGTAACACTTCCCGACCGCGTGACTTGAGCCACAAGGCCGGGGCGACGACCCTCAGCTTCGGCCTTTTCGCCGCGACGGAAAGCTTTTCCTGGATGCGACGGGTGAGCTGCCGCCCACCTGCTGTCGCCACGTGATGTTGGCGCGACCGAAGGAATGCGGACCGAGAACCTCAAAATCGCATGATTCTACTTCCGCCGCCTGGTGCAGCGCATCGCGCACGCCGAAGTCCCAGGAGGGGCCTGCCCGGAGCGCGCTTCTGCACGTTTTTCGCGAGTTCGCGATAAGCCTTCAACCGGCGTCCGGAAATGGACTCCAGAGTGAGGTTTTGATGATGTCTCTGGCTGTAAGTCTTTGAAGACTTTGGTCGGGCCGCCGGGATTTGAACCCGGGACCTCTTGCACCCCAAGCAAGCGCGCTAGCCAGGCTGCGCCACGGCCCGAAATTACAAGTTTACACGCCCTACGGCGTCCATCAGGAAACCGGCGCCGGCTCCTCCGAAACCCCGGCTCCCGCCATGACGAACCGGTAGCCCACTCGCGTCTCTGTTGTGATGAAGGTCGGCCTGGCGCCCGGCGGTTCAATCTTCTTGCGCAACTGGTTAATGAATACGCGCAAATATTCGATCTGATCGCTGTATTCGGGCCCCCAGATCGCCTGCAACAAACGCCGGTGCGGAACGGGCTTGTTCGCCTGCGAAACCAGGTAGCGCAGAATGTCGAACTCGGTGGGCGTCAGACGCACCAGCTCGCCGCCCGCCACCACGCGCCGTTTTTCGAAGTCGACCTCGAGTCCCGGCAGCGATATGTACTTCGGCGTGGTATCCGTCGCAAACCCCGTGCGCCGCAGAGCCGCCCGGATTCTCGCCATCAGCTCGTCCATGCTGAACGGCTTGGTCACGAAATCGTCCGCGCCCGCGTCCAGGGCCTCGACTTTATCCCGATCCGAATCGCGCACCGACACGATAATGATCGGCACATCCCATCCCGCGCGAATGGCGCGGCAGGTTTCGATCCCGCCCATTCCCGACATATTCATATCCAGCAGAATCAGATCGACGGTCTTCCCGCGCAACAGCTCAAGCGCCTCTTCCCCGTTCTGCACGTCGAGCACGTTCGCTCCCTGCGCGCTCAAGCCGGTTCGCAGCACCCTGCGGATCTGCGGTTCGTCGTCGACAAGTAATATAGTGCGGTTCTCTATCATGTGTCTTCTCCTGCAGCCTCAATTGGAAGCGCGAAATGAAATGCCGGACCATCGGGCTGGATGTCGAGCCATAACCTGCCGCCGTGGGACTCCGCGATGGTTTTCGCGATTACCAGCCCCAACCCGGTGCCCTCTACCGCGGAACGGTCCTTCGCCCCGCGATAAAACTTTTCGAAAATTCTTTCCCTCTCCCTCTCGGGTATGGCGGCGCCCTCGTTGTGAACGGTCAGGATCACGTTCCGCTTCGACGTCGCCGCGGTGATCCGAATCGGCGTTCCCGGCCGCGAGTACTTCCACGCGTTGTCCACGACCTGCAGCACCATCTGCTCCAGCAGGAAACTGTCGCCCGTAACGAGGGGAAGATCGTCCGGCATCTCGATCGTCAAATCGCGCGCTCCGAGGGAACGCTTCATGCGGCTGACGACCCGCTCCACCACACCCGAAATCCGGCATCCTTCAGTCCACGGGTTGACGCGGCGGCCTTCGAGCTTCGCCAGCTCGAGCGATTCGCAGATCAGCAGGTTAAGCCGATCGGCTTCCTCGTCGATCACG
This sequence comes from Terriglobia bacterium, assembly GCA_963788485.1. GTDB lineage: Bacteria > Acidobacteriota > Terriglobia > Bryobacterales > Bryobacteraceae > BOG-234. Next base: position 23,529 of record CAWBIS010000236.1, read on the forward strand.
GCAATCAGTTCGCGCTTGTCCGGCAGAGACATGTCGCCGGCGCCTCGAAGCGTGGAGGCGGCCGCCTTGATTGAAGTGAGCGGCGTCTTGAAGCTGTGCGCCAGCGCATTCAATACGGTGGACCTGAGTTCTTCCCCGCGCCGCGCGGCTTCGATCCCCGCGCGCTCCTCCGAGCTTCTGGCCCGCTCCAATACCAGACGGATCATACTTGCGATCGCGCTGGCGACCTCCTCGGATAGAGCGGCGCCATGCAGTTCCAGAATGCCGGCGCCGGATTCGCTTGAGAGGGGCAGGGTTGAAACACGCTGCCCCGTCATGTTTCCGCACTGGAATACGCGGGAAATCCCCCCGATCCGCAGCGAAGCTCCGTCCAGACCGAACAAATCCACCACTTTGTGAACGGCGTTGTCCGCGCCTTCAGCCAGCGTGTTTGCGGCAATCAGCACTCGGCCCAGCTGGTTTAACCGGTCCATTTCTTCACGCCGGTCGATCGCATCCCGCATGCGCCGCTGCGCGCGCGACGATAGCTGGCTGGCGGTCACCGCCGTCAAAGCCATGGCGGCGAAAGTTACGGCGCTGCGAACGGTCGTCAGGCGCATGCTTCCGAGCGGTTCGATGAAGTAGAAGCTAAAAGCGAGGCTGGCGGCGGTCGAAGACAGAAATGCGAGAAGCGCGTCGCCCAGCGTGGCGACTGCGAGCACTTCCAGCAGCAGCACCATCGCCGCGGTTGTGCGGTTGGCGCCCAGGAACAGGCACAAAGGCGCCGTGTACCACAGCAGGGCTGCGCATCCGAGGACGCGCATGACGATCCGCAGTTTCCGGCTCGCGAAGTCGTTCCGGGCGGGATAAATCAGTTCCGCCGTTTGCCGCAGCTTGAGGGTCTGGTCCATTACAGGGCTACAATCGAGGTAATGCTTAAACGGGATTTTTGCGCATCCCGACATCGCTCGCCAACTTCCGCGGGTCACCCGGCCCGCTATTTGCTGTATATTTTCTCACGGACCTTGGGTTCGGCGCGAGGTCTTTTATGACAAGGCGCCGTGCGCTGGCGGCCATCGCGGCCGCCGCTCTGGCGCCGGATGCCCGTCCCCAGGCGGCGGCGGAGAAAGACGGCGGACCCAAAGCCGGCGTCATTCAGCCGCCCAGGGCGATGCCGATGATCTGCGGATTTTCGCAGAATCTGGCGAAGGTGCCTTACCCCGAGCTCGGTGTGATCGCGCAGCAGATCGGCTATGAGGGTATCGATCTGACGGTGATGGAAGGCGGCCACGTCAATCCGCGCATCACCAATGTGGATCTGGTGCGAGCCATCGAAAGCGTCCGCGGGCCCGGGCTCGAAGTCCCGATGATCACGACCACACTCACCACCATCAACGAGCCCACGGCCTACGCGATCCTCGCCATTACCGGCCATACGCAGGTTCACCTGTACCGCCTGGGTTTCTGGCCTTATGGATTCAACCGCAGCGTCAGCCCCTCTGACATTCCGCGGCGTCTCGCTCAGGTGCGCAGCGATCTGAACGGTCTCATCAACTATGGCCGTTCCGCCACCATGGCGGCGATGTTTCCAAACCGTGCGGGCGCTTATGTCGGCGAGGCCGTCTGGGACACACAGACCATCATCGCGGACATGGACCCGCAATGGATCGGCTATTATTTCGATCCGTCGCAGGCGACGGCGGAAGGCGGCGTCGGAGGCTGGGAAGTTGCGCTTCGCCTCGCCCTGCCGCGCCTCAAAGCGGTGGCCGTGCAGGATTTTACGTGGATCAAATCGGGCAACGCCTGGAAGATGCAGATGTGCCCGATGGGCGAGGGCGTGGTCGATTGGCCCTCGTTTTTCGGCATACTGGCGCAGGCGCGGTTCACCGGGCCGCTATCGATCCACATGGAATATCATCCGCAGGATGAACCAATGGCGATGACAAAGGATATCGAATTCGTGCGCAAACAGATGCAGACGGCCTGGGGACAGCCCGGTCAGTCCACCATCATCAGGTGATAGTTTTTCTTGCCCGTGCGCAACATGATTGCGCCCGGCCATTTCATGCTCTCCGTCGAGATCGACGTCTGCGCCTGAGACTGGCGCTCATTATTGACGTAGACCCCGCCTCCTTCGATCAGCTTTCGGGCCGCGCCTCTGCTTTCCACCAGATGGGTGCGCACGAGCAGGTCCACCAGTGAGACGCCCGATTCGATTTCCATCAGCCCGATGTGAGTGATTGGGACTTCGGCCGCCAGCATCGCGATGGTCTCCGCCCCCGGCGTTTCATCCGAAGACTCGAACAGAATGCGCGTAGCGGCTTTCGCGGCCTGGAGCGAAGCATCACCGTGAATGATCTGCGTGCAGCGGGCCGCCAGTTCGCGCTGAGCCTCGCGTTTCGCGGGATGGTTTACCACCTCCACCGCCAGGGCGTCGATTGCTTCCGCGTCGAGGAACGTGAACAGCTTCAAATACCGGACCACGTCCGCATCGGCGGTTTGCAGCCAGTATTGGTACATCTGATACGGGCTGGTGCGTTTGGCATCCAGCCACACCGCTCCTTCCTCGGTTTTGCCGAATTTTTTTCCGGTCGACGTCGTCAGCAGCGGAAACGTGATCCCCTCAGCGGTGCCTCCGGCCACCCGCCGGATCAGTTCCTTGCCCGAGAGAATATTGCCCCACTGATCGCTGCCGCCCATTTGAACGGTGCAGTCATGGTGCTGGAACAAGTGGAGGAAATCGTAAGCCTGCATCAGCATGTAGCTGAACTCCGTGTACGAAATGCCCTGATCGCGTTCCTCGAGGCGGATGCGAACCGAATCCCGCTTGATCATTTCGTTGACGGAAAAATGTTTGCCGATGTCGCGCAGAAACTCGAGCAGATTCAGAGACAGCAGCCACTCGGCGTTGTTCACCATCAAGCCTTTGTCGCTGGACGAAAGATCGAAGAACCGGCTCAACTGAGTTCGAATCTGCGAGGCGTTGTATTCGGCGCGTTCCGCTGTGAGCAACGTTCGCTCGGAGGTCTTCCCGCTGGGGTCGCCGATCAGCCCTGTCCCTCCGCCCACAAGGACCAGCGGCCTGTGGCCATGACGCTGCGCGTGCGCCAGAGCCATCACCGGAATCAGACTCCCCAGGTGCAGACTGTCGGCTGTCGGGTCGAAGCCCACGTACATTGTGCGTCTCGATTCGCAGAGCCAGGAATCGATGTCGTCCCGGGTTGTGGCTTCCAGAAATCCGCGCCAGCGCAGTTCATCCAGAAAGGTACTCTCGCTTTTTGTTTCCATTTGAAGACAGGACTGAGCTTATCTTCCCATTTTGGTCTTGCCGGGGACCTTGATTGTGAGAAAATCGACCTTTACTCCGCAACTCCATTGCCGCAGATGCGTCGAGATACTATGCATCTGCGGATAGAGGACCTGAATAGATGAAATCACGTTATATGGGAACGATTGCAGCCACCTTGTTGCTGGCGGGCACGGCAGCCGCGCAGAACCCGGACTCCAGCAACGATGGGCTGGTGAAAGGCGCCTATTTCGTCAGAGAGGTTCTGATGACTGGATCCGTCAGCGGGGCTGTTACGACGGCTGTCAGCGTAACTGGCGTCGCCACTTTTGATGGGAAGGGCAATTATACATTTACGGGTCAGGGCACCAGCCTTGCAGCAGGGCCGAACAGCAATATCACAACCAGTGGCACCTATAACGTCGCCGCGAACGGGTTTTTCGAGATGACAAGTCTCGCCGATCCAACCGACACCGATTTCGGCGGCGTGTCCGCCGTCGGCCCCTGGGCCTTTGTAGCGAGCGCCACCGAAGCCGCCAATGTCACCATGATGGTCGGGATTCCCATCGGTTCAGGCGTATCCAACAGTACGTTCACGGGGAATTACATCGGTGGCGCCATCGACTTCCCGCAGGGCGCCAACATCAACGACGTGCGGCAGGCGACGTTCAACCTGGCCCCGAACGGCTCGGGCAGTCTCGGCAGCGTCACGCTCACCGGCGCTGCAGCCGATCTCGGTGGGACCGCGCTAACCCAGACCGTCTCTGGCGTGACCTATTCGCTTTCGACCGGAGGCACCGGTTCGATCAATTTCGGCACGACCTCTGAATCGGAACTCGTCAGCGGCACGAAGAGCTTCTACATCTCCGCCGATGGCAATATCATCCTCGGTGGCTCGACAACCGGCTACGACATGCTTGTGGGGGTACGCGCGCTCACCGGCGCGGCTTCAGATTCGACCGCGAACGGCGAGTTCTACGTCGGCGCGTTCGAAGACGCGCTTGGATCGGCGAATTTTCCTACGACTATCGATGCGTACTACGGTTCGGTCAACGAGACCGGTGGCGGCGTTTCGCTGTTTCATAACCGCATCCAGTCGCTGATCTATTCGGTCTACGACTACACTTTCGACAGCGAGTACACGGTAGCCTCCAACGGATCGGTCGGCGTGGGCGACATACCCTATTCCTATACCTACGGCGTCTCCGGCGCGAATGGCGCGCAGGCATTCATCGCCGTGGGCGATGCCGTGAACTCGGGCTTCTATTCGCTGACTCTCGGCCTCGCCATGCAGAATTTCTCGGGAAGCGGCGTATACCTGGCGCCGAACGGCATTGTCAGTTCGGCGACGTTCTCGCCCATTACCAATCCGATTGCACCGAACCAGTTGATCACGCTGGTGGGCACCGGCCTCGCCAGTGCGGTCACGCCCGCGCCCAGCCTTCCCTTGCCGACTACGCTTGGAGGCGTCCAGGTCAGCATCAACGGAGTCCTGGCGCCGCTGGACTACGTGAGCCCGACGCAGATCATCGCCTTGGTGCCCTCCTCGATCAGCCCCAACAACGGCGTCTATTACGCCACGATTCAGGTAACCAGCAACAACACCAAATCCAACCAGGTAACGGTCTATACCAGCAACACCGCGCCCGGCGTTTTCGCAAGCCCTGTCGCGATAGGCCCGGCCGCCGCGGAACACGGAAATTACGCCGTGATCAGCGCCGCCAATCCGGCGAACATCAACGAGACGATCATTATTTACTGCGACGGCCTGGGGGCGGTGACCCCGGCGGTCGTTCCCGACGGAGCGGCGGCTCCTTCCAACCCGCCCAGCACGGTGAACGATCCGAATCTTACCGTCGATTTCAGCGGCACCGACGCCGCTTATCCGGTTCCCTTCGCGGGATTGACGCCGACAACAGCCGGACTCTATCAGATCGACGTCGCGGTGCCATCCGGCTCGCCGGCCAACACCTACGTGGACGTAGGGACGACCGACGGATATACGTCGCAGGCCACCATGAGCATCGCTGGCGGAACTTCGGCCGTGGCCAAAGCCCAGGCGCTGAAGACGAGGCTGGCGCGAAACAAAGGACGCGCGAAAAAATCCGGGTTTCAGCCGAAAACCCGGGTAAAGAGCCTGTAGCCTTCCGGCGCGGCTCGGGGCCGCCCGGCTCCGAGCCGCGGCTTAAACGTTCGCGGCCGCCAGGTCCTCGACGCTTTGCGGCGGGTTCCAGTACAACATTCGCTTGCAGCTTTCGCAGACCATGATCGAATCCCCGCGTTTTAACTCCTGCATGAACTGCGGGCGCTGGATCATGTTGCACTTCGAGCACCGGCCCTGAATCACTTCGGCGATCGCCACGCCTGCGCGTCCCTTCCGGATGCGTTCGTATTCGGAAGCGATCTTCGGATCCATCTCGCTCAAAATGGTCTTGCGTTCCTGCATCAGACCATCGATTTCCTTCTGATCGGCCGCCGTGCGTTCGCGCGCCGTCACCTTCTCCGCCTCGACGTGTTTTTTTTCGGTGGCGAGCGCCGCTTCGGCGGCTTTCACGGCTTTATCGAGAGGATCGGATTCCGCCATTAAATCCAGAATGCGATCTTCATGGCGGCGAATCTCCTGCTGGCAAAAATCGATCTCATGCTGGAAGGCACGATACTGATCGTTCGTTTTCGCCTCCATCATCTGTGTCTTGAGTTTCGATATCTTCTGCTCGGAAGTCTGGATCTCGCCTTCGAGGCGCTTGCGGTCCTTCTGATTCGCCGTCATGGCGGCGCGGTCGTGCTCGAGCCGGCGCTGATGCGCCTCCAGTTTTTTCTCGATTTCGGCAATGTGTTTCGGAAGCGCCGCGATTTCTTTCGTCAGCTCGGCGGCCCGGTCGTCCAGGATCTGCATCCGGATCGCTCGGTTGATGTCAGGCAGCATGGCTGACAGAATTTTAGCAGACACCCTCAACCACCCCTGCGGAATTTGCGTGGTAATTTCTCCAGCAACGCGTCTCGCGTTTCCGCCAGTTCCGCTATGCGCAAAACGGCGGCGGCGCTGTAGAATACCGCGGCGCCCACGGGAATGCCGATGGCTACATCCGCGATTCTGGCCAATCCGGGTGTGACCGGCAGGGCATGCGATGCCATCACAACACCCCGGCAAACCATTCCCATTACGGCCGTGGCTACCAGAATTTTCGCCAGACTCGCCATCATGGCTCGCCCCTCGATCCCTCCGATCTTCCCTCGCATCAGCAGCAGGAGCGTCAACGACGTGAAGGTCGAAACCACCGATGCCGTAAGGGCGAGGCCCGCGTGCCCGAACCCGATCAGGCGAACCATGATGTAAGCGGCGGAAGTATTCACCAACACGGAGAGCAGGCTCACGATCATGGGCGTGCGCGAATCGCCCAGCGCATAAAACGCCGGGGCGATCAACTTCAACGCGGAATAGCCCGCGAGGCCGATCGCGTAACAGGAAAGCGCCAGACTGGTCTGGTGCGTATCAAATGCGCGAAACCTGCCGTGCTGATAAATCAGCGCGATCATGCTGTCTCCCAGCACCGCCAGACCTGCCGACGCCGGAATGGTCAGAAGCAGGATCATCACGATCGAGCGGGACAGCGTCTGCCGGAACTCGTCCAGATTCCGCACCGCCGCACTGCGCGAAATGCGCGGCAAGGTAGCCGATGCGATGGCCACGCCGAAAATTCCCATGGGAAGCATGAAGAAACGCCAGGCGTACGCGAGCCAACTCACCGGCCCGTTGATGACATGTCCCGACGCGTCCCGTATACCCGCGGCAAAGTTCGTGTTGACCAGAGCGTTGATCTGGCCCGAGGCGTTACCGATGACCGCCGGTCCCATTAATCGGAGAATGTGCCGAACACCCTCGTGCCGCAGATTCCACCGCGGCCGGAACCGGAAGCCCGCGCGCCAGACGGCCGGCAGCTGGAACGCGAGTTGTGCGCCCCCGCCGATGACCACGCCAAACGCCATTCCGCGCACGGGGGTGATGCCCAGCGCGGGTCCGAACCAGTAGCCCAGTGCCAACCCGCAAATCACCGAAACTGTATTGAACACGCTTGGCGATACCGCCGGGATTCCGAAGCGCCCGCTGGCATAGAGAAGTCCCTGCGCCTGCGCCGCCAAAGCCAGCAGAAACAGGAAAGGAAACATGATGCGCACGAGCGAGACCGACAGTTCCCATTTCCCCGGCACGGCGTGAAATCCGGGCGCGAAAAGATTGACGATCGCCGGGCTCAGCAGCATTCCCGCCGCACAGAACCCACCGGCAACAATCATCAGCATGGTCGCGGTGATGTTCGACAGCTCGCGTGTTTCCGCCGTGCCCTTCGTCGTCAGGTAGCTGGTGAATGTAGGCACAAGAGCCGAGGAAAGCGCGCCCTCGGCGAACAACTCGCGCGCGAGGCTTGGAATCCGGTAGCCCAGGACATAAGCGTCGAAAGTCGCACCGGCCCCGAACAGCCAGCTCAACACGCTTTCGCGCACCAGACCGGTGACCCGGCTGGTCATGATTCCGGCCGACACGATACCGGCCGATTTCAGCAAACCAGGCGTGGGCTCAGGAGTTGGCTCGGCGCTTGATTCCGGGCTCACAACTCGACCCGGCGAAGGTCCACTTCCTGGTGTACTTCCCGCGTCTGCTCCAGCGTCGCGAAGTTCAGGCCCGGCAGCTTGGCCGAAGCGCTGCCTGCGGCCACGCCCCAGCGCAGGGCTTCCTCCACATCGGCGCCGTTGACCATCGACCATGCCAGCGCCGCCGCCATGGCGTCGCCCGAGCCAATGGGCGAGATGGCATCGATTCGCGGTGGCGTCGCCTCCCAGACCCGATTGTTCCATTCGGCTGCGATGGCCCCGCGGCTGCCAAGCGACAGCACCACCGCCTGCGCTCCCATCGACTGAATCCTGCGTGCCGCGGCGAGCGATTGCGACCGTGTCAGCAGTACGGTATTCAGCAGGCGCTCCGCTTCCTGCTGATTGGGTGTCACGATCGCGGGACCGGCTTCGATGCCCTGCGACAACGCTTCGCCGTCGGTATCGAGCAGCGTCTTGACCCCCTTCTTCGCCGCGCGCGCGATAAGTTGCGCGTAGAAATCGGCCGGAACGCCGGGCGGCAGGCTGCCGCAAAGCATCAACCAGGACGCGCGCCCGAGCTGCGCTTCCACCGTTCCTTCCACGCTGGCTAATTCTCCGCGATCCAGCCGGGGACCGATCTCGTTGAGCTTGACGGTCAGTCCGTGGCGATCGGTGATGGTCAGATTGAGGCGGATATTATTCCGGATCGGAACTGTCGCCACCGGAAATCCGCAATCCTTCATGTAGCTTTCGAAGCGGGCGCCACGCTCGCCGCCGGCGGGAAAGATGGCAAGCGTTTCACCGCCGAAAGAGTGAATTACACGTGCGGCATTGATGCCGCGTCCTCCCGGTGAGTCCTTGCTTGAAAGAATGTAGGCGCGGTCGTCGAATGCGAGGCGGTCAACGGCGATTGTCCGGTCGATCGCCGGGTTCATGGTCAGGGTGACGATCAACTATTCATGGTGGCACACCGTGCCCCTGGATCGGTTGGATACGGCCGCCCCGTAGTAACCGAAAACGCAGGCCGCGCCACTCCACCTCGCGGCCTCCCATGCCCGCGGCCCATACTGCCAGTCCAAACAGATCTCGCAGGGGTATCAGAGCCAGACCGGCCAGACTTGAACTCCCGAGCGCCCGCATGGCCGCGCCGGCCGCGATGAGGCGCACGGCAATACCTCCCAGCGCAACTTCCCAGTGTCCGAGCGCGCCGGCGACGATGCACCAGAACGTCGACTGCGTCACGATGTAGCCGAAGTACCCTGCCGGTCGCGACACCCGTATCGTTCTCGACCAGCGCAGCTGATGCTTCCACACATCCCTCCACGAGCCGGCGCCGAGGCTCGTCTCGACCACCGTTTCCGCCAGTGCAACTCGCTTTCCCAAAGCGGCGATGCGGGCGCCCAACTGGTAGTCGTCCGCCAGATAATCCCGAATAACGGCGAAGCCGCCGATCGCGTTCAGATCGGCGGTGCGAAAGGCCATCGTGGCTCCGAGGGCAAATCCGCTGTTGGAGAGCAAGCGGGCCACCAGCACACTGGGCGCGAATTCGGTTGCGATACCCAGCGCTTCCGCTTTCGATGCGATCGAGGAAGCACGCGCACGATACAGGCATGTCACCAGACCGACGCGCTCGTCGCGCAGCGATCCGACCACGCGCTCGAGGTAATCGCGTTCGACGAGAATGTCGCCGTCGTTGACCAGCAGGATCTCGTGCCGCGCCTGCCGTGCCAGGATTTCGAGCGATCCCACCTTCCCGTTCGGCGCATCGTTAGCCGTATCGATGATTCTGATTGGCACCGCTGGAAATTCCCTGCGCAGCCTCTGGATCTCGGCACGCGCCGGATCGTCGAGGAGCGCCGTACCGAAGATCAATTCAAACTGCGGATAATTCTGGAGCGCGTGCGACTGGATGGCTTCGTAGAAATGCTCGTCGAGACCGCGTACCGGCTTCAGGATCGAAACAGCCGGCTTGTAATCGGGAATGACGTTCCGCCGCCGGAATCGGAGAGCAGCCACGATCGCCAGCAGATTGTATGCGATCCCGCAGGCGACCAGAACGACGGCAATCACTGCGTTATGAAAAACACGCCAATCAGAATGAGACCGACTCCCGTCCATCGACGCCAGTCGACGGCCTCTTTCAACAGGAAGCTGGCGATGAAGGTTTCGGGAATAAAGGCCGCGGCGGACATCGGTACAGCGAAGCTCATGGGCGCTATCGATACCAGCTTCATGAAAGAGAAGAAGGACACCGCCATGGCGCAGGTAGAGACAATCACGTACGAGTTGCGCGCGACCATGGCCATCGCGCTGCCGATCGCGCCCGGCCGGAAATCGTGAATCTCGCCATGCTGCCGCATACCGAGGGATCGCAGGACATCACCCACCGTCGTGGCGCAGATCACCGTCAGCACCAGGATCCATTTCATGCTCGGGTGTTCCCTTCGGTGCGTCCGACCAGCGTCACGCCGACGGTGATCAGGATGATGCCGATCCAGCGCGCGACAGACACATTTTCACCCAGTAGCAACCGTCCGGCGAAGGCCGTCACCACATAACTTAGTGCGGTCACTGGAATCACATAGCTCAGATCCGACCAGCTCAGCAGCGCCATGTGCGTGAGTGTCCAGACAATCAGCAACGCCACGCCGAGCGCAACCCACGGATGAAACAATGCGGCGATCAAGGCCAGCGGCGAATTGCCGATATCGCCCAGTTGCTGCATGCCTTTCGTCAAAGCGGAATTACCGGCAACGTTGCTGAGGATCGTGAGCGCTGCGAACAAACGCGTCTTGGTGCGAAGATCGAGATCCGTTCGCACCCCGGTCTGCGCCAGCGCGCTAGTCTCCGGCATTCGCCGATACGGCTGTATGTTGCTGCCGCTGCTGTGAGATGAACTTCTTCCGGCGCGTCCGCAGCGCCAGATATTCCCGCGCCTCTTTGATCAGGCGCTTGCGGTCGTGCGAATTGAAGATCACCTTGCGCACCATGCGCCAGATCACCCGCGGCCGGAAATAGTATTCGCTGTAAAACCGCTCCACCCAGTCCATCAGCTCCGCTTCGTCCAGATTCTCGTAAACCACTTTCGGCAGCTGATTGCCGCGATCGTCCACAATGTTGCCGATCGAGATCAGGCCGTTTTTGTTGGCGTAGTCGTAAAATTCCGTGCCCGGATACGGATGCGCGATCGATACCTGAATCGTCTCGTTGTCCAGCCGCTTGGCGAAATCGATCGTCTTCCGGATGCTTTCCCGCGTCTCGCCCGGCAACCCCACGATGAAATCCCCATGGACCACCAGTCCCAGTTTCTTGCAGTTCGCCGTGAAGCGCTCCGCCATATCGATCGTCGCGCCCTTCTTGATGTTCTTCAGGATCTGCGCATCGCCCGATTCGTAGCCCACAATCAACAACCGGCAGCCGGCTTCCTTCATCGCCTTCAGCGTGTCGTAATCCGTCGTTACCCGCGACGTGCACGACCATGTGAATTTCAGCGGCTTCAATTTCCCGCAAAGCTCGATCGTGCGCTCCTTGCGGTAATTGAACGTGTCGTCGTCGAAGAAAATCTCCTTCATCTGCGGAAACGCTTCCAGCGCATACTTCACTTCATCCCGTATATCGTCGCTCGAACGCAGTCTCCAGCGATGTCCGGAATGCGTCTGCGGCCAGAGGCAAAACGTACACATCGCCGGGCAGCCCCGCGACGTATACATCGAGATGAACGGGTTCAGCAGAAACGGAACGTTGTAATTCGTAATATCCAGATCCCGCTTGTAAGTCTTCGTCACCCACGGCAGTGCGTCCAGATTTTCGATCATGGGCGCTTCCGGGTTGTTGACCACGCTCCCGTCCTTGCGAAAACTGGCCCCGGGGATCTCCTCGAGCGGCTTGCCGTTGGCATAGTCGACGATCTGATAATCGAACTCCCGGCGAATCACGAAATCGATCGCCTTCGATGCGTTCAACGCTTTCTCGGGCTCCATCGTCACCGGCGGCCCCACGAAACAAACCTTCAACCTCGGATTGGCCTGTTTCATCATCTCCGCGATACGGCAATCGACTTCGAATCCCGGCGTCGAAGTAAAGAGCACCAGTAACTCGAAATCCCGTCCTATCTCGACCGTTTTTTCGATTGAAATCTTATGCGGCGGCGCATCCACAACCTTGCTGTCCGGCAGCAGCCCCGCCGGATAACAAAGCCACACCGGATACCAGTAGGATTCAATTTCGCGCGACGCCGGCCAGCGGGAACTCGCCCCTCCGTCGAAACCTTCAAAGGATGGCGGATTCAGAAACAGAGTTCGCATGCTCAACTTACTTATTGTAAGTCAGACTTCGCGCGCGCCACCGCGACTTGCCATCGGCTCATTAACTCATTACGTTTCGCCGCGGACATGTGCGGCTCGAATCGCCGGTCGATTCGCCAGAAACTCTCGACCTCTTCGGTCCCCGACCACACTTCTTCGGCGATCCCGGCAAGGTACGCCGCGCCGAGGGCCGTCGTTTCCACGTCCACCGGCCGCACCACGTTCTTACCCAGAATGTCCGCCTGAAACTGCATCAGAAAATTATTCACCGCGGCGCCCCCATCCACCCGCAGCTCTTCGATCGCCTGACCCGAATCGGCTTCCATGGCATCGATCAGCTCTTTGCTCTGGAAGGCGATGCTTTCAAGCGCCGCACGAACGATATGCGCCTTGCCGCTGGCGCGCGTCAGACCGCTGATCGTTCCCCGCGCCGCCGAATCCCAATGAGGCGCGCCCAACCCGACAAAGGCGGGCACGACATGAACGCCATCCGTGTCCGGCACGCTTTCCGCCAGCGCTTCGGACTCGCGCGAATCCCGAATCAGTCCCAATTCATCGCGAAGCCACTGGATGACCGCGCCCGCTATAAACACACTGCCTTCGACAGCATATTGCGCCGCGCCGTCGATGGCGGCCGCGCGCGTACCGAGCAGACGGTTCTTCGAATGCGGCCGCTGCCCTCCGGCGTGAGTCAGCGCAAAACAACCCGTGCCGTAGGTGTTCTTCGAAAGTCCCGCGCGAAAACATGCCTGCCCGGCCAGAGCTGCCTGCTGGTCGCCCGCGATACCGCTGATCGGAATTCCGGCGCCCGCAAAAGCCGGGTCGATGACGCCCGCGCGTCCCGACGATGGCACGATCTGCGGCAGCACCGCGCGCGGGATATCGAAGATGCCCAAAAGCTCGTCGTCCCACGAGCCGCTGTCAAGATCCATCAGCATGGTGCGCGATGCATTCGTCGGGTCGGTGACGTGGGACCGGCCTCCGGTGAGATTCCAGATCAGCCACGTGTCGAGATTGCCGAAAACAATTTCGCCGTCCCGGGCTTTCGCCTTCGCGTCCGGCACGTTTTCCAGAATCCAGCGAATCTTGCTGGCCGAGAAATAGGCGTCGATCACAAGGCCGGTCTTTTGTTCGATCGTCCTGGCATGAAAAGAACGAGCCAGTTCCGCGCACATCCCCGCCGTTCGGCGGCACTGCCAGACAATCGCCGGAGCGACCGGCTCACCGGTCCGCCGGTCCCACATCACCACCGTTTCACGCTGATTGGTAATACCGCATGCGGCGATTGGCCGGTCCCCGACGACGGCTCGCACCGCGGACAGTTGCGCCTGCAGGATCTCCATCGGATCCTGCTCCACCCTACCCGGATGCGGATAGCGCGATCCGAACGCAACCGCATGCATCGCGATCCGTTCGCCCTGCTCGTTGTAGACCGCGGCCCGCGCGCTTGTGGTGCCTTCGTCGATGGAGAGAACGAACCGTTGTTCGGTGCGGGACATCACGCAATTATAATGAATGGAGCCTATGTTCTTTCGCCGTGAGCGCCCGAAATCACTGACGTTTGAAGATCACATGAACGCCGCGCGCGCCGCCGGCTTCAAGGTTGAATCGGCAGGCGGGGGGAAGACTCGCGTCGAGCGCAACGGCGTAGCGGCCGTCTTTGAGCCCGGAACCGGCGGCATCCCGCGCGTGACCGAGCGCGCCGGAGTCGTAATGGGCAAAGAGATCGGTACCCTTACAGACGGCGGATTTCAGAAGTTCTTCACCACGCCATCCGGCAAACGCAAACCCGCGCTGGCCGAAGAGCTGAAGGAGATTCACAATTTCCAGGAAGATCTGCGGGAGGCGCTGGGTCTTGAAACTTTATACAACGAAGCCCTGGGAACCGTTTCGAATTTGTATCTCTACGACCGTGTCGAAGGCCGCGACCAGGGCGAGCACGACAAACCCTGGCAAAACGCCCCCACGATCTGAGTCGCCTGCAACGTTATTTCGCAGCCGGCTGGGTCTTCGCCGGCGCGGCCTTGCGCACTTCGGCGAAATACTGTTGAACGTAAGCCTGTAACGCCAGCGGTATCTCATCCCGCGTCACGTCGCCGTCGGTTTCGCCGTGCGCTGCCGTGGTGTTCGAATAATTCGTGTGCAGCGTCTGGTTGCCGGACTGAACCTCCACCGAAGTCTCCCCCGAAACCGTGGCGGCGCGCTGCCCTATGATCTCGCTGATTTTCCCCATCGCCTTCAGTTGCTCGGCTTCCCTGATCTCTTTGGAACCATCCTGACTGCCGATTCCGCTGCCGCCCTGGCCCGGCTTCGCGTCTGCCTTCGAACCCAGCTTGCCCTGCGACTGCTGGCCGCTCTGGCCATCGGCGTCCGGCTGGCCGTTCTGCGCGTCCGACTGGCTTTGGTTCTTCTGCTCGCCTTTTCCCGGCTGCGATTTCGACCCGTCCGCTGAATTATTCTTCGCCGATTGCTGGCCCTGTTGCGGAGCGGCTTCCTCTTTGTCGGAATTGGACAGCATATTGGAAACGGCGTCTTTAAGCCGCGAAAGAAGGTTCTGCTGCTTACCCGGGTTCCCACTTTTGCCGGAGCTCGCTTTCGCGTTCTTGTCCCCGGTCTTCGACTCCGCGCCCTGTTGCCCGTTCTGCTCCGATTTGGCTTCGTCGCCGTTATCGAGCGGATCGCCGGCAGGCGGCTGATCGGAAGCCGAGGCTTCCTTCGTCTGGCCGCCTTTGGCCGCGCCCGAAGCCTTGTCGCCCTTTTCACTGGATTCGCCGGGATTCTCGAGCGCCTGCTCCAGAGCCTTCTCCAGCGCGTCGGGATCGCCCGGCGCCGGCTCGTTGGGCTTTGGCCCCATGCCGAGTTTCGAAAGCAGCGATTGCGCTTCCTGCGTCCACTGCTTCTGCGATTTCGGCGAAGGTTGGGGGCGCTTGTTCACCGTCTGCGCAGCCTGATCTTCAATGAAGAACTGCGTGATCGGCGCCCGCAGATCCAGTGTGTGCCCCACGCCGTAACGCAGCCCGATGATAGCCGAAGCCAGGACGCACAAGGCCGCCATTGCATAAAGCGAGCGCGGAACGCGAAATGGCACGGCCTGTTCGAGGCGCACCGACCGCGCGGCCGCTTCCGCCTGGGCGCGCTGCGAACGCAGAAATTCTCCCGAACCCTTCCCCTGCCCGGCAAAATAAACTGCAGTGGACAGAGAGTCCTGAAGGCCGGCGTTTTCGTCCAGTTTGACCGCGGTTGCGTATGGGTCGGGAGTCCGCTTGAAGACCCGATGGATACCGATCGCGATACCCGCGGCGGCAAAAATCGCGAGGGTCCACCACTCCATGTACCGGGTGCCAACGATCAACAGCAGCGCGAAACCGCCAGCCAGGATCGCGGCCGCGAATGCAGTCTGCGAAAGCGTCTCATTGACGATGAAACGGCCCCGGGCCCGGCGAATCAACTCTTCGACCATAGGTCAGTCAACTTGATTATCCACCATGGCAGCTCCCGTTCTGCCGGAACTATACAATAATTGGAGCAAGGAGGCGCGAACCGTACAGCCGTACGAACGCGTGCAATACCCTCGATGTCACCCGGGATTCGCGCATTGGGTTGCGCGCTTGTTCTTTCGCTTCTCACGGCATCCAGCGCGCTCTCCGCTGAGGCACGCTGGATTAAAGCCAGGCTCGGCTCGTTCGAAGCGGTCAGCGACGACGGCCGCCGCTCCGCCACGCAGGCGCTCAGTCAGTTTGAACAATTCAGCTTCGCGCTGGGTACGGCCATGGGGCAGCCGGATCTGCGGCTGGATCCGCCTCTGCTGATCATCGTTTTCAAAAATGCCCAGGAGATGCGCACGCAATGCCCGCAAGGTCTCGCCATGGGACGTAACCGTCTGATGGCCTGTACTACCTCGGAAGGCCAGCTCCCGCAGAGTTTGCTGCATGATCTGACTCGCACGCTGCTCGAGAAGAATTTCTCGCGTATACCCGCGCCGATCGAAAAGGCGCTCGAAACGTTCTTCGGAACCGTCGAATCGAATGCGGTAAAAGTGACATGGGGCGCGCCGCCCGCGCCGGCCGAGAGGACCCGCGAGTGGGCGCTGCTGCATTTCATCATCACCCAGCCCGATTACTCGGGGAAGGCTAAGATCTATCTGCATAACCTCACCGCCGGAATGGACTCCGGCGCCGCCAGCCGCAATGCCTTCGGCGAGGACGGGCCGAAATTCGAGGCGGATGTCGACCGCTATTATGCAGCCGGGGTCTTCAACACCTCCCAGGCTCCAAGTCGCCCATTGAATCCGGAACGCGATTTCGCCACTACCGTTCTCACTTCGGACGAAGGCCAGTTGATGCGGGCCGATCTCCTCACCCCGGCATCCGCCGCGATCTACGAATCGTTGCTCAAGGCCGGCAAAAATGTGGCCGAGGACAACGAAGGGCTGGCCGCTCTCGCCATACGGCACAACGACGCCGCGAAAGTGCGGTTTTACATGGAGGCTGCGCGCCGCGCCGGCACCAAAAATTTCGTGATGCTCACCGCTTACGCAAAAGTGGAGAACAATCCCGACAGCGCGATCGAGATCCTCAAGGAAGCCCTGACAGTCGATCCGAATTACGCCGAAGCGCATTGGGTCTTCGGTGAAAAATTGTCCGACCCCGCGCGCCGCATGGCCGAGTGGAAACAAGCCGTCAACCTGGCGCCGGGCAACTACGAGTGGTGGGCGCAATATGCGCAATTGTGCGTGGACCGGCAACAATATGCCGAAGCCGGACGTGCGTGGGTCGCGGCCGCCCAGGCCGCGCCCGATCCGAAGCTTCGGGAACAGTATCTGAACGCGCGCGGTCAGATCGAGCAGCAGCGCCTCGATGCCGAAGACGCGGAACGGCGCACGGAAGCCGAGGAGAAAGCGCGGGAAATAGAAACTCTGAAAGCCCAGGCGCGTAAGGAACTGGCCGACGCCGAAGCGCGCGCCAATCAAAATCCACTTCCCGCGGAAGAGGCTGCCAAAGCCGTCGAGTGGTTCGGCGACTCCGGATCGGCGAAAACGTCCGGCGTTTTGCTGCGCGTCGATTGCAACGGCAAGCAGCTTCGTCTCAGCCTGAAAGACGACGCGGGCAAGACGCAAAGCTTTTTGGTCCCCGACACGAGGCAATTCGAAATCAAGGGCGGCGAGACGCTCGCCTGCGGCGCGCAGAAACCGCGCCGGGTGACGGTTTCGTATAAACCGCCGGCGCCGCAGGACCCGGCAAAGGCCACTCGACCTGGCTCGAGCGAAGCTACGGCGATGGAATTTACCCGTTGAAACCCCGGCTGACGCGTCTTGCTGCGCAGCTGACTTCCCTGATCGATGGATCCGTCAATTTACCGGCCGGCGTTCAGCATTGACGCATCAGCCAAGCAGATCCAGCGCAGCCTGAAGTTCGCTGCAGGTGTGATCGTCGCCCAGGGCGCTGGTCACTTCGATGCCGCGACGGTACAGGCCCTTTGCCTCATCGATTCTCCCCATTTTTTCGAGCGTCTGCGCTCCGTGAAAATAACCCGCCGCGTAGTTGGGATTATGATCGAGCAGCTGGACGAACTCGTCCACCGCGGCCGGCAGATCGCCCGATTTGACGTATTCCATCGCCAGACCGTAGCGGCTGAAGCTGTCTTTCGGGTTCTGCTCCACCATCGATCGCAATATTTCCAGACGGTTTGTCGCCATCGCTCTTGCTACTATAGCGTCCATACCATCGCATGGCCTGTCCGCTCTTCCTGCCCGCAACGCCGCTGCCAGGCTTCGCCTCCGAATCGTCTTCGCTGGGCGATCTCTACGGCGGCGAATGCTCCGCCCAGCGTGGCGCTTCTATTCCGTTCGACACCCTGCGCCGATGCTGTAATGCGGGATATGCGCGCGGCTCCTGCGATCAGGCGGCGCACGCCGAGGCGGACGCCTTTCGTTTCCTGATCAAGTCGAATAGTAATGGCGTGATTGCCGTGGCCTGGTCGAGCGAGCGCGATCATCATCCCGTGGCTGTCGGAACTCTGTCGGTGACGATTGACGCCGACACCGAAAGCCCCCTCCAGCGTCAGGCCCGCGCCTGCGCCCGGGCCTACATCCGGCAGAGCGGGTTTTGAGCGAAGTGCCGGCCATGGAAGGACGCCGAGTCGCCGAGTCGCTCTCCGAGTATTCGGAGCTCGCTCTGCCGAACGATGCCAATGGTCTCGGCAATCTTCTCGGCGGCAAAATCATGCACCTGGTTGATCTTGCCGGCGCCATTGCCGCCATGAAACATTG
>CAWBIS010000237.1:0-25694 GCA_963788485.1 Terriglobia bacterium
GATCGCCGCCAGCCAACGCACCCGACCTCTACCGCGAGGGGCAACAACATCGCCAAGATCATCCTGACCGTTCCGAATGTGCCCTGCGGGCGTTCGCTCGGGTTCTTCCCCGGCTCGCTCGAAGACAAGTTCGCTCCCTGGGCCGCGCCGGTCATCGAGGCGATCAAGGGCCGCATGGGCGCCGCCGCCTTCCGACATAGCGCTGGAAAAGGGCGTGATCGAGATGGTTCCGTTCGAGGTGATGCGCGGACGTTCCTGGAAGGACGCCTTCGTGCTGCTCGACGAGGCGCAGAACGCGACGCCCGCCGAAATCAAGATGTTCCTCACGCGCATCGGCGAGGATTGCTCCGTCGTCATCAACGGCGACATCAGCCAGTGCGACCTCGACGGACGCAGGCCTGCGCGTCGTGCTCGACCTCGTCGCCAGGCGCCGCCTGCCCGTTCCGGTGATCGAATCACCGATGGCCGACATCGTGCGCTCGGGCATCTGCGCGATGTGGGTGCGCGCGTTCGAGGAGGCGCGGGTCTCGAGGCCGCGGAAGGAGCCGGGGGGGAAAAGGACCAAAAGGAACCCGGGCAAGGGCTGACGCGAGACATAATTTTAAAAAAAAAAAAAAAGAGCATGACGCATTTACATGGAAACAAGCACTCTTGGGCTGTCATCCCTGCGAAGGGCGGGATCCATTTTTCCACCGCACGGTACTACGACACTGGATCCCCGCCTTCGCGGGGATGACGCTGTAAGCGTTTCCATCAAAAAAAGAACATGCGCTAAGAACGCGGCTCGCGACCAATGCGGAAGTCAGGGTCCAGGTCGCGCCATCGTCGTCGCTGCGGCGTGGCTTTCCCAGCCAAAGCTGTTCGCCTCGATATCGAAGAACCGCTCCTCGATTGTGCAGGACATCTGCGTTCGGGCATTCTTATCTCGGCCGTCGAGATGCATTTTCCCGCGCCGACGGCGCGCCCGTTCCACTGACCGTTCAGGCCAGGCTCGAGCGCGGCGAGCCCGGCGATTTCCCAACGGCCCGACAGAGGCGCGTAGGTTCTCAGCGTGAGGAACGATGAAACCTCCTCGCCCGATGGCGCGACGAACGTGAAATCGTCGAGCACGACACGCTTTTCGTGAAGATATTGGGCGCGCCAGCGCGCCTCATAGCGAAGCTGGACGGCCCCGGAATCGGCCAGACTGTTCTGCGACGCCAATGCAGGTCCCGATGAAAACCGGCGCGTCGTCATCAAGGTGCTGATCCTGCTTTATGGCGGGATCAGCATGTATCAGGAGGGCATTCTCGACGTAGCCGGCGAAGACGAACTCATCGCCGAACTGCAATCGATGATCCCCTGAAATTCGCTCCGGGCCGATCCAGGACTTGGCGCCGGATCGAAGGCGGCGATCCCGCTCTCCCTGCCTACGGAAAAGAAAGCCCGCGAGGAGGGCGCCTCGCGAACCTACGTGGCCGTAGGCGGCGACGATGTGATCGGGTTTTATACATTCGTCGTTGGTCATGTCGAACACGCCGGCGCGCCGCCCCGTGTTGTCAAGGGTAGGCCGCGACATCCCATCCCCCTCATGATCCTTGCGCGCCTCGCTGTGCGCGACGACTGGCGGGGCCGCGGGCTCGGCGCGCATCTCCTTCGGGACGCCCTGCGCCGCACTATGCAAGCGGCCGACATAGCTGGCGTGCGCGCCCTCGCCGCGCATGCAAAGGACGACGCGGCCGCGGCTTTCTACCGGCATTTCGACTTTCGAACCGTCGCCGACCGACGGACGCCGCCTTTTCATGCTGGTCAAGGACATCATGGCCGCCGCCGGCCTCTGACCCCTCGCATTCCCTGCCCTCCTCGGTGTAAGAACCTCCTTCGAGGAGACCGCCTATGCTCAAGACCCCCCGCCCCGACCCCGCCCTTCGCCTCGATATCGCCCATCGCCCGCGCCGCAACCGCAAGGCGGAATGGGCGCGCCGGCTGGTCAGCGAGAACGTGCTGACGACCAACGACCTGATCTGGCCGCTGTTCCTGGTCGAGGGCGAGAAGACGCGCGTCCCGGTCGCGGCGATGCCCGGCGTCGACCGGCTCAGCGTCGACGAGGCGGTGCGCGAGGCCGAGCGGGCGGTGAAGCTCGAAATCCCGGCCATCGCGTTCTTCCCCTATACCGATCCGGACCTGAAGGACGAGCACGGCAGCGAAGCGTTCAACGAGAGCAATCTCGTCTGCAAGGCCTGCCGCGCGATCAAGCAGGAATTCCCCGATCTCGGCCTCGTCACCGACGTCGCGCTCGACCCCTACACCAGCCACGGCCACGACGGCCTGATGCAGGCGAGACGATCCTGAACGACGAGAGCGTCGCGGCGCTGGTGCGCCAGTCGCTCAACCAGGCGCGCGCCGGCGCCGACGTGATCGCGCCCTCCGACATGATGGACGGCCGGGTCGGCGCGATCCGCGAGGCGCTCGACCGCGAGGGCTTCCTGGACGTCCAGATCCTCGCCTATGCCGCCAAATACGCCTCGGCGTTCTATGGCCCGTTCCGCGACGCGGTCGGCTCGTCGGGCGCGCTGAAGGGCGACAAGCGCACCTATCAGATGGACCCCGCCAATTCCAACGAGGCGTTGCGCGAAGTCGAACTCGACCTCGCCGAGGGCGCCGACATGGTGATGGTCAAGCCGGGCATGCCCTATCTCGACATCATCCGCCGCGTGAAGGACGAATTCGGCGCGCCGACCTTCGCCTATCAGGTGAGCGGCGAATATTCGATGATCATGGCGGCGGCCAACAACGGCTGGCTCGACGGCGACAAGGCGATGATGGAAAGCCTGCTCGCCTTCAAGCGCGCCGGCGCCGACGGCGTGCTCACCTATTTCGCGCCGCGGGCGGCCGAGAAGCTGCTGGCGAGAAGCGCTGACGCGATCCCGGGGAGAACCGATGCTGACGCTGTTCTACGCGCCCGCCACCTGCGCGCTGGCCTCCCATATCGCGCTGGAGGACGCGGGCGCCGACTATGTCGCGCGCCGCGTCGATTTTCGCGCCAGAGCGAACAGCGCTCGCCGGAATATCTCGCGGTCAATCCGAAGGGGCGCGTGCCCGCGCTCGCCGCCGACCGCGGCATCCTCACCGAAACGCCGGCGATCCTGGCCTATATCGCGCAGACCTATCCGCAGGCGGGCCTTGCGCCGCTCGCCGACCCCTTCGCCTTCGCGCAATTGCAGGCCTTCAACGCCTATCTCTGCTCGACCGTGCATGTCGCCCATGCGCATCGCCCGCGCGGCGCGCGCTGGGCGGACGAGCCGTCCTCGCTCGAGGACATGAAGCGCAAGGCGACGCGCAACATGGCCGACTGTTTCGGGTTGATCGAGACGAAGATGTTCGCCGGGCCCTGGGCGATGGGCGAGGCCTATTCGATCGCCGATCCCTATCTCTTCACCATCGCGGGCTGGCTGGAAGGCGACGGCGTCGACATGGCCAGGTTTCCGCGCGTCGCCGAGCATCATGCGCGCATGGGCGAGCGCGCGAGCGTTCGCAAGGTTCTGGCGCAGGAAGCGGCGGCTTAGCCGCGCGGGGCAGGAGGCGGTCGAAATGAGCGGCGATCAGCGACCACGACCACGACCACGATCACGACCACTCCGAAATGTCCGACGTCGCCGCGCGGGTGCGGGCGCTGGAGACGCTGCTGGTCGAGAAGGGCTATGTCGAGCCGCTGGCGCTCGACGCCATCGTCGAGACCTACGAGACACAAGGTCGGGCCGCGCAACGGCGCCCGCGTCGTCGCGCGCGCCTGGAGCGACCCGGCCTATCTCGCGCGGCTGCTGGCCGACGCGACCTCGGCGATCGCCGAGCTCGGCTATTCCGGCCGTCAGGGCGAGCACATGGTCGCGGTCGAGAACACGCCGGCGCGGCACAATCTCGTCGTCTGCACCCTGTGCTCCTGCTACCCCTGGCCGGTGCTCGGCCTGCCGCCGGTCTGGTACAAGTCGCCGCCCTATCGCTCGCGCGCGGTGATCGATCCGCGCGGCGTGCTCGCCGAATTCGGCGTCGTGCTGCCGCGCGAGACGCGAGATCCGGGTCTGGGATTCGACCGCCGAGATCCGCTATCTCGTCATCCCCGAACGCCCCGAGGGCGCCACGTCGGTGCGTTTGTCGGTGCCGATGACGCGGGCTTTGAATTCGCGCCGGTCGGGCAGGGTAACGCGAACATCGGTTGCGCCGTCGACCACATGGTTATTGGTGAGGATATAGCCGTCGGGGCTGATGATCACGCCCGATCCGAGGCCGCCCTCGCGATGCGATTGCGGGGCCTGGAAGCCGCCGCCGCCCTGCTCCCCGAAGAACTGGCGGAACAGCGGGTCCATACCCTCAGGACCGGAGAAGCCGGCCGCTTGTTTGACAATCTTGGTGGAAGAAATCTTCACGACCGAGGGCATGGCTGCGCGCGCGGCAGGCGCCATGGTGATTCTGCTGGGGCCTTCGTTGCTGTCGGCCAGTTTCAGGTTGATGCGGGAGGTGGAGTAGCCGAAACCGGCGGCTACCAATCCTCCGGTCAAGGTGAGTACACCAAGGGCTATGAGCCCTTTTCTTCTGGATTCGTGGATGAATCGGGATATGTTCACGTTCGTCTCCTGCTGATTCTCGGGCGGATCGCCCTGCATATATAGACTTGGCAACTGCGCATTTGTACCGGCCTTTTGAACCGAAACCTTCCTGGCGGGAGGCTGCGTCAAAGCGGCGGCGGGTGCTTCGCAGCCCTGTACGAGCGCTGCGTCACGTTCAGCCTACTCACCCACGGGTTGCGTCAGATCGCGCGGCCACCTCGGGTGGACGAGGCCCTAAGATTCGTGTTTTGTGGCATTTGCGTTCGGCTGGCGGGATGCTTCTGCTTCTACCGGAGACAGCATGAAATACGAACGGATCCTCTTCCCGGTCGACTTCTCGGATCGATGCCGCGCCGTTGCGCCCTTCGTACGGGCAATCTCGGAACGCGATGGCGCCACGGTTACGCTCGCGACATTCATTGAAGCGCCCGCAATGTGGTACGGCGCAGCGGAGGCACCCTGCATTCCCGAGTTGAGCCTGCCGCACTGGATCGAAGAGACCGAACAGAGCATGGCTCACTTTGCGGCCGAGTTTTTCGCGGGAGTGCCGACAACGCTTGAAGTGCAGGAAGGCGACCCCGGTTCCTGCATTGCCGAAATGGCAAAGCTCTCCGGAACGGATCTGATCATGATGCCCACGCGCGGCCGCGGGCGCTTCCGGGCCGCGCTGCTGGGTTCGGTTACGGCGAAGGTGCTGCATGACGCCGAGTGTCCGGTGTGGACCGACGCACATGCCGAAGCGCCTGACTGGCCGGCCTCCACGGAATGGCGGAGCGTGGTGTGCGCCATCGAAACAACACCCGAAGCCGTGAGGATTCTCCGCTATGCGAAGGAGATCGCGTCGGCCTTTGGCGCGAAGATTCACCTGGTGCATTCCGTGCCACCGCCCATGGAGGCGCGGCCGGAGAAGTATTTTGACCGCGAATTCGAGATCTTCCTGAAAGAATCCGCGTGCAGGACGATCAGCGAAATGCAGCGGGAGGCGGGTACCGATTTCCGGCTGTGCATCGAAGCGGGAAAAGTTTCCACGGTTGTGGCCGCGGCGGCGGAAGAGGATGAAGCCGATCTGGTGCTGATCGGGCGTGGCGCACTGTCTCATTTCGGCGGCCGGCTGCGCACGAACGTCTATGCGATCGTCAGGGACTCGCCCTGCCCCGTTCTCAGTATCTGATCGAATCGGACAAGAAAACATGAATGCTGAAGCCGCGGCCGAAGCGCTATACACGTTGAACGCCATCTCCCCCGTCGCAGTGATTGGACTGGACAAGAACCGGCGCATCGATCTCTGGAATGTCGCCGCGGCGGCAATGTTCGGGTGGCAGGAGAATGAGGTTGCCGGCGTCGAACTGCCTTTCGCGCTTGAAACGCGCGCAAGTTCGGGAATCCGGACCGTCCGGTCGAAAGACGGGCGCGAGCTGGCCATCGAATACAAGGTCGGCCGGCGAAAGGACGGCGGCTGCGTCATCGCGATGATGGACCGTTCAGACGTTGCTACGCAGGCGCGCGAGCGGCATGAACTGGTGGAACGCGAACGCGAAGCGAATCTCAGAGTGAAGGCGGAGAGCCGCTTCCGCGAGCTGCTGGAAGCGGCGCCCGACGCTATTATCGAAGTCGATCGCGACGGACGGATCGTGTTATTGAACCGGGTGACGGAGAAGCTGTTCGGTTATACGCGCGAGGAACTGAACGGCCTGGACGTGGATTCGCTATTACCGCCTGAGGCGATCGGCCGGCACGCAGAGCATCGGGCGCGGTACTGGGCTAATCCGACGGTGCGCCCGATGGGGTATGGCTATGTCCTCAAAGCGCGGCGAAAGGATGGAAGCGAGTTTCCGGCTGAAATCAGCCTTAGTCCCGTGCACACGGAGAACGGTTTTCGGGTTACAGCCGTTATCCGGGACGTCACCGAGCAGAAAAAAGCGGAGGAAGAAGTCCGGCTGGCCAATCAGCGGCTTGAAATGCAGCACCGCGAAGCCGAACGGGCGAACGCGCTGAAGAGCGAATTTCTCGCCAGCATGAGTCATGAGCTGCGCACGCCGCTGCACACGATTCTCGGGTTCACCGAACTGCTGCGGGAAGAGACTGACGGACCGCTGAACGAGAAACAGAAACGCTTCATCCAGCATGTCCATCAGGACTCGGTGCATCTTCTCGAACTGATCAACGACATCCTCGATCTGAGCAAGATCGAAGCGGGCCGCATGGATCTCCGGATCGAGTCGGTCGACGCGAGCGAGGTGACGGCGGAGACGGTGGAAGGCATCGGGGCCGCAGCGGCCGCCAAGGGCATTACGATCGAAAATTCGATGCTGGAGCCGGTTCATGTGCTGGCGGATCGGCTTCGGCTGCGCGAAATTCTGACGAATCTGCTGAGCAATGCCATCAAATTCACGCCGAACGGCGGCTGGGTCCGCATCGAATACCCGCCGGCCGGCGGGAAAAACGTGGAGATCGTCGTGGCCGATTCGGGAATCGGCATCGCGCCGGAAGATCAGGAGATCATCTTCGATAAATTCCGGCAGGTCGGGTCTACTACCAAAGGGGTGCGCGAGGGCACCGGCCTGGGGCTCGCCATCGTGAAGAGGCTGGTGGAAATGCACGGAGGCGAAGTCCGTCTGGAAAGCGCGCCCGGGCGCGGGAGCCGCTTTTCATTTACCATTCCCGCCGATCAATCGCGGCTGCGGAAAGATCCCATGGTGTTGATCATCGAAGACGAGCCCTCCGCCCGCGAGTTGCTGTGCAGCTATCTCGATCCGCTGGGGGTACGCACGGAATGCGCCGGGACGGCGGATGAAGGGCTCGACAAAGCCCGCCGCCTCAAACCCGATGCGATCATGCTTGACGTGCTGCTGCCGGGCCGCACGGGCTGGCGCGTACTCGAAGATCTCCAGTCCGGTTCCGGCACGAGTTCCATACCCGTTTTCATGACCTCCGTACTCGATTTCGATCGCGGCGCGATGGCTCGCGGGGCGACGGATTATCTGCAAAAGCCGCTCAAAAAGGAGGCGCTCGTGCGCGCGCTGCGCGAGCACTTGCCGGAACGTTTCGGAAACATCTGATCGCTCAATCCTTGCCAACGCCCGGGGCAGCGCGCCTACGCATTCGTTGCGAAATGATTTACTATGTAACTCTGGTTACATGAGCGCCGCTTCCGCCGAATCAAAGATTTCCCTCGTTATTATCGACGATAATCCCGGTAGTCTCGAGCTGCTGTCCAGCGCTCTGGCGCACGAAGGTTTGACCATCTTCACGGCCCAGGATCCCGAGGAAGGGATCGAGATTGTGTATCGCGAACATCCGCAGATCGTTCTCACCGATCTGGTGATGCCCGGACTCACCGGACTGGAGGTGCTGGAGCGTGTGGTCGAGTTCGATCCATCGATCGACGTAGTGCTGATGACAGCGCATTACAGCTCCGAGTCGGCGGTCGAAGCCATTCGCAAAGGCGCGTCGGACTATCTGAACAAACCGGTTCCGCTGGCGGTGCTGCGCGATCGGATCACGAAGCTGATCGACGAAGCGCGGCGGCGGCAGAAGCTGATGGCCCTCGACAGCGGCGTGCGCGACGAAGCCCGGTTTGAGGGCATGATCGGCAAGAGCGCAGCCATGTGGGAGACGTTCGCGCGCATCCGGCGGGTCGCACCGCACTTCCGAACGGTTCTGATCACGGGCCAGACAGGAACCGGCAAGGAGCTGGCGGCACGGGCGCTGCACCAGCTGAGTCCGGTTTCCAAAGGACGGTTTGTAGTACTGAACTGCTCGGCGGTGGTGGAGACACTGTTCGAGAGCGAGTTGTTCGGGCACGTGCGGGGATCGTTCACGGGCGCCAATCAGGACAAGATGGGCCTGTTCGAGTTCGCCGACAAGGGCACGATCTTCCTCGACGAAATCGGCGACATGCCGCTCGGCACACAGGCGAAGCTGCTGCGCACGCTGCAGAACCAGGAAGTCCTGCGAGTAGGCTCGCTCACCCCGCGGAAAGTGGACGCGCGCGTGATCGCGGCCACCCATCGCGATCTGCGCGAGGCGGTAGCCGCGAAGTTGTTTCGCGAGGATCTGTTCTACCGGCTCTCGATGGTTGAGATCCATGTGCCTTCGCTGGAGGAGCGGAAGGAAGATATTCCGCTGCTCACGACTTACTTCATCGAGAGATTTTCCACCCAGTTCCGTAAGGAAATTCGGGGTATCACGCAACGCGCGCAGGTCATTCTGGCAAGGCATAACTGGCCAGGGAATATCCGCGAGTTGGAGAACGTCATCGGTCACGCCTGCATGATGGTGTTGGGCGACATGATCGACGTGGCGGATCTGCCCGACTATCTTCGGTTTCCGCTGCGGTCCAATTCCGGGCCGATGCCCGTCGTGGACGAGGGCGCCGATTCGTTCGAAGAGCATGAGAAGCGGCTGGTGCGGGACGCTCTGTCGCGGGCCGAAGGGAATCAGTCGAAGGCCGCGCGGGAACTGCGCATCGGGCGCGATGCGCTGCGTTACAAGATGAAAAAGCACGGGCTGCTTTAACGCCGAACCAGGGCAATTCTCGCCAAAGCGAAAGGTTGACGGGTGCGGTCCGGGCAAGCGCGTCTGAGCGGCATAGGTCAGTCCTATGCGAGACGTTAACAGGGGGACTGCGGGGCCATCAAGGCGCGCACAACACTGTCGAAACATGCTTCGTATGGTTTCAGGCGCACTGCCCGCCCAGCTCGTAGAAAACGGCACTTTGGCCATTGAATCAGGATTGGACTTTGCCGCGGAAGTACCTGTAGACCACAAACGAATAGGTTGTCGCCAGGAGGAAAGCCGGGATCCACCAGAAGAATCCGATGCGCAGCCCGTAAGCCGGCGCCGCCACATTCGTGATCGTCAGGCTTAGCCCGGGGTCGCCCACCGAAGGCAGCACGTTGGGATAAAGGCCGAACGCCGCGCTGCAAAGCAGCCCCACGATAAATGCTGCGGAACAGAGAAACGTCCACAAATCGAGGCGGGCGAAGAGACACATGCGCAAGCCGAACAGCCCGGCGGCCGCAATCAGGGGAAACGCCCACAGCAAGGGATGCCCGCGGAAGCTTTCTCCCAAATGGGATTGCACGCCGAAACTCGCCACGCTGATGGCGAGCACAGCCGCGCAAACGAACCAGTAGGCAGTCGAGGCGATCGACCGGGCGCGCGCCGCCAGTTGCCCTTCAGTCTTCAGCATGACCCAGAGCGCGCCATGCATCGTCAGCACCAGCAGAGCGGCTACACCGATCAGTACCGTATACCAATCGATGATGCCGGGGTTCGACCCGGTCTGAAAGTTGGTCCAGAGCGGAACGAAGAAGTAACCGTCCTTGTTGAGAGGCACACCGCGCACGACGTTGCCGAGCGCCGCGCCGTAAAAGATCGCCAGCAGCACGCTCGAACCGCAAAAGACGACGTCCCAGAAGGAACGCCACAACTCATTTTCATGATGGCTGCGCAACTCGATCGAGAGACCTCGCAGCATCAGAAGCCAGAGGACGACCATCAGCGCCAGATAAAATCCGCTAAACCCGGCGGCGTAAAGGCCGGGGAAAGCGAAATACAGAACGCCGCCCGCGGCCAGCAGCCAGACCTCGTTGCCGTCCCAGACGGGGCCGATCGAGGCGATGACGGAGCGGCGCTCGGCGTCGCCGCGAGCGGCAATGAGGTGGATGATTCCCGCCCCGATATCGAAGCCGTCGAGCAGGACATATGCGGCCAGCATGACCGCTACGATGCAGAACCAGATTGTTTCCATATCGATTTCCGAATTCGTTCGATCAGTGAGCGGCGATGGGTTGTTCAAACTCGGCGTGACCCGGACCCCGTTCGACTTCACGCCAGATCAGCGACAAAAACAGAATGCCCATGATGAAATACATCCCCATGAACCCAAGCAGCGTGAACAGACCGTTCCCGGCCGATACCAGCGGCGATGCGCCCTCATTGGTTCGCATCAGGCCGTAGATCAACCAGGGCTGACGCCCGAGTTCCGCCGCCATCCATCCGCAGGTCGTCGCAATATAGGGGAACGGGAACAAAAGCATCAGAATCCAGAGCAGCGCCGGGCGCCGCCAGATGGAGCCCAGCCAAAGTTCGATGGCCGCCCAAAGAAGGATCGCCGTCATGATGGTGCCGAGCCCCACCATGATGTGATAGCTGAAATAAAGGAGCGGGATGTTGTCCGGCCATTGATCGCGGGGAATTTCATCGAGCCCTTTCACTTTGCCCGCCCAGTTGCGCGTGGTCAGAAAGCTGAGGGCGCGAGGAACCTCGAGAGGGTTATCCAGTCGTTGATTCTCGGTGTCGGGCTGCCCGACGATTGCAAGGGGAGCGGATGCCGAGCTGTGGAAAAGGCCCTCCATCGCGGCAAGCGCCGAGGGTTGATTATGGGCCACCATCACGCTTTGCTGGTCTCCCGTGGGGAAGGCGACGATCGCCATCGAGATCAGGCCCGCGACGATGCCGACCTTGAGAAAGATCCGGCCCGAATCAGCATCGCGGTTCGAAAGAACATAATAAGCGCCGAGCGCCGCCATCACGACGCTTGCGGTGACGACCGATGCCGTCATGTTATGCGTGTATTGCCAGAGAATCCAGGGATTGAAAATCAGGTCGAAGAAACTATTGAGCACGATCTCGCCTTTTGATCCGAGGACGTAACCGACGGGATGCTGCATCCACGCATCGGTGGCGATGATGAAGAACCCGGAGAGCCATGACCCGAGCCACACGGCCACCGCGCTCAACCAATGCAGGCGGGACCCGAGCTTTTTTTCGCCGAAAAGGAAGAGACCCAGGAAGGTGCTTTCCAGGAAGAAGCTGAACATGCCTTCCATGGCGAGTGTCTGTCCGATGACACCACCCGCCGATTTCGCAAACTCGGCCCAGTTCGTGCCGAACTGAAACTCCATGGGGATACCGGTGACCACGCCCATGGCGAATACGACGGCGAAAATTTTCGCCCAGAAGCGTGCACAACGATCATAATGGGCGTTATTTTTCCGGATTGCGATGGTTTTGAGGACCACAATCAGCAGGGCGAGGCCCATGGTGAGCTGCGGGAAGAGGTAATGAAAAGTCACCGTAAATGCGAACTGCAGACGGTGAATCGCCAACGCTTCATTCATTGGTGCCCTCCCGGTGCAGGCGGGGTGCCAGGCGGCGACCCACGCCGAATCATCGGTTTCGGCGGCATTGCCGAATGTTAATTGCGGGCAGCCACGCTTCCCGCTGCGCCAGACCGCGCACCAGTGCCAACGGCCTCCGAATGTAATCAACAGTATAAGCGGGGTGCGCCAGGTGCTGTTTCGAAGAGCATGGAACTCACCTCAGGACCGATGCACGCGCTGGTAATCGGACCACCGGAAGTTCAGGCTTCTCTCGATGAGCTTTTTGCCCGATCATACTGGGTACTCGAGAGAGCGCCGACTCTGCGGGATGCAATGGAGCGTCTCAGCGCAGAGCGATTTCCCGCGGTTTTTTGCCGGATTAAAGACTGGAGGCGCATCGCGCAGTCGATGGCGGATCTGGATCCGACACCGCTCGTCCTGGCGCTCTCCCGGGAAGATCGCAAGAAGAAAGACTGGATCGAAGCCATCGCCCATAACGCGTATTCATTGAACGTCAAGCGACTGGCCGCGACGAAGGTCTTCCCCCTCCTGAATCACGCGTGGCGAACGTTTAACGACGCGAGTTGAAGCGGGTACAGGGGCGTACTAATTGCGGGGGGCGAGAAGGCGCCCGACCTCTTCCCGGAGCATCGACAGCGGAATCGGTTTGCTCACGTAGCTGTCGAAGCCGGCGACCATCGCCCGCTCGCGATCGCCCTGCATGGCGCTTGCGGTCAACGCCATGATGGGCGTGGCGGCAAAGCTCTCGTCCCGGCGAAGTTCGGCCAGCACCCCGAAGCCGTCGAGCCCGGGCATATGGAGATCCAGAATCACCAGATCGGGATTCGTTTCCCTGGCATAACGCACGGCTTCGATTCCGTCGTTGGCTTCCATCACGTCATAGCCGGAACTCTCGAGCACCGTTCGGATCAGTTCGCGGCTGGTGGCCTTATCGTCCGCGATGAGCACTTTTTTCATGGTTTCGTCCTGATGGGATGGTAAAGGTGAACCGGCTGCCTTTGCCGGGTTCGCTCTCGAGCCAGATGCGTCCGCCATGCTCTTCCACCAGCCGCCGTGTGATGGGCAGACCCAGTCCGGTTCCTTCGCGCATTCCGGTTGTGGCTGCGCCGACCTGGTGAAATTTGTCGAAGATCGATTCATGCTCTTCCGGCGCTATGCCCACTCCCGTATCGACTACCGAGACCCGGACAAAGCCGTCCTCGCGGTCCGCTTCGACCCCGACACGCCCGCCCGGCGGCGTGAATTTGACCGCGTTGCTCAGCAGATTGTAGAGCACCTGCCGGGCGCGGACCCGATCTCCCTGCACCAGAATGGAGCCGGGCACATTCGTCTCGATTTGGATCGACTTCGCCGCGCCCTGAGGGCGGATGGAAGCCAGCGCGTCTTCGATGACATCGCGAATATCAAGCGTTTCCAGGCTGAGCTGTACCTTGCCCGCTTCGATCTTGCTCAGGTCGAGGATTTCGTTGATCAGGGTCAGCAGGTGCTGCGCGTCTTTGTGAATGTGCCCGACGAAGCGCTTCTGATCGGCGTTCAGCGGCCCTTTCATTTCTTCGCCGAGCAGTTCCGAGAATCCGATCACGGTGTGGAGCGGAGTGCGCAGTTCGTGACTCATGTTGGCGAGAAACTCGCTCTTGAGGCGATTGGCGCGTTCGACTTCCTGATTACGTATCTCCAGTTCGCGGGTGTATTCCTCGCGCAGCGCACGCAGGCGATCCTCGGCCTGCTTGCGATCCGTGACGTCGCGGATGATGGCGGTGACGCGGAAGCCTTCGTCCGATTTTACGGGGCTGAGGCTGATCTCGATCGGAAACGACGAGCCGTCCTTGCGACGGCCGTGAAGCACGAGCCCCATGCCCATGGGACGCGTGATCGGATTCGCCCAGAAATGTGCGCGGTGCCCCGCATGCGCGGCTCGCAGTTCGCCCGGGAGCAGGATGTCCATGGATTGGCCGAGGAGCTCTTCCCGGCTGTATCCGAAGATTTTTTCGGCAACCAGGTTGAGCAGGACGATCCGCCCCTCGCGGTCGACCTCGATGATGGCGTCCGGCGCGGCTTCAAGCAGTTCGCGAAAACGGCGGTCGGCGCGCGCCTGGGTTCGAGCGCTCTCCTCCCGCTTCAGCAGTTCCTGAATTTCGCTCTGGGCCATACGGTGCTTACTGATATCGGTGAGAATGGTCAGCGTCCCCTCCTGCCACGGCACAGTACGAACCTCGACCTCGACAGAGCTGCCGTCACTTGCAACGAGCGAGGCTTCCGCTTCATATTCAGTGGCTGTTGGCAGTTTGACTTCCAAAGGCAGTGCGTGTCCCAGTACCTCTTCCTCGCGCCATCCGAGAATCCTCTGCGCGCCCTTGCTCCAGAGGCGCACCAGGCCGGAATAGTCGACAGCGATTACAGCAACCGGGGAGGCGTCGAGCAGCGCCTGGAGGAATTCAGCGGGATGGCCTTGGGGCATGAAGAGTTTTGCATGCCCATTATAGCTGCGGTAATTGGCGCAATTGCGCCTCAGTTTGCAGCGAAGGCTGGGCTAAATAACGCGCCTGGCAAACGGCTCATGGCGCCCCGTATATTCCCTGAATTTCCACCGGGCTCAGGGCCCGATCGTAGATCTGGACCTCGCTGAGCTGGCCGTTGAAAGAGGCCCCGGTTGAAGACCCGCCGAGCAGCGTGTTGCCGCCGATCTCGTACGTCGAGAGCCCGTAGGCGTTCATCTGCGCGGGCACGGGCGTGGACGCCACGTTATTCACGTAGAACACCGCGTTCGCGCCGTCGAAGGTTACCACCACCAGCGACCAGGTGTTCGGCGCCAGCGAAATGTTGCTGACATAACACGTGCCGCCATCATCGATGTAGAGCTGATACTGGACGCCGGCGCCGCATGTCCCCATCGTGCCGGTAATGCCGAAGATGTCACCCGCAGCGTAGGTCGAACCACCGGTTAGAATCGGTTGGCCCAGTCCCGTGATCGCGTTCGGATAAACCCACGCGACGAGTGTTCGCGCCCCGCTCACTGTTGCTGTCTCGCTGCTCGCAGCCTGCACGTAAGAGTTGGTTCCGTCCAGACTGAACGCCTGGGCATCCGGAACTCCCTGCGTCCGCGACGTTGCCGCGGCGTAAGTCGCGTTGCCCATCAGCGTGCCATTCATGCCTGAAATCGTGTTGAGCGCGACGCCGTTCCCTGTCCAGTATGCGATCGCGCCCGTCGCCGGGTCGGCGGTGATGGTGAAGCCGTTCGGTGCGACAGCCTCCTGCGTTCCCGTGGTCACAACAATCGATTCCGGCCCCAGGGTTGCATTCGCCGCAAGGGCGAGTTGCGCGGTCAAGCTGGTCGCCGAGTTCACCACCAGGTTCTGCACGGTGAAGCCGGCCCCCGCACCGATGGTCGTCGTTCCCGATGCAAAGCTCGTATTCGTGCCTGTGATGATGACGTTGACGGTGTTTCCCGCAGTTCCGGTGGCAGGCGAAACGGAGCCGATAACCGGTGTTCCCGCGGGCAGCAACTGATTGAATCCGCCGCGCATGATGAACAGAGCCATCTCGCCGCGCGTCACGTCGTCGTTGGGGCAATAGGTCGTCGCGGTGCAGCCGCTGGTAATACCGACGTCCTTCATTTTCTGAATGTATTCGAAGAACTGACTGTAATTCGGATCGGTTGGATCGCTGCTCACATCCGTGAAATAAGGAGTCTGGGTGTAGTTGAACGGGAAGCCGGCGCCGTACCTGGCGCGAATGATAAACACCGCCATCTGTCCGCGCGAGACAGTCTCGTTCGGACAATAAGTGGTCGCGGTGCAGCCGCTGGTGATGCCGAGATCCTTCAGCTTCTGGATGTACTTGAAGAACTGGCTGTAATTGGGGTCGGTCGGAGTGCTGGTGACATCGGTGAAATAGGCCGTCGGATTATAGACGAAATCGTTGGTGCCCAGAATGGCGCGCACGATGAAAACGGCCATTTGCGCGCGGGTGATGGAATCGTCGGTGCAGTAATCGAAGGGCGACGCGGAACAGCCGGAAGTGATGCCGTTCGACAACATGAGATCGATGGCCTGCATCTGGCTGGCGTTGACGTTGGCGTCCTGACCGGTGCTGATTACGTCTGCGAAAGCGGGGTCGACGGTAAAGGTCACCGTGACCGGGTTGGCTGGGGCGAAGGTCGCACTGCCAGGTTGGCTGGCGGTAATGGAGCACGTGCCGCTGCCGACAAAGTTCACCGTTGCCCCCGAAACCGTGCAGACACCTGTGGAATTCGAAGTGAACATCACGGCGAGTCCCGAACTCGCCGAGGCGTTCAAGGTGAGCGGGGGGTCGCTGACGATCTGGGTGGGGATAGCGTCGAACGCGATCGTCTGGATCGCGGTTCCCGCAGTCACGCTGATGGTTGTGGTGGCGGTGGTGGTGGAGTAGTCGATGGTGTCTGCCGGAGTGAAGGTGACGGATAAGGTCTGGTTGTTGCCGGCTGAAAGCACTGTGCCGGAGGCTGGAGTATAGACGAATGTGCCGGGTATATTCGCGGTGGCATCGAGTTGCATCGCCGAGAGCGCCGTGCCTGCGACGATCGATGCCGGCGCGGGCCAGGTGATCGTCGGAGTAGTGGGATCGGGGAACGCGCGAATGCGGTAGTTGGACGCGTCGGCGACATAGATCCGGCCGGCGAAGCTCACGGCGACGCCTTCGGGCCCTGCCAGTTCGGCGCTGGTCGCGGGACCGCCGTCGCCGCTGTAGCCATTCATGCCGTTCCCGGCGATGGTGCTGATATTTTGGGTGGACGCCGACACCTCGCGAATCAGATCGTTTTCGAAATCCGCTATATAAAGGTTGCCGCTGGAATCGACCGCGACGCCAATGGGCTCGTCCAGTTCGGCGCTGGTTGCAGCACCGCCATCGCCGCTGAAACCGCCCGTGCCGTTCCCGGCGACGGTCGCGATGTTGCTCGTCGTCGCCGAAATCTCTCGGATTCGATTGTTGGCGTAGTCGGCGAAGTACACGTTGCCGCCGGAATCCAGCGTGATGCCGGCGGGGTAAGACAACTGGGCACTGGTTGCGGGGCCGCTATCGCCGCTGTAACCATAGACGCCGATCCCGGCGATCGTACTAATATTGCCCGTAGCAGCTGAAACTTCGCGGATGACGAAGTTGTCGGTGTCGGCAATGTAGAGGTTTCCCATGGGGTCCACCGCAATGCCGAAGGGTTCGTCGAGTTCGGCGCTGGTCGCCGCGCCGCTATCGCCGGAATAACCGGCGGTACCATTCCCCGCGACTGTGCTGATGTTGCCCGTGGCAGCCGCAACCTCACGGATTACGCTATTGCTGGTGTCGGCAATGAACAGATTGCCGTTCGAATCCAACGCGACGCCATAGGGGGCGGAAAGCTCGGCGTTGATCGCGGCCTTGCCATCGCCGGTGTAACCGGGTGTGCCGTTCCCCGCGACTGTGCTGATGTCACCGGTAGCCGCCGCAACTTTGCGAACAACATTATTACCCGTGTCGGCGATGTAAAGGTTGCCGCTGGAATCGGTCGCGATGCCGGCGGGGTAATACAAGCCGGCGCCGGTCGCAGCTCTGCCATCGCCGCCGTAGTTGTCGGTGCCGTTCCCGGCAACAGTGATGATGTTGCTGGTGGCCGCCGAAACCTCACGGACACGATTATTATCGTAATCGGCGATGTACACATTGCCGCTGGAATCCGCCGCGATACCGATGGGGTAATAGAGTTCGGCGCTGGTTGCGGCCGCGCCATCGCCGGCGTAACCGCGCGTGCCATTTCCCGCGATCGTAGCAATGTCGCCTGTGGCTACCGAAACCTCCCGGACGACGCTGTTGTTGGAATCGGCGATATACAGATTGCCGATGGAGTCAACCGTGACGCCATAGGGTTCGTCCAATTCCGCGCTGGTCGGGAGGCCGTTATCGCCTGTGTAACCGGGCGTGCCGTTGCCGGCGATTGTGCCGATCTTACCGGTAGCCGCCACAATCTCGCGGATGACATTGTTGCCGGTGTCCGCGATGTAGAGGTTGTTACCGGAATCCAGCGCGACGGAGTAAGGGACATTGAGTTGGGCGCTCGATGCCAGTCCGGCATCGCCCGTGTAACCAGCGGTGCCGTTCCCCGCGACGGTGCCGATTTTGCCGGTAGCGGCCAACACCTGGCGGATTACGCTGTTGCCGGAGTCGGCGATGTACAAGTTTCCGCCGGCATCCACAGCCACGCTGGCGGGGAAGTTCAACTCGGCACTGGTCGCGGCTGCGCCATCGCCGCCGTAACCGGCCGCGCCGTTTCCGGCGACCGTGCTGATATAACCCGTGGAAGCCGAAACCTCGCGGACAACGTTGTTCCCGGCATCAGCGATGTACAGGTTCCCGTTGGCATCCACCGCGACACTGAAAGGCTGGTTCAGTTCGGCCGCGGTCGCAGGTCCGCTATCGCCGCTGTAACCGGCGATGCCGTTTCCGATCACTTTGGTCACGACTCCGCTGGAGTTTACGACCCAGACCTGATTGGCGTCGATCAGAGCGATGTAGGAGTTTCCGCTCGCGTCGACGGTGACGCCTGTGGTCCCATCGGCACCCCAGGACGTAGCCTGCAAATCTACCGGCACGCCACCGCCCGCGACAGTGCTTATGTTGTCGATTTGCGCCGAAGCGATGACCGCCGCGGAGACCACCCAGATCGGAACAAGCCAGCGCCTGGGGTGGATTGTGTGTATGATCACAGGGCGAGGTTACCATGTGACCTGCGCCGTTCGCCAAGGGACTGGGGCGATTTTACCCCAGGGAACTCCACGGCAGTCAGCGCTCGCCCACAGGTCTGGATTTCGCTCAGCAGACATCGAACGGAGCATCGCTCGATGCTTTTTTATCGTAGTGCGGCCGATCTCGTGCATGAGAGCACGTACCGGCTTGATCGACCAGCCCGGCGACAAGGTCGGCAGATGGTGCCATCTGTTCCCGCATCACCACGTTAGCGGCTCGGAGGAGGCACAGACCCCAAACCCGCGCACATTAAGACGTCGAAGTGTTCCCGGGGGCTGTCGTTACCGGGGCAGCCGACGGGGTTGGAGTAGCTGTCGTGGCCGGGATTCCCAGGTCGGAATCCACTATGGATTCAGGAATTTCGAGACTCGCGGCGATCTCCGATGGGTTCTCGCCTTGTTGATTCAATTGGCTGACCTGTGCGGTCTCCGAAAGGCTGACGATGTCGGCTGAGAGCTGTGGCTGTGTTGGCTGCTTGTTTGTCCCGGGTGATGCAGCAGCCGTATTCACCGGTTGGGTGGATGTTACCCCGGAGATGGATGGCGTCATAAAAGAGTTTCCCGTTCATCTGACACATCGGCAGGAAATGCGATTTTTTTCGCCAATTTCTGGCTGCCTCCGCCTGAGTGCCGGGCCTTCTCTTTCCGGCGCGGACATCGCTTCGCCGGCGATTACTCCGCGCAGACCACTAAGGCGCGTATATTCCCTGGACCTCCACGGGACTCAATGCTCGTCCATACACCTGGACCTCGCCAAGCAAACCGTTGAACGAAGGGCCGCTGGATGTCCCACCCAGCGTGTTGCCGCCGATCTCGTACGTTGAGAGCCCATAGCTGTTCATCTGCGCCGCGACGGGCGTCGATGCCACGCCGTTGACATAGAACACCACGTTCGCGCCATCGAACGTCGCTGCGATCAGCGACCACGTATTCGGCGCCAGCGAAATATCGCTGACGTAGCATGTGCCGCCATGATCGATGTAGAGCTGGTATTGGCCTCCGGCGCTGCAGGTTCCCATCGTGCCGGTGATACCGAAAATATCTCCAGCAGGCCAGGTCGAACCTCCAGTGAGAATTGGTTGGCCCAGCCCGCTGCTCGCGTTCGGATAAACCCAGGCAACCAGACTCCTCGCGCCGCTCATCGACTCCGTCTCGGTGCTCGCGGCCCGGACATACGAGTTGGTTCCGTTCAGACTGAACGCCTCTCCATCCGGCAGCCCTATGATGCGCGACGCTGCCGAAGCGTAGGTTGCTCCATTGACCAAAGTGCCGCTCAGGCTGGAAATCGCGTCCAGCGTCGTGCCGTTTCCGGTCCAGTAAGCGACGACTCCTGTCGCCGGATCGGAGGTTATGGTGAAGCCGTTCGGCGCGACGGCTTCCTGCGACCCGGTGGTCACCACGATCGATTGAGGTCCCAGCGGGGCATTCGAAGCGATGACGAACTGTGCGGTCAGGCTGGTGGCCGAGTTCACCACCACGTTCTGCACTGTTATATTCGATCCCGCACTCACGGTGGTCGTTCCCGAGGTGAAGCTGGTGTTGGTCCCCGTGATGGTGACATTCACGGTGCCGCCTACCGTCTTCGTGGCCGGCGAAACCGCGCTGATGACCGGTGCCGTCGACGAGGTCAGCAGCTGATTATATGCTCCGCGCATCAGGAACAAGGCCATCTGGCCGCGCGTCACCGGGTCGTTCGGACAATATGTGGTCGCGGTACAGCCGCTGGTTACGCCGACGTCCTTCATCTTCTGAATGTATTTGAAGAACTGGCTGTAATCGGGATTCACGCTGCCGTCGGGCTCGAACTCCGGACTGGCTACGACGTCGGTGAAGTAAGGCGTCGTCGTATAGGTGAAGTTGAATGTCGCTCCGTACCGGGCGCGAATAATGAAGACGGCCATCTGGCCGCGCGTCACGGTTTCGTTGGGACAATATGTGGTCGCGGTGCAGCCGCTCGTGATACCGAGGTCCTTCAGTTTCTGGATGTACTTGAAGAACTGCGAGTAGTTCGGGTTCACGCTGCCGTCGGCATTGAACTCCGGAGTGGCCACGGCGTCGGTGAAGTAAGGCGTCGTGTTGTAGGTGAAGTCGTTGGTGCCGAGAATGGCGCGCACGATGAAGACGGCCATCTGACCGCGCGTCACCGAATCGCCCGGACAGAATTCGAACGGATTGGACGAGCAGCCGGAGGTGATACCGTTCGACAGCATCAAATCGATGGCCTCCTGGTCGGAGACGCTCACGTTGGCGTCCGGACCGCTGTCGAATACGTCGGCGAACGCAGGGTCCACGGTGAATGTCACAGTGACCGGATTGGCCGCCGCCCAGACCGTATTACCCGGCTGGCTGGCGGTGATCGAACACATGCCCGTGGCAGACAGGCCGGCGTTGAGCGTCACGGTGCTCCCGGAAACCGTGCAGATCCCGGTGGAGTTGGAAACAAAGGTTACCAGCAGTCCGGAAGTGGCCGTAGCGCTCAGGCCGAATGGTGGATTGCCGGAGATCTGTGTGGGCACCGCTCCGAACTGGATGGTTTGCAGCGCCGCGCCCACAAGCGTCAGGTCTTCGGCGCCGGTTTGGGGCGCGCCGCCGCCCGAAACGGTCACCTGATTGGTTATCTGGGAGGGCGTGCCGGCGGCAACCGTGACCGAAACGTTGATCGGCGGATAACTCGATCCGCCATTCAGCGTATCGCCGCGCGTGCAGGAGTTGGCGGTGCAAGTCCATCCGTTACCCGACATGGAATTCAGCGTCAGGCCTGACGGCAGCAGTTCCGTCACCGTCACGGTTCCGCTGGTGGGACCGGCGGTGGCGACGTTGCCGACGGTGAGCGAGTAGAAACCGGGTCCGGCCCCGGGGAACATGCCCGTGTGGGTGGACGAGATCGTGAGAACCGGAGCCATACCGGCCGGCGTCAGCAGACGGATGGCGTTGTTGTAAGTGTCGGCCACATAGACATTACCGGCGGCATCCACTGTCATGGTCTGCGGACCACCGAAAGCGGCTGAAAGAGCAGGCCCGCCATCGCCCTGGAAGGCGAAGAGACCGCTTCCGGCGATGGTCTGAATCACCCCGGCGGCGACCTCGCGAATCCGCTGATCGTTCGAATCCGCGATGTACACGTTGCCATTGGCATCAACGGCTACCCCCCGCGGCCCAGCCAGTTGCGCGCTGGTCGCGGGACCACCGTCGCCTGCGAAGCAACAGTTGCCGTCGCCCGCGAATGTGTTGATATTCGTGCCCGATACCACGCGAATACGCCCGTTGTTCTGGTCCGCGATATAGAGGTTGCTGTTTTTATCGACCGCAACGCCCGTGGGGAAGTTCAGCTGCGCACTCGTGGCCGAACCGGTATCGCCGGAGAAACCCGGGGTTCCGTTGCCGGCGACGGTCGTGATTGTGCCGTTGCTGACTTCGCGGATTCGATTGTTGTTGGAGTCGGCGATGTAAAGGTTGCCGGCTCCGTCGAGGGCTATGCCCTGAGGACTCGCCAGCGATGTGGTGGTCGCCGAAACGTTATCGGCCCCATAACCATAACCGCCATTACCCGCGACGGTCGTGATCGTGCCGCCCGACACCATACGAATGCGGTTGTTGTACTGATCCGCGATATACAGGTTGCCCGATTTATCCAGAGCCAGAGCATACGGGTGATTGAGCATGGCGCCGGCGGCGGCCTGGCCGTCGCCGGAGAAACCCGCTACGCCCGTTCCCGCGACGGTTGAGACCACGCCGGCGGAAGTGATCATGCGAACGCGGTTATAGACCGAGTCTGCTATATAGAGGTTGCCCGAAGTTGGATCCTTGACGACTGCCCCGGGTTGTCCGATCGAGGCGAAGGGCAATGGGCCCGCGTCGCCGACCGGGCCCCCGCCGGCGATCGTGTTGATGATCCCGTCGGAGACTTTCCGCACTCTCAGGTCGTTGGTATCCGCGATGAAGAGATTGTTGTTGGGATCGATGGCAATGGCCTGCGGACCTCCCAGTTGCGCGCTGGTGGCGTTTCCGCCATCTCCCGCGAAACAACAGAAGCCGTTGCCGGCGACGGTCGTGATGTTGCCGCCCGACACCTCCCGAATACGGCCGTTATTGGAGTCGGCAATGTACAGGTTGTTGGAGGAATCAAGCGCCAGACCGGAGGGGCTGGCCAGCCACGCGCTCGTCGCGGGACCGCCGTCGTTGATGTTGCAGCAAACGTTGTCACCGGCGAAGGTGTTGATCTTACCGCCCGCGACGATGCGCACCCGATTGTTGTTTCGGTCGGCGATGTAGATGTTCGACATCGAATCCACCACCACATCCTGCGGCTGCGAAAGTTCGGCGCTGGTCGCCGGGCCGTTGTCACCTGCGAATCCATTGGTACCGTTTCCGGCAATGGTCGTAATAATTCCGTTGCTGACTTCCCGCACTCGATTGTTATTGGTATCGGCGATATAAATGTTGCCGTTGGAATCGACACCGACCCCAATGGGGTAGCTCAGGCTTGCGCCGGTAGCCGGACCGCCGTCTCCGAGCGAGCAGCAGGTTCCCCCGGCCACGGTGGAGATGATGCCGTTCGGCGTCACCATGCGGATGCGTGCATTCCCCGAATCCGCGATGTAGACGTTCCCATTCTTGTCGGATGCCAGACCGTTCGGATAGCACACCTGCGCGTTGACGGCAGCCTGGCCATCGCCCGAAAATCCGCAAACGCCCGTCCCGGCGAACCGGGTAAGCACGCCGGTCGAATCCATCTTGTAGACGGAGCTCAGGTTCTGCGAAGAAATGTAGGTATTGCCGTTCGCATCAACGGCGACCCCATTCGGCATGGGCAGCGTTACGGAGGTCCCGGATGCCGAGCTCGGCGGCTCGTTCAATCCAATGATCGACGAGATGAGATACGAGCCGGTCTGCGTCACGGTGAACGTCTGGCCGCCGACGGTCAGGGTCGCGCTGCGCGATCCGCCGACATCCGCCGCGGCTGAGTAACTCACCGTGCCGTTGCCTTGCCCCGATGCCGGCGAAATAATGGCTAACCACGACGCGCTGCTCGTGGCTGTCCAGACGCAACCCGCCGGGGCCGTTACCGTCACCGATCCGGTTCCACCGGTGCTGCCAACCGCGCCCCCGCCGGAGCCGAGCGCAAAGGTACAGAATCCGTTTGGATAGGTGGTGAACGAGAAGGTCGTCGAAGGAGACGAGGATCCGGTGGCATTACTGGCTACGACGTTCCAGTAGTAGGTTGTATTTGTCGCGAGCAGCGAAGACAGCGTCGCCGGGGTATAGCTGAGTCCCGTGGTAGTGCCGACGAGCGGCGGAGTCGGCGACGTGCCGAAGTAGACGGAGTATGAAGTGGCATTCAAACCGAATTGCCATGTCAGTGTGGGCAGCACGGATACGTCGGTCGCCGAGTTTGCCGGCGAAACCAGAGTCGGCGCGCCGGCCGCGTTCGGCGTGGTAAGAGTAAGGTCCTCGACGCCCGCGGCGACTGAGCCGCCGCCGTTGACACCAGCCACGTTGGTCACTTGCAGAGGCGTAAGGCCGGTCGCGGCCATTGAGACCGTGATCGCGGGGTAGCTCATACCGCCCGGCAGCGAGTCGCTGCGTGTACAGGTATTGCCTGTGCAGGTCCAGCCGGAGCCGGACATCGAATTCAGCGTCAGGAACGGGGCGCCGTAATCGGTTACGGTGACGGTCCCGCTGGTCGCCGCCGCGAGGTTGGCGTTGGTGACAGTCAGCGTGTAGGATCCGTTTGTGCCGGCGCTGAATGCCGTGTGAGTGGAGGTGATGGTGAGCACGGGCTGACTGCCCGCGGGCGCGAGGACGCGGATCGCGTCGTTATAGGAGTCGGCGACATAGATATTGCCTGTGCCGGTGGGATCGAATGCGATGGACTGGGGCGTGCGGAAATTCGCGTTCAGCGCCGGTCCGCCATCGCCGGTGAACCCGTAACCACCGTTTCCGGCTATGGTGAAAATCGTGCCGGTGGTGGAAATCTCGCGGATGCGCAAGTCGTTGCTGTCGGTGACGTAAAGGTTGCCCCCACCATCCACTTTCACGTCACGCGGATTGTTGAATTGCGCGCTGGTTGCGGGACCGCCATCGCCGGCGTAGCAGCAGTTGCCGGTTCCCCCGACGGTCGTGATATTTCCGCCGCGCACTTCGCGGATTCGCTGGTTGCTGGAATCGGCAATGTAGATATTGCCGGAGCCATCCACGGCGACGCCCTGGGGATTGGCCAGTTCCGCGGTGGTGGCCGCGATACCGTCGCCGTTGTATCCGAACGTTCCGTTCCCGGCAACAGTGGTGATGGTGCCACCGGTGACCATGCGAATGCGATTGTTGCCGGTATCCGCGATGTAGAGATTGTTGTTCTTGTCGAGCGCGATTCCCCACACATAGCTGATCTGCGCGCTGGTGGCTGGTCCGCCGTCGCCAGAATAACAGCAGGTGCCGTTGCCGGCTACGGTGGTAATGTTGCCGCCCGAGATCATGCGCACGCGGTTGTTGCCGGAGTCGGCGAAGTAAAGATTGTTCGAAGAATCGAGCGCAAGGGACTGAGGGTGATTGATCTGCGCGCTTGCGGCGGGTCCGCCATCGCCGCTGTAGCCTTCGGCTCCGTTCCCGGCGATGATGCTGACCGCGCCGCCCGGGCTGATCTTACCGATGCGGCTGTTGGCCGAATCCGCAACATAGATGTTGCCATTCGTGTCCTCGACAACGCTGGCCGGTTCGCTCACGTTCTCAAAGGGCGAAGTTCCGCTGAGGTTACCGATGGTTCCAACGACTGTGTTGATGGTGCCGGCAACCACTTCCCGAATCCTCTGATTGTTGGTGTCGGCGATCCAGATATTGCCGGAACCGTCCACGGCGACGCCCTCCGGATAGCTGATCTGCGAGGCCGTCGCTGATCCGCCATCACCGCTGAAGCCGTTGATCCCGTTCTGATCGACCAGGGTTCCGATG
Organism: Terriglobia bacterium; assembly: GCA_963788485.1. Taxonomy (GTDB): domain Bacteria; phylum Acidobacteriota; class Terriglobia; order Bryobacterales; family Bryobacteraceae; genus BOG-234. The sequence goes on from CAWBIS010000237.1 coordinate 25,411, forward strand.
ACTCCATTTGTCGCGACGATCCGGATTCGGCTGTTACCGCTGTCGGCGATGTACAGGTTGCCGGAGGAATCGAGAGCGACTCCCTGCGGATTGCTCAGCCACGCGTTTGTGGCGAAGCCAAGGTCGTTCACGCTGCAGCAAACGTTGTTGCCTGCGTAAGTGATGATGTTGTTGTTCGAAGCCAGAACCTCGCGCACACGGTTATTGTTTCTGTCCGCGATGTAGATATTGAGATTCACATCCACCGCCAGGCCCTCGGGGCTGGCCAGCCAGGCGCTGGTGGC
>CAWBIS010000238.1:0-7672 GCA_963788485.1 Terriglobia bacterium
TAGGAGCCCATGTTACCGCCGGCCTGCCACAAGCCGGTTATGTGAAACGTCAATCCCGGCACGAGTTCGGCCTTCCCGAAGTCGAAGTCGGCGGTGCCGCGCACACGGCTCCAGTTGGCATCGCTGCCTCTCTGGTCGACGAGGAAGTCATTGACTGAGATAAAGCTGAATGTGAGGCCGAGATTGGCCAATGTGTTTCGCTCTCCGCCCCAGTCGCCAAACATATATGGACTATTCGCCCATGAAGTGCCATCGCCGTCCTGGGCCTTGCCCGAGATTGAAAAACAGCCGATAAGCACGATGAGCGCCGCGGTTCTTAAGCAATCAGGATGAGTCCTTCTCATGCCACCTTTTGAGGCACCCTTCCTGCCATTGCCGCTGCCAATTATCAGAAGCCCCGAAGCGACAGGTGGATAAGATAGTTATGCTGCGACGGTTAGGACTTCGTCGGTCGTTTTCTGCGGCGAGAGGCGGTCGCTTGACTCAGTATTGGAGTCGAAAGCCGTCAGTGACGAAGAGGAACCGGCTATACACCCATGCGCGGGGCGATCGATGAGAACAGCACCACCACCGAATGAGGAGCAGCCGGATAAGAAGGGCTGATGACGGGGCGGGCTTCCTCCCATGTGACGATGTCCTCCGGAGGCTCGAGGCCGGTATCGATGCACCGCTTCCACAGTCCGCATTCCTTCGGCAACTCGAAATCGAGCGGCTCCCGCCAGGCGTTGAGTATCCAGTGAATGAACACCCGGTTCTTCAGGATCTCCGCGGTCAGCGCGATGCTGTGGGACGACTGGCTCCAGTCGGGTTGATTCAGTCTGACGCCGTGCCAGGATTTGCTGGATTCGCGGAGCCAGTCGATCAGCGATTCCTCGCCGGGCTCTCCAGCCATGTCGCGAGCGAGACGACGCTCGATCAACAGCCGGACGAAACGCAGCAGGCCGGCGTGCTTCGAAACCAGCGACCAGTCGAACCAGCTCGTCTCGTTGTCCTGACAATAAGGGTTGTTGTTCCCGCCTTGCGTTCGCCGGACTTCATCGCCCATCGTGATCATCGGCATGCCCAGCGAGATCACCGTGCAAGCCAGCAGATTCCGGATTTGCCGCTCACGCAGCGCTTCCACCTCGGCATCGCCGGTCGGTCCCTCTACCCCGCAGTTCCAGCTTCGGTTATCGTCCGTGCCGTCGCGGTTCGATTCCCCATTCGCCTCGTTATGCTTCGCGTTGTACGAGACCAGATCGTTCAGCGTAAATCCGTCGTGACAGGTGACGAAGTTGACGCTGACCTCCGGCTCACGCTCCTTGCGCCCGTAGATTTGCGGACTGCCCAGCATCCTGTCCGCAAAGCGCGCAACGGACCCGTCGTCGCCGCGGAAGAAGCTCCGCACGTCGTCGCGGAACTGCCCGTTCCACTCGCGCCAGCTATCCCCCGCGAACGTCCCGACCTGGTAGAGACCCGCCGCATCCCACGCCTCGGCGATCAGCTTCGTTCCCGCCAGCGCCGGGTCGGATTCGATATCCCACAGCACCGGAGGATCCAGCATTGGCCGCCCTGACGCGTCGCGATCCAGAATCGACGCCAGATCGAAGCGGAACCCGTCAACGTGCATCTCCTGCACCCAGTAACGAAGACTGTCGACGATCATGCGCCGCACTACCGGGTGATTCGCGTTCACCGTGTTTCCGGTGCCGCTGTAATTGGCGTAGTGCGAACGGTCGGAATCCAGCATGTAGTAAGTGCTGTTATCGATCCCTCGGAAGCTGAAGGTCGGGCCGGTGTGGTCCCCCTCGGCGGTATGGTTGAAGACGACGTCGAGGATAATCTCGATGCCTGCGCGGTGCAGCGCTTTCACCATGTCCCGAAATTCATGAACGGGCCCGGCGGCATCCTGGCGCGAGCTGTAAGCCCGATGGGGGGCGAAGAACGAAACCGGCGCGTAGCCCCAATAGTTCTTCAGCCCGGCCGGAGCGTCGTGAGAATCGAACTGGAACACAGGCAGCAACTCGACCGCCGTGATGCCGAGTTGCTGCAGATAAGGAATCTTCTCGATCACCCCGCGGTATGTGCCGCGCAGGTTCTCCGCGACGCCGGAGTTCGGATGCCGCGTAAAACCCCGCACGTGCATTTCGTAAATCACTGTGCGGGAGGCGGACCGTTGCAAAGGCCGGTCGTCTTCCCAGTCGTAATCGCGGGAATCGATGACGACGCTCTTCATCGCCGGCGCGCCCGCTGCCCGGCTATAGTTCGAAGGCACCGCCACGGCTCGCCCATATGGGTCCAGCAGAACACAGCTCGGATCGAACCTCTGCCCGTTCGACGGATCCCACGGTCCGTGGACCCGATAGCCGTACAAGTGGCCGGGCTCGATACCTGGCACGAAGGCATGCCAGTAATGATAGGAGCGGTTTGTCGCGGCGTCCATGCCGATCGCGCGTGCGGGAATAAAATCATCCTCGCGATCGAACAGGAGCAATTCAACCCTTGACGCCGCGCGCGAATAAAGGCTGAAATTCGTCCCGTCCCGGCCGACTTCCGATCCGGGTGGGTAGCTCTGGCCGCGCCCGATCACGAGCTCATGGCCTGCCCGGAAGTTCTTCGATCAGCCTCGATCGCAGCCACTTTTCCAAGCCTGCGCATGTGCCGCTCCTCGCCCGTAAATCTCGCGGCAAGAAACGCGTCGAGCAGATCCTGTGCGGCGAGGGGACCGACCACGCGTCCGCCCATGCAGAGCACGTTCATGTCGTCATGTTCAACACCCTGGTGGGCGGAGTAGTGGTCCTGCACCAGGCCCGCACGGACGCCCGGAATCTTATTCGCACAGACTGAGGCCCCGACGCCGCTACCGCACACCGCCACGCCGCGGTCCACCACTCCAGCTGCCACGGACTGGGCCAGCGGTATGACGAAATCGGGATAATCGTCGCCCGGCGTGAGTTCACGCGCCCCGAAATCGACGACGACATGCCCCAAACCGCGCAAATAGGACTTCAAGTCTTCCTTCAACTCAAACCCGCCATGATCGGTTGCTATTCCCACGCGCATCTCAAGCTCCCTGTCTATTCATTGCCGTGTCACCCCCAGCGGCCGCGGCGTCCGCCAGCACAAGCGACTTCCCGCTGCGAACGCGGCCAGCCGGAATATCCGCGTCGCCATCAAGCAGCCGCTGCAGCATGGGCACTTTTTCCGCGCCGGTCACCACCCACAAAACCTCGCGGGCGCGGTCGATCGCGGGGTACGTCAACGTCATGCGGCGTCTGCCCTGATAGGGTCCGGTCAAAGCTACGTCGCTGTCGCGCACATTCAACACCGGATCGCCCGGCACCAGCGAAGCTGTGTGCCCATCGGGACCAAGACCGAGGTGAACCAGATCGAGCACCGCCGGAGTACCGCACTCGCGCCGGAGCGTTTGCGCATACTCAGCGGCGGCGCGGTCGAGATCCCCGGCTTCAACGGGCATCGCCAGTATCTGCTCGGGACGCAGCGGCGCGTGATCGAGCATACTTTCTTTGAGGTGTGTCAGGTTGCGGTCGGCGTGGCCCGCGGGCGCTACACGCTCGTCGACCTGGAACACTCTCACCGACGGCCACGGGATTTGCGCCGCGGCCAGCGCTCTCAGCATCACCCACGGAGTATGGCCGCCGCTCACGGCGAACAGGAATCTGCCGCGGGCTTCTATAGCCTCTCTTGCCAGCACGGCGATCACCTGCGCCGCTCTATTGGCCACTGCTTCGGCGGTCTCCAGAACTTCCATGCTCAATTCGGACGTCATGCAGCGCGCACCTCCGGAACGGGCGCCGACGTTTTCACCACGGGATCGTTCCACCCGTCCGCCGGCGCGATTCTGCGATGCGCCTCCGGCGGGCCCCACCCACCGGGCTCATACTCATACACCGGGGTACTGGCCTGCAGCACCGGATCGACGATGCGCCACGCTTCTTCGACGTAATCTTCGCGCGCGAAAAGCGTCGCATCCCCCGACATAGCGTCGCCGAGCACGCGCTCGTACGCATCCATCTCGTCCGCACTCGGGTGTTCGAGCGCGACCAGTTCAACCGGCTCGCCCGACATCACAGCCTCCGCCGATTTCACCATCAGACCGTGCGCGATGGTCACCTCGGGGCTTATCCGGAAACGAAAATGATTGGGGCGGATGCCGCCGCCCCCGCAGAAGATGTCTGGCGGGCGTCGCAACCGGATCATTATCTCGGTGCAGGTGACAGGCAGGCACTTTCCCGCGCGGATGTAAAAGGGAACGCCTTGCCATCGCCACGAGTTGATCCCGAGCCGGAGCGCCACGAAAGTCTCCGTCTTCGACTCCGGAGCGACACCCTTCTCCGATCGGTAGCCGCGAAACTGGCCGCGCACCACATCGTCCGCTTTGAGAGGCTGGATAGCCTGCAGGACTTTTACCTTCTCATCCCTAATCGACTCACTGTCCGTCCTGACCGGCGGTTCCATCGTCAGATTCGCGAGCACCTGAAACAGGTGGTTCTGCACGACGTCGCGGATCGTGCCGGTCTGATCGTAAAAGGCCCCGCGGCCCTGAACTCCAAAATCCTCCGCCATCGTGATCTGCACGTCTTCAATGTGGGTCCGGTTCAGGAGCGGCTCGAGGAACGAGTTTGCGAACCGCGCAAAGAACATGCTGTTGACCGGCCGTTTGCCGAGGTAGTGGTCGATACGAAAGATGGACTTTTCATCGAAAGTCCCCAGCAGAATTCGATTCAGCGCTCGCGCCGAAGCGAGACCGGTTCCGAACGGCTTCTCCACGATCACGCGCGCACCCTTCGCCGCGCCTGCCTTGCCGAGTTGCTCTACAACCAGTCCAAAGAGCACTGGCGGAATTGCCAGATAGTGGGCCGGACGCTCGGAGGCGCCGAGTTCCCGCCGAATCGCGTGGAACGTCGCCGGGTCCTGATAATCCCCGTCGACGTAGCGCAGCAGGCCGGAGAGCTTATCGAAAGCGGCACGATCCACGCCGCCGTGCTTCTCGATGCTGTCGAGGGCGCGCGCGCGGAATTGATCGAGGTTCCAGCCCATTTTTGCAACGCCGATCACGGGCGTGTTGAGAGTGCCGCGTTTCGCCATCGCATGCAGCGACGGGAAGATCTTCTTGTACGCGAGGTCGCCGGTGGCGCCGAAGAAAACGAACGCATCCGAATGGAGATTGCTCATGGTGTTTCCTTTATTCAATCGCGCACAACGCCCCCTTCGGACTGTGCGCTCTGTTCTTATGCAGCCTGTTTCTCCGGGGCCTTTTCGAGGTGGCCGCCGAACTGGTAGCGCATCGCCGAGAGCAGCTTGTCCGCATAGTCCGCCTCACCGCGTGAACTGAATCGCTCATAGAGCGCCGAGGACAGAACGTGTGCCGGCACCCCTTCGTCGATCGCCGCGGTAATGGTCCAGCGGCCCTCCCCGGAGTCTGAAACCCGTCCCGCGAATTTCGAAAGCGCGGGATCTTCGACAAGCGAGGCCGCGGTCAGGTCGAGCAGCCACGACGCCACCACGCTGCCGCGGCGCCACACTTCCGCGATGTCACGCAGATTAAGCTCGTACTGGTAATGTTCGGGATGACGCAGCGGCGTCGTCTCCGCATCGACAGTAGTCTGCTTCTTACCGGCGTTGGCCTCGCGCAGAATGGCCAATCCTTCCGCATAGGCCGCCATTACCCCGTATTCGATTCCATTGTGGACCATCTTGACGAAATGTCCCGCGCCGTTCGGCCCGCAGTGCAGATAGCCGGATTCCGCCGTGCCTTCGATCTTTTCCCGCCCCGGCGTTCGTGGAATGTCCCCCACGCCTGGCGCGAGTTGCCGGAAGATCGGATCGAGGTTCTTGACCACTTCGTCCTCGCCGCCGATCATCATGCAGTATCCGCGCTCGAGGCCCCAAACGCCGCCGCTCGTCCCCACGTCGACGTAGTGGATGCCCTTCGCTGAAAGCTCCTTCGCGCGCCGCATATCGTCGATGTAGTAAGAATTACCGCCGTCGATGATGGTGTCACCTGGTTCAAGCAGGGGCACAAGGCTTGAGATCGACCGGTCGACGACAGCCGCCGGCACCATCAGCCACACCGCCCGTGGTGTGTGAAGTTTTTTCACCAGGTCCGCCAGGCTCGCCGCCCCGGTCGCTTTCTCGCGGACGAGTTCCTCCATTGCCTCCGCCGACATATCGAAAACCACGCAATCGTGGCCTCCGCGCAAAAGTCTCCGCACCATATTGGCGCCCATTCTTCCAAGGCCAACCATTCCGATCTGCATAAACGATGTCCTCTCTATGAAAATGATTGAAACTGGCGCTCGCCGTCATCCGCGAAGAGGTCCAGCAGATGCACCGGACAGGCCTCGTGACGATGACCTTTGAGCTCCTTCCACGCGGGCCGCACGGCGAGCCGTCGTTTGGTGACTGGTTCCGTTATTGTTGCCACGTTTGAGTTTCTTTTGTTGCTGCTCGTTGTCCCAAAGCCGGAAGCCGCCGAGAAATGCGTTGGCGTTATCGCCCGCGCGGCAGTGCGGAGGCAGCGTAGTCAGTTGCTTTACGTTGCCTCCGCCCAGCACGACATCCTCGGGTTCGAGCGCGGCGATCAATTGGGCCACGGCTTCCGCGACGCAACGCCGCCATTTGCGCACACCCAAACGTTCCAGACCGCGCTGCCCGACGTAATGCTCCCAGGTGTGCCGCTTCCACGGCAGGTGCCCGATCTCCATCGACTCGACGATGCCGTCCACGATCATTGCCGACCCCAAACCCGTTCCCAGACCCAGAAACAACATCTTCCCGCCCCGGTAGCTCCCCAAAGCCTGCATCGCGGCGTCATTGATCAACTTCACGGGTAGCCCGAAGGCCGCCGCGAAATTGAATCCCACCCAACCTCGCCCCAGGTTGTACGGTTCCGCGATCGGCATGCTGCGCAGCACGGGTCCCGGGTAACCGATCGATACGGCGTCATAAGTCCAGCCAGCGGCAATCTTCTTTACGCCCGACACCATGCGCCGGGGGACCAGCCCGGGGCCCGAGTCGAACCTGCGCGCCTCGGTCTGACCGCTGAGGAGGACTTTCACGTGAGAGCCACCTACATCGACGGCTAATACATTCATGGAACTCTCCTGCCCTTCAGCCGGCTGTTTTCACGCGTCTCTTTTGTTATCGCGATAGCGGCGGATCAGATTAGCCGTCGAGCTGTCGTGATTCGCCGCGGGATCGCTCTTACCGGACAACTCCGGGATAATCCGCTTCGCCAGCACCTTGCCCAGCTCGACGCCCCACTGATCGAAAGAATCGATGTCCCAGATCGTGCCCTGCGTGAATACCGAATGCTCGTAAAGCGCGACCAGCTTGCCCAGCGTCTCGGGCGTCAATCGTTGCGCAAAAATGGTGTTCGACGGCCGATTTCCTTCGAAGACCCGGTGCGGCGCCAGCCAGTCCGGAGTGCCCTCAGCCTTTACCTGCGCGGCTGTCTTTCCGAATGCCAGAGCCTCGGACTGCGCAAGCACATTGGCAATCAGGATGTCGTGGTGCTGCCCCAGCGGTTTCAGCGCTTCCACGAATGCGATGAAGTCGCACGGGATCAACCGTGTGCCCTGGTGAATGAGCTGGTAGAACGAATGCTGCCCGTTGGTCCCCGGCTCGCCCCAATAAACAGGGCCGGTCTGGTAATCGATGTTCCTGCCGG
>CAWBIS010000239.1:0-18077 GCA_963788485.1 Terriglobia bacterium
CAGGGTACGGCTAAGACATTGATCCGATTAAATGTGCCAGTACATAAGAAAATCGCCCGGCGTAATCCGGGCGATGTGGGTGCTGCCGATACTCTTCCAGAAGCCTAAATTTCGCGTGAAGGGCATGAAAGGTGCCCTTCAGAACGGCGCCGGAAGCCTAAAAACCTTCTATGGTTACCTGTTATTGGTGGTCTGCAGATGCCCGTCGAATTTCTCGGGTATGCGGGTATCAACGCACGGTTTCGACGCCGGAGGGTCCTTCGGAACATCGAAAGTGAGCGTATTGGTTCGTGTCATCCCCGTCCACGGCACGCCGAAGCTCGCCCAGCGATCCGACAACGACGCCTCAAGGCCCGGGTCGAGGGCCTGATGATCGAATTGCAGCCGGAGGTACAGACGGCGCCCCCGCAGATCCGGCTCGTAATGGAGCAACGTTTTGTGATTCACCGGCAGGATAATCTCTTCCTCGAGGGCCGGAGTCATCAGGCTCCCCGCCGGAATAATCTTGAAAACATCGTTGGCGGGATTCGCCGGGTTGTCCGGATTGACGTCCGCGGGAAGGTTCTTCATCAGCACGGTGCTCTGGTCGTCGGGGAAGTTCTGCGGTTGCGGCGTGATCTTCATGATCCCCGGCTTGAAAGCCATATACAGTGTCCGATCCCTTCCGAGGGGCATAATCAGCGGGCGCGTACCGCTGTTCCTGTAAGCCACCTTGACGTGTAAATGCAGCACGAGGTACGACGGCGGCTGGCGCTCAACCTCCAGCACGCGCGTGTGGGCAAAACAATAGTCGACCGCGGTGATGGCCGCGCTTGCCTCCGGCCCGGTGACCGGTTGCTTCCCAACGCTCGCCGCGCGCGCGCCGAAGCAAAGCGAAAGCGAGATGAATGCTATCGAAAGCGAATGAGTTTTCATGAATCAGAGTTCCAGCTTTCCTTGAAATTGCATTTCAGACGGATAAAAATATTGGGCCACAGCGACCCGGCCGATCTGCGCATCGAACTCGACACGCTTGTCGTCAAGGGTGAGATGCGCCGAACGCGGAAAGAAGTACACGACAGTGACCGTCTCGCTTCCGAGTTGAATCACCGCGACTCGGGTGGGCCTGACTTCTTTGGTTCCTTCGGGCCGTCCTTCAATCTTCAGCAGCGAAATCTTTTTCAATTCGCTGTCGAGGTTTTTCATGGCCTGTGAGTCGATGCTGGCGATCTTGAGCGACACATCGTAAACGGCGATCGCATAGTCTTCGCCGTCGACATCCGGGGCACCGGATTCGTTCGATTTGAATTCGGCCGCGCGAACCGGGAGCGCTGTCTCCCAGCGGATCGGCAGTTTCTCGACTTTGGATTCGGGTCCCTGGCCTGGCCGGACTTGCGCACCCCTCGATCCGAACGGATTCGCCGCGTCCTTGAGCCGGTCGAGTTGCATCCCCTGGCCGCCGCCCTGCGCGGCTATGTTGCCGCCGTCGCGGCGGGCAAAGGCCGTCATAGCCGGGAGGATTGTCGGGGTGGCTCTTTTGGCCCAGGGGGAATCGGAGAGAACCTGCAACGCGTCCGTCTCGGTCCATTCCGCGGCGCGCTTGCTTATCCATGGCGGATCGGCTGCAAACAGCGCTACTGCGGCGAGGGCGAAAACAAAACGAGGTTTCCGAAGCATAAGGTCAGAATAGCTTGAAAAAACGAGTAGCGTAAAAAAAGACCACGTTGAAAAAATCCGTGGCAAAGCGCTTTAATGCGCCTTGCCACGGCCGTTAGCAACTACAAAGCGCCTAGAGGTGAACCATCAGAGCGAAGATGAGGCGTCGTTCCTCTTTTCTGAGGTCCGGTTCCCAGAGAGTTCCGTTCGGGTTATACACCAGTGAGCCCGGAGCGCCCTGGTTGCCGCCGGGAGGAGTGATGCCGCCCGGTCCGGTGAAGTAAGGAACGTTGGCGCCGCGTTCCGTGAAACCGGCCTGCCAGGTGACGAACTGCGTTGGCATCCAGTCGAAGCTGATCTGGTAATCGTAGGCGGCGAAGTTCTGGCCGGGATTACCAAATTTGGTGAAGTAGGGCGATCCGCTGATTGCGGTAGCGCCGTTGACCGGGGGCAGCAGCACGAGATAGCCGCCCGGATTGGAGATCCAGCCGCCACCGAAGGTGAGGGCATACTTGTCTTTGTTGAACCAGAACCTCTGGTAAAGCATGGCGCCGATGAAGTTCTGGGCATAGAGGGGGTTCGATGCGTAAGCGCCGGTGGTGTGGTTGCTCGTGCAATCCACCTTCGCGCCCTGGGTGGTGCCGGCCACGATGGGTGAGCCGCCGCCACCGGTTTCGCAACCGATGTCGAAGGTGAACGTCATCCCGGCGCGGTGCATCAGGCGGTTCGGATTTTCATATTCCTTCCACTCGAAGCTGTCGTCTTCGTGGACGCGTGTGCGATGAGTGTAGAGGGTGTCCTGGCCAAGTCCGTAAGTGTTCCACACGAAGTCCAGGTTTCCGGTAGGCCGCCAGAGAATCTGACCGCCGACCCCGGGTCTGCCGTTGTATTTGCCGTAGGACTGCCAGCCGTTGATGAGCCAGGGTTCCAACTTCAGCTTGTTGGTCGGGAACCATTGCATGCGGAAGCCGTTGAAGAACCACGGCGTGTTGGAAGAAACATACGACGGCTGGTAGGTCCAGTTGTCGAAGCTGTAATAGCTGAACAGGCCGATGAAGGACATGAAGATACCGGCCTGGAAGTTGAGCCCGTGCTGGACGTCCATGTGGTACCCGGCGTACCCTTCGGAGATGTACCGGTAAGCGTCGGCGATATCCCACTGGCCGACGTTGGGGCTGCCATCATTACGCGGAACGGCTGTCGCATCCGCGCCGATCTGCAACAGAACTCTGCCCTGCATATGGTCCCAGTGGAAGTCGCCGCCGATGTTCAACGCCTGCAGCACGACTTCACCCGTCCGCGTGCCTTCGGTGGTTCCATCGAGGGTGTGATCGATCGGGTGATTGTAATCGTAGATGTAGTTTGTATCCCAGCGGAATTCGCCGGAGAAGTACTTTCCGTCGAACACTGAGTCGTGGTTGCGCGGCACCGCCATCATCCAGGTGAAGTCCGCGAACGCGAACGGAGTCTGGTTGTCGACGGGCGCGGGAGCGGCCGGCTCGGGTGGTGCGGCCTGGGCTGCCGGTGCGGGCGCGGGTCCCTGGGGCAGTGATGCGCTCGGGTCGGCGGCCTTGACGTCAAACGCCGAAGCCGGCGGCGGCGTCAGCGAAGCAGTCGTCACGGGATCCGGCTGCTGTCTGGCGCCCCGGTTCCAGCGCTTCCAGAAGCCAGGTGCCAAAGGAGTCGATACCACGTTTGTGCCAGTGCCCGTGGCGGTTGTGCTGGTCGCAGCCGAAGCCGTGGTTACCGGAGCCGCCGCGACAGCCGGGGCCGGAGCGGGGCTGGCGACCGCCGCGACTGCGGGAGTCTGCTGCTGTTGTGTCTGGGCGGACTGTTCTTTGTCTTTATCCTGTTTTGCCTTGTCCTGTTTCTCCTTGTTTAGCTCGGATTCGAGCTGCTCGATGCGCTTCTTCATTGCATCGAGTTCCTTTGCCACATCGGTGGTACTCGGTTCCGCCGCCGCCGGTTGACTGGCTGGCGTGGCGCTGGTGGTTTGAGCGAACGACGGAGTTTGCCCCAATGTCAAGACGAGAGCACATGAAGCGATGCTCAATTTGCCGAGCAGTGGATGCTTCGACGTGCCCTGAAGCGGTAGAGGAATAGTGTGTTTTCTCATAAGAGTTACTGCGCTGTGAAGTCGAGTTTAGGAGCGTTGAAATGATGAAGTAATAAGTTTTTGATGATGAAATCACTGCTAACATGCAGAATGTTTCTATGAGCTCGATAGAAATTCTTCATGTATGGATTGGGCTACTGGATTCGGGAAATATGGCCGCCTGCCTGTTAAAACATTGATGGAAAATGGAATATCGCATTAGAATTAAGCCCACAACACATCCCTCACTCGCCCGCATGGCGCATGATGCTGACATAAGGATCGATATGGCTGAGATAATGAAGTCTTTAGCTTTCGCCGAAGGCAGTCTCAAGGCCAAATAGTCGTCAATAAAAAATACATATGACGTCTATAAGAAATGCGCTGAGGGTATGCCCGGGTCAGTAGAACCAGATCATATCCGCGGCAGCGATGAACTGATTCTTCTTCGTACCGTCGTCGTATGCCGGACGCAGCCAGGACCGCTCAAACCGTACCTCGGGGCGGAAAACCAGGCTGCTTCCGATCCAGTGGTTCCAGGAAACGGTGTGCTCCGTGTACTTCGTCTGAAACCCGGTGCGCTGGCCCTTGATATCGTCGAAGTACTCGTTGCGGATCGAGAGAGTGTCCTTTTTCCCGAACTGCCTTTCGACATAGTTCAGAAGCGACCACTCCGGCGCAAAGCAACTCTGTTGCCCCGTTGCGCACCAGGCGCCGTTGGCGCCGTTTTCGATCGGCAGCGTGCCGAATATGCTTGGCACATCCCGCTCGTACTGATACCAGGTTTCGGTATCGAAGTGCCAGTTCTTGTTGATCTTGTGATACCAGGTCAGGTAATAAGCGGCGAGATTGTTGTACCCGTATTTATTGGTGTTGATGGAATTGGCGCAGGTGTAGATCGTATCCTGGCTGGCGCGCCAGGCGAAGTTCACGCAGACGGTGCCGGTCGGGCGGGCATCCGATGTCCACAGCGACGAGTCGCACCCGGAGGATAAACCCGTCTGGATCATCCAGTTGTTATTCAGCCGCGTGGTAGCCACGATGCCCTGCTGCGTGTAACAGTCGTAGATGTAAGTCAGCGAATGGCTGTACGTGTAGTTATTGGGCGCCAGCTGAGCTTCGATATCCGGCAGTGAAACGTAGCGTCCGATTCTGACGTTCATACCCTCGGCCACCTGCGGAAAATACAAATCGACATAGGCCATCACCGGATCGAATCCATTTGTGCTGTTCTCGCCCAACAGCTGGTTACTGAAAACGCCTTTGGACGTGGTGTACCGGTAATCCATGCCGTAGATTCCGGTGACCCGGAATCCCCAGTCGAAATGGTCGGTCTGCACCGTGTCCGGCACGCGCTCGATATACAGAACGGCCTGATCCAGTTCAAGAGAATTGGGGACGATGTCGTAAGCCGCCGGAGCATTGGCGAAGTGTCCCTTGTTCGAACTGCTGATATTGAATCCCGCGTCCACCCAGCCGTAGATCTGAATCTTGCTCGCCTGCCACGCTTCTCCGTGCGGGCCGTTATAAAGCGCGGCCATCAGCGGCGGCAGCATGGTGTTCGGCTGCCCGATTACCGGCGAACCGCCATAGGGCCAGAATGTGAACGGAAACGGCGGATTCGATTCGGGAGCGGGATCGCCGCGGTACTTCGGCTCCGGGCCGCTCGGCGCCCGGTCGTGCCAATCGTCCGCGTAAGCCTGTATGAACCGCTTCCAGAAGCCGCCCGGCGCCAGATTCGTGACCGGCGAGGAATTGATCGGAACCAGCGTGAAATCGGCGGTAGCTGTCTTTCCATCGGCAATCTGCAGAGAGGAGACCACGACCTGCTGATATCCCTCTTTTTCCGCCATCACCGAGTACATCCCGGCGGGAACGTCCGGAATTTTGTAGGCTCCATCGGCACCGGAGACAGCTGAATGGGTCGTGTTGTCTTCAGCCCGGGTTGCTGTGACGATGGCGCCGGCCAGAGGCGTCTTCGCCTGGTCCCGCACCCCGCCCATGATGGTCCCGCATAGGCCCGTGTCCCCCGCCAACGCCGGCATCGCTATCGTGCAAACTACAGAAAAGATTAGGAAATATCTTTGGATAATCAGCGTCAACTTAAAGGTGAGTGTAGGGATTTCCTCCTGAAGGCCGCATAACTTTGCGATAAGGAACTACGGTGGATCATTATGATTATTTCGATGGAAGCCATAGAAAATCTTCATTCACCGATGGCCCCAACCGCCGACCCGCTCTCAGCGGAACCCACTCAGTAGAAAAAGATCAGGTCGCCGTCGAACATCAGTTGAGCTTTTTTCAGCCCGTTGTCGAATGCCGGCGAGTCGTACGCGTAGTCGTAACGGACCTCCGGCCGGAAAACGACCGTCGATCCGATCCAGTGGTTCCAGGAGATCATGTGCTCCGAATACCGCGTCTTGAAGCCGGTTCTCTGGCCCTTGAGATCGTCGAAATATTCGTTGCGCAGGGAGATGAAGTCTTTCTTCGAGATCTGATAATTGACGTAAGTCAGCGTCGCCCACTCGGGCGCGAAGCAGGTCAGCTCGGTGACGTTGTTGCATACGGCGCCGTTCGAATTGGGAACCAGAAGAGACGCCGCGGCCGGGTTGTCGACATTCGGCGTGTCCTTCATGTACTGATACCAGGTTTCCCAGTCGGCATGCCAGCGGGAGTGCCCGAAATGGTGGTACCAGGTGAAATAGTATGCGGCGAGATTGTTGTAGTTGTACTTGCCGCTGTTGATCGAATTCGCGCAGGTGTAAACCTGGTCGCGCCCCTCTGTCCACGTGTACGCGACGCAGACATTGCCCGTCAGGGTGGCGTCTTTCGCCCATGGAGCGGCCTCGCAACCACCCGAAAGCCCTTCCTGCAGCGTCCAGTGGTTGCTGAGTTTGGTCGTGATATTGATGCCCGATTGCGTATAGCAGTCGTACGTGTAAGTGAGCGAATGGCTGTAGGAATAATTGTTCGGCGCCAGCTGCGCTTCGATATCCGGCAGCGAAACGTAGCGCCCGATCCTCACGTTCGTGCCCTCGCCGATATGTGGAAGATAAAGGTCCACATACATCATCACCGGGTCGTAGCCGTACTTGTTGCCGAGCGTTCCATTCGCCTTCGGAGTCAGCAGTTGCTGGCTGAAATAGCCCTCCGATGTGGTAAAACGATAGTCCATCCCGTACAGGTTGGTGATGCGGAAACCCCAGTCGAAGTGGTCGGTTTGGATGGTGTCGGGCACGCGCTCGATATAAAGCGTGAGCTGATCCAGCTGGACGCTGTTCGGGACGAGGGCATAAGCCGCGGGTGCATTGCCGTACGGCTTGGCCGTGGAAGTACTGATATTCATGCCTATATCGGCCCATCCGTAGAGCTGGATATTGGCTTTCTTCCACCATTCGCCGTTGGGGCCGGTCTGGAGAGCGGTTGTCAGCGGATATTGCGTTGCGGTGTTATAGCCGATACCCGGAGTGCCGCCTTGCGGCCAGATCGTGAACGGGTAAGGCGGGTTGCTTTCGGGGGGCGGATCGCCGCGGTACGCCGGCTCGGCGCCCGGCGCCGGAGCCGCAGGCGCGGCCGCTGCGGGATCCGGTCCGCCACGCCAGTCGTCCGCATATGCCCTTGCGAAACGTCTCCAGAATCCCGGAGGCGCGAGATTGGTGACCGGACCTGTCGGTATGGGCGCCATAACAATGTCGGCAATCGCCACCCGTCCCGCGCCGACCTGCACCTGCGCCAGCACGAAATCCGAATAACCCTTCTTCTGCGCCATCACCGAATACATTCCGGGCACGACATTGACGATTCTGTAAGTCCCGTCGAGACCCGCGGTCGTCGTTCGCGTGCTGCTGTCGTCCAGCTTCGTGGCCGTAATCGTCGCGTCTGAAATGGCCGCCTTCGCCTGATCCCGAATCGCGCCCGCAATGGTTCCGAAGGAACTGTCGGCGGATGTTTGTGCGCGCAGAGCAACAGCCGAAAGAGTCATCGGGATTAGAAGACAGGACAATTGTTTTTTCATAGCGATCCAACTGGGCAACCCTGAGTTTAGGGATCGCGCGCTGTGGAAAGCATAAGAAGCTCCTCAGGAGTTTCTTAATGCCTGCTGATTTGTTTGGATGCGGTCGATAGAAAAAATCCATCGACGAGTGCGCGGGATGATTATCCTGCGGTGGATTGGCAATCCGCCTGGCCGGTTGAGCGATAAACCCGACCTGGTCTTTCTTGCGGCTACTACTGCTGTTGCGGCTACTACTGCTTCGGCTTCGGCTCGGGGGCTTTATCCTGGTCGGCGTCGTCGAAAATGATCGTCGTGTCGGCCGAGTATTTGCGGAACTGGCGGAAATCGATCTCGTTTTTCGAACCCACGCCGTTGGCCCTCATGATCACCTGACCCGAGTGCGGAAGCAGGAATTGCTGGCCGCTGATATCGGTGTAGCGGTAATCGATCCGTTCGGAGATATTCTGAATCGGGAAACTGGGCGGGGGCTCGGGTACGACGGTAAGCCGCCAGATCACATTCTGTCCCTTCTCGACGAACACCTCGCCGTGAAACGCCGGAGTGACCTGTTGCGATCGCTCGTAGTCGATCGTTTCCCTCGAATGCGGCTGGTCGATGAAAAAGGTGTACACATGCATCAGGTGTCCATCCAGATTGGACCAGCGTTCCCAGTGGAACTCGGCGCTTGATTCCGGCGCGAAGACCTCTCTGATTAACGTGCCGAAGTCGCCGCGCGAAATCGAGCCTCCCATGGATTCCGCCGACTTGCCGAAAAGCGATTCGTCGTTATGGCTGATGAGCTCGTATTTTTCCTTCTGATCGAAATACGTCAGCTTCTCCGCCAGACGGTCGCTGGGGGACCAGGAGCCGTCCGTATCCGGCTTGTAGTGCCGGTCGATATAACGCCGGTTCACTTCGAGGCAGATAAAGTCCGGCAGGGTTTTCGCATAGTTCAGAGCGTACTCGCGTGCGGCGTCCAGCACCTGCTGCTGTTCCTCGTAAGACGGCGGGGGAATCGGCTTTGGTTTGGGCGCGGCGGCTTTCGGCGCGGGCGGCGTCAGGTTGGCCGAGGCCTCGGCAAGGCGCAGCAGGGCCGC
Source organism: Terriglobia bacterium (assembly GCA_963788485.1). GTDB lineage: Bacteria > Acidobacteriota > Terriglobia > Bryobacterales > Bryobacteraceae > BOG-234. Next base: position 8,822 of record CAWBIS010000239.1, read on the forward strand.
CACCGTCTTCGGACCGGCGCCTTTCCCCTCGAGGTCTTCGACCACGCGCGGATCGAGCTTTTCGCCCATCATCGCCGTGGCCAGAAAGTTCGCGACTTCCTTGTCCGGCGTCTTCTGCGACACCGAAGAAGTGATGAACTCAACCACCTGGTTAACCGTCAGCTTTTGTTGCGCGAGACTCGCCAGAGCGAGCACGCACCCCAAAGCCGCAGTCCGGGTAAAGACAAACCGCATGAACCTATTGTCGCATCGGAAGCGGGGAAGGTTTCACCTGCCTACCAGCAATTCCGGGAACTGCGGACGGCCCGGGGTGGCCTCGCGCGGAGCCGGGCAATCTGGTTCCACGTCCAGCTAGCGGAAGCTGTTTGCATCCAACGTGTATCGCGACGGGTCGTTTTGCGCGCTTTGCGCGTTTAACGACCGTGCCTCCCGAATGAGTTCGCTGGCTTTCTTCTTATTGCCCGACTTGCGCTCCAGATCGGCCCAGGTCGAAAGAAACTCCCGGTTGAACAGAGTGTTCACGGAATTCGAGTGGAAAAACCCATGCGCCTTTTCGAACAGCGGTTCCGCCTTTTCCTTCCGACCCGCCTGCGCGTAGAACAGACCCAGGTTTGCCATGCCTTCGCCAATCCGGTAATCGGCCGGATCGAGCGACTTCTGCAGGATCTCCAGACTGCGTTGCAGCGCTTGCTCCGCCCCCTGATTCTCCCTGTATCGGTCGTAGACGGAGCCCAGAACCGAGTAGGCGAGCGCCGCTCCCATGCCTTCGGGCTCGCCCGTTTCCTTGAGAACCTGCAGTGCACGCTCCGCCGTTTCTTTGGCCTGAGCATAACGCTGCTCGACCAGATAGACCTTGCCCAGCATACCCAGCTCGGTACCCATATCCGCGTCGAGTTTGCCCAGGCTTCGAATGGCTATATTTCGCAATATCAGCTTCTCTGCCTGAGGATTCTCACCCGATTCGTAAAACAGCTGGCCCAGGTTGTTCAGCGGCTCAAGCAAATCCCGCGAATTCTCGCCTTTCAGCCGGGTCAGCAGCGCGAGTGACCGGTCAAAGGCGCCCTGCGCGAGGACGTATCTGGATTCCTTGAAGTAGGTCAAGCCGAGCAGATTCTGGATCCTTGCCTCGTAGTATTCGTTACCCTCCGCGACTGCCTGTTTGTTTGCTCGTTCCAGCAGGGTTTCCGCCTCCGTAAAGCGGTGCTGGTGAGCCAGCTCCGGCGCCTGCTGCAGGACAGCAGCGCTGTCCAGAGTCTCGGCCGTTATGGTGGCAACCGGTGTCGAGATCAGTACGAATAGAGAAAGGATAGTTTGTTTCGCTGTGGGGAAGTACATCTGTGGTGGCCCTGCGAAGGATTCAGCAGAATTCGCGCCAGAGGGTTGTTTCTTCCAGACGCGATTTCCACGGGGGCTGTAAAATAACGTGGGAGCCTGTACTCGACCCGTCACAGGTTCGTAATCTCATTCAATCCCTCTCAATAAACCTGAGTTATGAAAGGAACCAACGTGCCAACCCAGGATCCAACCGTCCCCGACGAAGCGCTCGACAATCTTTCCATCAACACCATTCGCATCCTCTCGGCGGACGCCGTGCAGGCCGCCAACTCCGGTCATCCCGGCATGCCGATGGGCGCGGCGGCGATGGCGTATACCCTTTGGACACGATTCCTCAAGCACAATCCCGCCGACCCTCTGTGGTTCGATCGCGACCGTTTCGTACTTTCCGCCGGACATGGATCGATGCTGCTTTACAGCCTGCTTCACCTCACCGGCTATGACCTGCCTCTGGACGAACTCAAGCGCTTCCGCCAATGGGGCAGCCGCACGCCGGGCCATCCGGAGCGAAACCACGCTCCAGGCGTCGAGGTCTCGACCGGGCCGCTCGGCCAGGGATTCGCCAATGGCGTCGGCATGGCCATTGCCGAAGCCTGGCTGGCCGCGCGCTTCAACCGTCCAGGCCATGAGATCGTCGATCACTTCACCTGGGCCATCTGCGGCGATGGCGATCTGATGGAAGGAATCACCAGCGAGGCGGCTTCTCTTGCCGGTCATCTGCACCTGGGCAAGCTGATTTATCTGTACGACCAGAACCATATCTCTCTGGCCGGCGCCACTAATATGTGCTTCACCGAAGATGTTGCAGCCCGCTTCAAAGCCTACGGCTGGCACACGCGCACGGTCGAAGAAGGAAACGATATCGCCGACGTGGCTCAGGCCATCGAAGAGGCGCAAAAAGAGGACACTCGGCCTTCGCTGATTCTCGTGCACACCCACATCGGCTATGGCAGTCCCAGGAAGCAGGATACTTTCGGCGTCCACGGCAGCCCTCTTGGAGAAGAAGAACTACAGGCGACGAAGAAGGCCCTTGGCTGGCCCACCATGGATAAGTTCTATTTGCCACAACCGGCCGTCGAAAATTTCCGTCGCGCTTTGCCCAAAGGCGCCGCGGCTCAGCAGGCATGGAGTGCAAAGTTCGAGGCTTATAAGAAAGATTTTCCGGGTGAGGCTGCCGAGTTCGAGCGCATTGTCGCCGGTAAGCTCCCCGACAACTGGAGTGCCGATCTTCCCAAATGGAAGCCAACGGACAAACCTCTCGCCACGCGCGCCGCCGGAGGCGCGGCGCTGAACGCACTGGCGAAACACATCCCGAATATCATCGGTGGATCGGCCGATCTGAATCCTTCCACCGACACTGCTCTCAAAGGCATGGGTGATTTTCAGCCTGCCGAATATGCGGGCCCTGGCACTCAGGGCGCGGTCGGCGGCGAGTGGGATTTCGGCGGACGCAATGTCGCGTTCGGCGTGCGCGAGCATGCCATGGGCGGGGCCGTGAACGGCATGGCTGCGCACGGGGGCATCCTGCCTTTCAGCGCAACCTTTCTTGTGTTCTCCGATTACATGAAGCCGTCCATTCGTCTGGGAGCGCTGAGCAAGCTGCACGTCTTTTACGTGTTTACGCACGACAGCATTGGCGTCGGGGAAGACGGGCCCACGCACGAGCCGGTCGAGCAACTGGCCGGCCTGCGCGCCATCCCGGGTTTGTCCGTGATTCGTCCTGCCGATGCCACCGAGACGGCCGAAGCCTGGGCCTGTGCGATCGAACACGACGGCCCCACTCTGTTTGCGCTCTCGCGGCAGAACCTTCCCCACCTCGACCGGTCGCGGGCAAAGGAACCCGCGGTCGCGCGCGGCGCTTACATTCTGTCCGAACCCGACGGCGGCGCGCCCGACATCATCCTCATCGGCACGGGTTCGGAGGTCGCCCTCTGCGTCAAGGCCCAGGAACGACTGGCTGCCCTGGGCGTGCGTGCGCGTGTGGTGAGCATGCCGAGCTGGAATCTTTTCGAGGCGCAGGACGAAACTTACCGCGAGAGCGTCCTACCCGCGGCGATGAAAAAGCGAGTTACGGTTGAGGCCGGGTGCTCCCAGGGATGGCATCGCTGGGCCGCCGAAGGGATCATCATCGGTATCGATCATTACGGCGCGTCCGCTCCCGGCGAAGAGATTTTCAAACACTTCGGCTTTACGGCGGAGCATGTCGCTTCGGCCGCGCTGCGTCTGATGGGAAGGATGGACGAGGCCCAGAAAGAATACGGCGGTGAAACGTCCTTCGCGGCGACCGGGCCTTCGGAAGGCCACTCCTGAAATGGCCGTTAGCACTGAAATGTAGCGGCAGACGCCGATCAGCCGCAGAATCGGCCTATCTTTTATATCCGATCCTGCGCAGAAACTCGCGTCGCTCCCTGGCGTTTTCCTCGCCCTCGCGCCCTTTCGGCGAAGACCCGTCGATCACGCCCAGCACTCCGCGCCCCTGTTCGGTTTCGGCCACGATCACTTCCACCGGGTTGGCCGTGGCGCAAAAAATATTGCAAACCTCGGGCGTTCCCTGAATCGCCTTCAGCGTGTTGATGGGAAAAGCGTCGCGCATCACCACCGCGAAGAAATGTCCCGCGCCCACCGACGAAGCAATCTCGAGCGCGGCTTCCTGCAACTCCGCGTCGTTGCCGTCCGCGCGCGTCAGGCAGGGCCCCGATGCCTCGTTGAACGCAATGCCAAACTGTATCCGCGGAGCCGAATTGACCATCGCCTCATAGAGATCTTCGACGGTCTTGATGAAATGGCTCTGCCCCAGAACGATGTTGGCGTCCTGCGGAATCCGCAGTCGCACCGCGTGCAGGTTCAGCATGGCCGCGGGCTAGGATCTCGGCGGCTTCGGCGCGGTGGCGCTCGATGTCGTCGTCCCCGCGTTCTTCAGCAGCTTTTCGATCTCCGCCGGGATGTTGATCTCCTGTTTGTCGAGGAATTTCTCGTCTCCCACATATTGCGAGCGGATCATGAAGTGTTTGTCGATGAAGACCAGGTCCGGTACAAAGTACGGATCCGTGAGGGGCAGTTGCAGATACTCGAGGACCGTTCTGGTGTCGGCAACCCCGACCGGAAAATCCGTTGCGTACGTGTTCCGGAAGGCGCCAACGCGCGTTATGTCGTTATTGTCGAACAGGACTCCGAGCACCTGCACGCCCTTTGCCTCATATACTTTCTGCACCTGCGCCAGTACCTTCGCGGTCCTCTGGCAATGCGGGCAGGTGGCGTACATGAAAGCCAGCACGATGGTCTTGCCCTTGTATGCGCTCAGCAGTTTCTGCGTGCCGTCGCCCATGTTGAACACGAATTCAGGCGCTTTGCGCGGAATCTGGGCTCCCACGCCGGAGGCAGCGAACACGGACGCGGCAAGGGCAACGAGTGCTGGAATTTTGGTCATACTCCGATTAGTGTACTCCGGGTACTCACGAGCGCCTATCGTGCTAGTCTCGTGTACACGGAAGGCCGCAGGGTGATCGAAGCGCGCGACGTTGAAACCCGGAGCTCCATTCAGGAGCACGTCCACGGCTACGCCCTTCCCGTGATCGCAACCGGGGTCGTCATCGCTATTCTTTATCTGGGCCGCGTTGTCTTTATAACCGCCATCACGGCAATCATCATCGCCCTGATTCTGGAACCCTTTGTCGGCATTCTGATCCGCCTTCGCGTTCCGCGTACGATCGCAACTTTTCTGGTAGGCGTCACAGCCGCTCTGGCCCTCTACTTCGGAGGCCTCGCCGCGTGGAACCAGCTCTCCGGACTTGCCGGCGACGTCCCCGCGTTCAACCAGAACCTCACTGCTTTCATTGGCCGGGTTTCCTACCGCCTGGAAGTAGCCGAAGACGCCGCCACGCGCCTGATCCCGGTCCGTAAACCCGAACCGGTCGTGGTCCCGCCACCCCCGCCTCCCGTGGCGCGCGGACGCAATCGCCGCAAGACTGCGGCCGAGCCCGCCGCCGTCCCCGAAACAGCTCAACCCGGCGCCATTCCGGAAGTCCGCATTCACGAAGACCGTAACCCGATCAACGATTACATCTATGCCCACCTCGGCACGGTTTACGAGTTCCTCCTGATGGCTTCGTTCGTGCCTTTCCTCGTCTACTTCATGCTGAGCTGGCGGGACCACATCTACCGCGCTTTCCTTCGTTTTTTCAACGGACCGGACCGTGTCGCCGCCGCCCGCAGCCTCGAAGGCGTGGCCGAAATGGCGCGCGCTTTCGTCGTGGGAAACTTCCTCATCGGAGCGCTCCTCGCGGCCCTGAGCTGGGGCGCGTTCAGCATCATCCACATCCCGTATCCTTTCCTGACGGGCGTCCTCAGCGGTTTCCTCAGTCTGGTGCCGTACGCGGGCATGCCGCTGGCGCTGATCCCGCCGCTGCTTGCGGCAATCGCCGGGGGCGACCGCGGCGCTACAGTTCTCCTCGCGCTCATCATTGTGCTGACGCTTCATTTGACGGCGATGAATATCCTCTATCCCAAAATCGTCGGCGCCCGCGTGCATCTCAATCCTCTCGTCGTCACGTTCTCGCTGATGTTCTGGGGCTTTCTCTGGGACGCCGCGGGGCTGGTGCTGGCGATTCCCATCACGGCTGCGATCAAAGCCGTCTGCGATAACGTCGTGGGCCTGCGGCCGTGGGGGCGATTCCTCGGAGACTGATGCCTCTCGCAATTCTATGGCTCACGCCTTATTGGACAAACTCAAATCCCGCGCTCAATCGAGGCGGAGGCGCATCGTATTTGCCGAGGGCGACGACCCCCGCGTGATTCGAGCGGCCCGCCTTCTCAAACAGGAAGGCGTGGCCGACCCGGTTCTGATCTCGAAAAACAGCGTACTCGGGCTGGAGTCGATCGATCCCGCGAGTTCGCCGCGGCTGCGGGATTATGCCGCGTTCTACCATCTGCGCCGCACCGCCAAAGGCGTAACCGAAGCGCAGGCCGATATCGCCGCGCGCAATCCGCTCCTCTTCGCGTCACTCATGGTTGCCATGGGCGACGCCTATGGCAGTGTCGGCGGGTGCATCTGCACTACCGCCGAAACGGTCCGGGCGGCGTTGTCCGCGGTCGGCACCGCTCCCGGGATTCGCACGGTGTCGGGCGCATTTCTGATGGCGCATCCCAATACAAGCTTCGGAGTCGACGGCGTGATCACCTTCGCCGATTGCGCCGTAGTGATCGACCCGACTCCGGATCAACTGGCCGACATCGCCATCTCCTCCGCCCTTACGACCAAGCAATTCCTCGAAGCCGAACCGGTCGTCGCGCTCTTGTCGTTCTCGACTAAAGGAAGCGCGAAGCACCCGGAAGTGGATAAGGTGGTCGAAGCTCTGCGCATCCTCCGGGAACGGGCGCCGGATCTCAAAGCCGACGGCGAACTGCAACTCGACGCGGCACTGGTCGCTTCCGTCGGCGCGGCCAAAGCGCCGGGCTCGATTGTGGCGGGCCGCGCGAACACTCTGATCTTCCCGAATCTCGCCTCGGGCAACATCGGCTACAAACTGGCCGAGCGCATGGGCGGAGCCGTGGCGATTGGCCCGATCCTGCAAGGTCTGGCCAAGCCGGCCAACGACCTGTCGCGCGGCTCGACCGAAGAAGATATCTATTACACCGCCATCTTCACAGCTTGCCAGTAAGGGTTGGCATCAGGCCGAAGGCCTTCCTGCCTTTATGGCAGCGGCTTCAGCGCCGGCTTGACTCCATCGGGCAGCGGATACCGGTCCGTGTTGAGCAGCATCGACACCATGTTGTAGTAGCCCATCGTGCCGATAAGATCGACCACGCCGCGTTCGCCGAACCGGCTGGCTGTTGCTTTGAACGTGGCGTCGCTCACCTGATGCGTGGCGAGGAGTTCGTTGCAGAAGGTGTAGATGATCGCTTCGTCCGGCTCCATGGGCGAAGGCCGCCGCCCGCTTGCGAGCGAATCGACCAGCGCAGGATCGAGCCCGTATTTCAGGCCGTCGCGCCGGTGCGCGTACCACTCGTATTGCGAAGTCCAGAAGCGGGCGGTGATCAGGATCGCGAATTCATTCAGCTTTCGAGGGATCGAGGAATGGTAGCGCATCTCGGCGCCGAACTTCTGCGCGAGGTCGCCCATCTCGGGGCTGCGCAGCAGCACGTTGAAAGGCCCGGTCACCGTGCCGCGATCGCCGGCGAGAAGGTGGTCGATCAGCGCCTTCTGCGGTGGCGTCATCTGGTCATAAGTGAGCGGCTTGAAACGATCGCCGCGCAACTGGAGATTCGAGGTTGTGACTGGAGCCTGGGCAACGGCCAGTCCGGCGACAAACAGAGTGCAGGGCAGAAGGACGTTGGTGATCGGGCGCATGATTGGATCGGATAATATCACAGCCTGGCATCAGGTCCTCGGCGGGCGTAAGTTCTGTGTCGCGGCCAGGTGAGAAGTTCCTAATTCAGCCAAGTAGAAAGTTCCTATTGACAGCCGCGAGGCTGAAAGGTGGAACGAATCGCGATGAGCCAACAGGAGCGAGACTGGCTGGATTGGCTGAAACGGGCAAAAGACGGGAAGATGACGCAGCGCGAGGCGGCCGAGCGGATGGAAGTGAGCGACCGTTGGGTGCGGAAGTTGCTGCGCCGGATGAAGAAGCAGGGGGACGCAGTAGTGGTCCACGGGCTGCGTGGCAAGAGCTCCAATCGGAAGATTGCAGGCAAGATTCGGGAGGCGGCGCTGGCGATTCTGCAGCGTCCGGAGTGGCATGATTTCGGGCCGACGTTCGCTGCCGAGCAACTGCGGAAACAGCATCGGATCGAGGTTGGGAAGGAAACGCTGCGCGGCTGGATGATCGCGGACGGATTGTGGCAGCCGGGTTCGCGAAAGATCCGTGACATTCACTGCTGGAGACCGCGGCGCAGCGGGTTCGGCGAACTGGTGCAGTGGGACACCAGCGATCACGACTGGCTGGAAGGACGAGGCGAAGTGCGTTATCTGGTGCGGCTGATCGACGATGCGACCAGCTGGAGTTGGGGACGCTTCGTGGAATCAGATGCGACACGGCAGAATATGGCGGTGCTGTGGGAATACCTGGAGAAGAATGGTCGGATGGTCGATGTTTACACCGATCGCCATTCGATGTTCACGACGGCGACGGCCCGCCAGAGTGCTGCGCAGCGGGTAGAGCGGGATAGTCTCACGCAGATCGGGCGCGGGCTGCGCGAGTTGGGCATCGGCTGGATTGCCGCATACTCACCGCAGGCCAAGGGCCGTGTGGAACGTAGTTTTCAGACGGCGCAGGATCGGTTGGTGAAGCAACTGCGGCTGGCGCGAGTGGCTACGCTGGAAGACGCCAATCGCTTTCTGGAGAGCGAATACTGGCCGGAATGGAATGCGCGTTTCGCCAGACCGGTTGAGGAGTTTCCCAACCATCACCGGCCACTCAGTGAGAATCTGGATCTGGCGGCGATTCTGTGCCACGTCGAAGAACGCATGATCGGCAATGACTACACGTTCAGCTTCGCCGGCCGGCGTTATCAGATTCTGCGTGAAGCAGTCCAGGCCGGGATGCGGCGCCAACGATTACGCGTCGAACTCAGGCTCGATGGTGAGTTGAAAGCGCGCTATCAGGGCCGTTACGTGGACATCGCTGAGTGCGGCGCACGGCCCGTTCCGCCAGCGCCGAAACCGAAGCCGACCCGTTCGCAAAGATCATAACGCCGGCGGCCGCAGCCAGTGGATGCAGGGTTTCTTCGATCGCCCCAGTCCTCCGCTGTGGAGGTCGATCGGCGATTGAGCCGGAAAGCCAATTTGGAAGACGCGCTTTTCTTAAGCCCAAAGCCTCCGCTCGGGAGTTTCACCAAAGCAATGGATCCCGGCCGAACGGACCCCTCCTGGCGCTCCGGAAATTATTGCGTCACAGGAGGAGTCCCGCCGATTGCTTCGGAGCCA
>CAWBIS010000240.1:0-77501 GCA_963788485.1 Terriglobia bacterium
GATGCGTGTGCGGTCGGGAAATGCGCGCATCTCCGCGGCGGAGCCGACGGCATTGACCTGATAACCCTCACGCTCGAGAATCATGCGCAGCGAGCGTCCGATATTCTCCTCGTCGTCGACGATCAGGATGCGCCGGGATGGCATGTTTTATTTGGCCGCGGGAAGCAGAACGCGGAAACCCGCTCCCCCGAGTTCCCCCGCGATCAGGAGAATATCGCCACCCGACAGCAAAGCGCTCTTGCGCGCGATCGAAAGCCCAAGGCCCATCCCCCGCTTCTTGAAGGAAATCGTGGGCTGGAAAAGCGAGGTTCGCGCCAGATCGCTCAGCCCCGGACCGGAGTCGTGAACCTCGATGGCGATCCGGTCCTCGATGGGGCGCACTCGGGCCAGGATCTGCCCGCCGTCCCCGGCTGCCTCGGCGGCGTTTTCGAGAAGATTGACGAGAATGCTCTTCACCAGGTCCTGATCCGCGAGAGCGCTGGGGGCGTCGCCGGCTACTTCAACCGCATATCGAACCTCGGGATGCGCCGACTTCAGAAACGCAATCCGTTCCTCTACGATGGCGTGCAGGTCCAGTTGCTCCGGGCAGATCGGCGGTTCGGAAGAAAACTCGGAGAAGGCGCGGATGCGGCGTTCCAGCGATTCGATTTCATCCACCACGATGCCGGCCGCCTGTTCCAGGAAGGCGCGGTCGCGCTCGGGCCCGCGGGCGACCATTTCTTCCACAGTCAGGCGGATGGGTGTGAGCGAATTCTTCACTTCGTGCGCGGTTTTGCGGGCCAGCACCTGCCAGCTCGCGAGCTGAGTCAGGTTGACCAGGCGCTCGCGGCTCTGCTCCAGCTGCGCGGCGGTACGATTGAACGCCTCGGTGGCGAGCCCGATCTCATCGGTCCGCTCGTTGGGAACACGAATGCGGAAATTCCCGGCCGCGAGGCTCTTCAGCGCTTCCGTCAGACTGACGATAGGCCGGCTGAAGCGAGTCGCCACCAACCAGACCAGAGCCAGGGCAATGAGCCAGATCGCGGCGGCCAGCAGATCCCAAGTAAGGAAGAAGCCGCGCCTCAGGCCGCCAAGGTCGCCAACGGTCTGCCGCGCCTGGCTGTACTGGCGGGAGACATCCTCCATCCGGATTTCCAGTGGCCGCTCCCATGCTTCAATCCCCGCAGGCGTCTTGAGCAGATAAAGCAGCGTGCCGCCGCCATCGCCGATCAGCGAAAAACGTTCCGTGTCGTCGCTGGCGGCGAAATCCTTCGCCACATCGGGCGCGGGCACGGGGGCAAGACGTCCGGCGAGCGCGTCCGCCTTCAGTTGATTCGTGGCCTGCTCGTAGTATTCGTGACCGGTCTTCTTGAGAGAGAGAGAAAGCTCGGAAAGCTGGTCGACCGGGGACAGTCTGAGGCTGCGGTCGAGCAGCAGGGTTGTGAGCCAGACCGTAGCGCCCAGCGGAACCAAAGTCGCGGCGATAAAAACCAGCGCCAGCCGCGTCCGCAGGCTCACCCGCGAGTCCCCCGGATTTCGCTTTTCTTCAGGTCTTCGAGACGATAAGGCCCGCTGCTTTTCAGCACGCGCGGCTGCGAACTGTGGCTGGGCCGGCTGAGGATCTCGATCATCCGGCTGATGCTGATCCCGGAGTCGCCGATCATTGCCAGCTGGTCCTTTGGATCCTCGACCTGCAGATCCAGCTTGACGTAAAACGGTTTGTCCGCCGGAAGCTCCGAACGATCGATCCCCAGATTGTCGAGGCACCAGGTCTCGGTCGCCTGAGCCGAGAGATGGGAGGCGGTACGCCGCGACTCGGGCTGCTGCCCGATTTTGGTGACGGAGAACCGCTCCTCCCAGATGTCGTAGCTTAGGGCGAAGCGGGCCACCGATCTGGCAATGGGCTGCAGAGAACTGGGCGACGACGTGATGGTCAACTGTCCGAGGAAGCCCACCGAAGCCCCATCCTTCAAGCGGTCGAGCGGTTTTCCCTTGAGAAAATCGATATGGGGCAGCGCAACGCGAAGGTAATCCCCGTCGAGATGGACGGAGAGATCCTGCGCACCAAGACTGGTTGAGAACAGACAGGCGCAGAATATTACCGTCGCGAGCGGGATTCTCTTCATCAATAGTTCATGCCCGCAATAAACACGGGTTCGATTCGCCCGTCGCGAACCGGAAGCGCCGTGGCAATTACAAAGATACCTTGTTTATACCCGACGCCGACGGAGTGCCGGACCACCGCCGGTCCGCCGGATTGCCAGATCGCGCCGGCATCGTAGAAACCCTCGACAGCGCCCGGGCCGATCCGATAGCCGTAACTGACTTCGTTGTGAACCACCCGGTTCCCTCCAAGCGGGTCGAGCAAAAACCGATCCCAACCGCGCAGGGTGGAACTGCTGCCGAGGACGAATCGGTCGAAAAATGGCGCATCGCCCACAATCGCGCCGGCGGTGAATTCGTCCGCGGCCACATGACGTCCTGACGTGGCTTCGTACTTGAACGAGATCATGTGACGTGCGTAAGAATAAGTCGAGCCCAGCGCCCGGGTCGCCACCCGGAGGCTGTATTTTCCCTGGATGCGATGCTGAAAGGCGTTACCCTCGATTTTACGCCCGTAGCGTACATCGAGCGTGGCGGCATTGGCCGATCGGTTGGGCGTTGCGGCCCCGAATTCCATCTGCTCGAAGCTTGCCCCAACTGATACAGCGACTGGCCCCGCGGCGATGAAGGTGAGCTGCGGGGCGACATTCCACCGGGTCCGATAAAGATCGAGACCGCTGGCGCCGGCCTCAAACTGTGTCGCGGTGTTCCACGTCTCCCGGTAGTCCTCGAAAGTAAGGCTGCCGTGAAGCCGGTCGGTGCCGAGACCCGTGGTATCGAGGCGGGCGGTGAGGCCGGTGTACCGCTCGACCAGATCGTCCCCGTTGCTCACTGCTCCGACGGTCAGCTTGTTCCCCTCGAAGCCGATGTTGGCGTCGATTTCGCCCGTGCCCTTTTCCTGCGAAGTGTAGAGAAGCCTGGGCACGGAGACATCGAAAGACTCATCGCGGCCGGCGGCGTCGAAATCGACTTTGATGCGGTCGGGGGCGCTGCCCCGCAGCAGGTGTTCGCTGACGGTGTGGAAATGCAGTTCGCGGCGAATATCGGCCGCCAGATCTTCGAGCGCGGCCATATCGCAGTTCTCGCCGATCAGGGCTTTCAGGCGGTCCCGCAGCCGGGCTGGCACTCGGGAGCTCTCAAGCTGATCCAGTTCGACGCCTCCGAGCGAGACACTTTCAATAAGGTAGCGCTGATTGACGTTGGTTTCGGAAACCTCGCGCAGGAAGGACTGGCCGGCGGCCAGGCCCGCGGCAGCGCCAAGGAGAATGAAAAAGCGAAAGACCGGCATTGGGAAGCCGGTGGCACGCTGGGTGCCGGGTCGCAGACCGTTGATTCCAAAAAGAAAAAGACACACTTCCTGTGGTCGTGGAATCACAGGTGTGCGAACCGTCTCCGCGGATATCGAGGAGTTGTTCGGGTTAGAGAACCTTTGCCAACTCGGTGGCAAAAGCGCTCTTCGGTTCATGCTCGCGCTTTCTTCCGCCGCGGCGCTCAGCAGGCCGGTGGTTCGTGGTGCCGTTCGTTCGTTGTTCCGGTTTGGGGGCGCCTGCGGCAGCCGGGCTTTTTACCACGCCCTTGGAAGGCTGTGCAGGGTTGGCTCGGAGAACTTTATCTTCGAGCGGTGCCCGGTCGAAGCGGCGAATGATCGCCTGCATCTCGTCCGCTGTGGGCGCCTCGACGAACGCGAATCCTTTGGATTCCTGCGTCTCGTGGTTCCGGATGACCTTAACAGAATCCGCGACAAGGTCCTCGGCGGCGAGCCATTGTTTGATGTCGTCCGCAGTGACCCAAGTGGGTAAATTACCCAAAAAGACAGTAAAACTCATTCAGTTGCTAATTTTCACTCCGTGGTTGAATTTTGGTGGTAGTTCAAGAGGAAGGGGACCCGATCTCTCGCTTGCCAATGATAACAGACCGATTTGCACGGTGCAATGTTACTCTACTTCGATCCGATTTATTACCAAAAAGATTCACTGGTAAGGTCGCCACATTTCCACGGCAACCGCCCCGGCAGCGCTCCACGATGTGCCGTGAAACTTAACTCTTTGGCCGCAAACCGGTTACACAAGCAAAGCTGGCATCGAGACGCTGGATGAACTCGTCTACGTCGCTTCGATCGATGTTCATCGGTGGCGAGAGACGGAGCACGTTTCCATAGATACCGCCCCGACCTATCATGACACCGTGCTCTCTTGCCGATTCCATCACGCGCAGCGTGGCTTCAGTCGCCGGCGCTTTGGTGGTGCGATCTTCCACCAGTTCCAACGCGAGCAACAGGCCCATGCCGCGAACGTCGCCAACGAGCGGATACTTATCCTGGATCTCAAGCAGCTTGCCCTTCAGATAAGCGCCAACCTCTGCGGTGTTGCGCAGGAGGTTCTGGTCCTCGATGTAATCGATCACGGCCTTCGCCGCGGTCGCGACCACCGGATTGCCGCCGAAGGTCGAGATGGTAACCCCTTTCATCGCGTCGGCAATCTCCGGACGCGCAATGGTCAGGCCGATCGGCAACCCGTTGGCGAGACCCTTGGCGCTGGTCATAATATCCGGCTGCACGTCCCAATGCTCGATCCCGAACCACTTTCCGCCGGTGCGGCCCCAGGCGGTCTGAACTTCGTCCGAAATGAAAACTCCGCCGTAATTTCTCACGATATCCGTGACGATTTTGAAATATTCTTTGGGCGGAGTGATGAATCCGCCGACGCCCTGGATCGGCTCGGCAATCAGCCCGGCTACCTTTCCTGAAGTGGTGCTCCGGATCACCTGCTCGATATCCTGCGCGCACTTCACCTCGCAGGACGGATACTCCAGACCGAAGGGGCAGCGGTAGCAGTACGCGTTAACGGCGTGAACGGTCCCGGCCTGCGGCGGGCCGAGCTTCCACGTCGAAATTCCGGTCAGCCCCATAGCCGCGGCGGAGCGGCCGTGGTAAGAGTTCCGGAGGGCGATGATTTCGGTGGATCCGGTGAAGCAGCGCGCGGCCAGGATCGCGGTTTCGTTCGCCTCGGTGCCGCTGCTGGTAAAAAACGACTTTCGTAGCGCGGCCCCGGGCGAAATGGAAGCCAGTTTTTTTGCCAGAGCCACTTGTGGCTCGTTGGCGAACAGGCTGGACACGTGTACAAGTTTGTCGATCTGCTCGTGCACTCTCCGGTTGACCTCGTCGTTGCTGTGCCCGACGCTCACGGTCACAATGCCGCCGAAGAAATCGAGGTACTGTTTGCCGTCGGCGTCCCAGACGTACTGATCCTTCGCATGCGAGATCACCAGCGGTTCTTTGAAATAGTGGAAAACCGCCGGGAAGAGGAATTCCTTTTGCGCGAGCAGGATTTCTTGTTTCGTCATCGGAACCTTCCCTCGATCTTAATCTGAGCGAGCGCTCAGCAGAAAGCCAGTTCCGCTTTTGCGCTGCTCTTCCTCTTTTATTCCGGGGCCGAAAAGTCTCTCGAAGGAGCCGTCGCGAACGAGACGGTCGACAATGCTGTTGTCGATCCCCCTACGCAAGTCGTAATCGCGCGCCACTGGGCCGCGATGCGCTCGTCGGACGGGTGATCGAGCACATATTTGACGGTCGCTGCAGGAATATAAGGAATGCGTTCGTAGACAGACCAGCAGCAGGACGATCAGCAGTTTACTGCCAGTGGGCGAAGCCCATGGCGCTTCCCGTACCAGCCTCCGATCGGTAACAGGGAACATAGTCGAGAACCTTCATTGTCAACCCGGCCTCCGCCATCATTCCGGCTACGACGATCCAGTTCTTGATTTCAGAGGTGCCCGACTGGAACATCGACTCGGGCAAGCTCGTGAGAGTGGCGGCGTCGCCCTTCCGCATGGCTTCAAGAACCTTCCGGTCGAAGTCTTCGTCGAGGACGAAATGGGTCAGTCCGCCAGACGCAATGACGGCGATTTTTGCATCCTGCGGCCATGAAGAAACGGCGCGCGCGAGGGACTGGCCGAAGGCGTAGCAGCGGGCTGCGGTCGGTTGGTTCGGCGGATAGAAGGTGTTGACGAAAACCGGAACGTGCGGAATTACTTTATCCCGCATCAGGCGGCGGTATACAAACCCGTAGGCATGCGGCGCGGCGTTCGAACCGATCGCGCCGGTGGGGAGTTTGGTTAATTGGGAGACGTCGAAGCCGTGGGCGATCGCCTGCTCGGTCAGGTGCTTCCCGAGCGCCGGCAGACAGGGGTACTGAGTATGGACCGAGGGCGTACGGTCCAGCTCCGCGCGGGCGACTCCGGGGGGCAGGGACGCCAGAAACTCCGGCGTGCGTGGAATGCCTTCGACGTAATCGCCCCAGAAAATGGCCAGGGCCGGGACATGATCGCTGTTGAAGATCTCCATCTGGTCGTTGCCGATCACGATGGCGGCGTCGGGTTTCGAATCGACGAAGATATCGCCGAGTTGGCAGATCGCTTTCTGGCAGCGGGCGTGACGTTCGCGGAAGACTTCGGGTGTGAGCAGGGCCGCGATGCCGTCGTCCTTGTGCAGCTCGGCCATCTGGTCGAAAGTGTAAGTTTTACCCTGGTAGAAATGCTTTGGATTGGCGCGATCCGCCGGGACACGCTCCGGCCAGGCTTCCGGCGGGACCGAAAGCATCGGGCCGTGCGAGGTTCCGAGACCAAAGTGAATGCGAGCCATAGTTTCCGATTTGCGGTGGGGGACCGGTTGGCAATCTGCCCCACATAAGACTTTCCCGAGAAATCATCTCATACCTGTGTGCACGGTTTCCGGTGAGATTTCGTCCTACATAAACATAATGATGCGAAACGCTCTGCTGTTGACTTTGGCGTGGGGGTTGGCACGCGGCCAAT
This sequence comes from Terriglobia bacterium, assembly GCA_963788485.1. GTDB lineage: Bacteria > Acidobacteriota > Terriglobia > Bryobacterales > Bryobacteraceae > BOG-234. The sequence continues at coordinate 6,895 of CAWBIS010000240.1, forward strand.
CGTTCGAAGTGGCGTCCATCAAACCATCTCCGCCGCCGGACCATCAGCGTGGAATGCGTGTGGGGCGAGCGGGGGGCCTGGAACCGCCGATCCCGGCCGCTTCACAGCTGAGAATTTCGACCTGCTGAATCTGATTACGATGGCCTACGGGCTTCAGCGGTATCAGCTCTCGGCGCCGGACTGGCTGGGTGACGACAGATTCGACATTGTGGCGAAGGTGCCGGAGGGAGCGACGAAAGAGCAGTTCGCAACGATGCTGCGGGACCTTCTGACAAGCCGTTTCAAGCTGGCGACGCACCACGAAGAGAAGGAAATTCAGGCGTATGAATTGGTGGTCTCGAAGAACGGGCCGAAACTGGAGGAATCGGTGGACGATTCGCAGTCCGCCCCAGGCACGCATGAAGCGACTTCCAGGGCGACGCTGGGTCCGGACGGATTTCCGGTTCTTCCCGCGGGACGCTCGTCCGCGATGGTAATGATGAAGGGGCGTGCGCGCATGCGAATGGCAAAAACGTCCATGGAACAGCTTGCGGCCAGGCTCTCATCTCAGGTGAGCTGTCCCGTGACCGACGCCACCGGGCTGAAGGGAAAATACGATTTCACGCTGTCGTGGGTGTCTCAGATTTTACAGGCGCAGGATGGCGACGCCGATAGCCCCGGTCCCGATATTTTTGGCGCTCTGCAACAGCAAATCGGGCTGAAACTTGAGTCGAAGAAGGCACCGGTGGATGTGCTGGTGGTCGATCGTATCGAGAAGCTGCCGACAGAGAATTAAATCCAACCGCTCAGTGCGAAGTCGCCAGGGCCTTGCGGATGAGTTCCGCGGCCGCAGGATATTCCTTCTTGGCGTTGGCGAAAAACACGCCTTCCGCAACCATCAACGGCGTCCAGCCGAGCTTCGTTTTCGTGTCGGGGCGCGCGCCATGATCGAGCAGGTATTGAACCAGGGATGGCTGGTCCGAGATGATTGCGCCGATCAGAGGCGTGCTGCCGTCCCAGCGCGGATCGCCGACGCCGAGATCGAGCAGGTCGTCGATGTTGTGCGGGTAATAAAGGCGTGTATAGTCGGTATCGCCGGTCATCGGATAGTTGCCGAAATCGGCCTGGGCGTTCACATCGTTGCCTGCGGCGATGGCGAGTTTCACGGCTTCGAGGCGTTCGGCTTCGGAGACTCCGGCGAAAGGTCCGGGCGCTTCGCCTTCCCAATAGTCGAGCCCCGCCGCAACCATCAGCGGCGTGATGCCGGCGAGCGTGGGTATCTTTCCGTCGGCGCCGGCGTCGAGCAGTACGCGCATGTACTGATAATCGCCATTCTTCGCCGCGACGTAGAACGGCGTCGCCCCGCGATAGCTGAGGAAGTGGCGGCCGAGCTGGATATTCGGCGGATTGCGCGCGGTGCCGCCCTCCTTGCCGAAGCGCGGCTCTTTCCAGTCGATGCGAACGTTTGGGTTGGCGCCTTTGGCCAGCAGCTTCTTCGCCAGGTCGAGGGCGCTCATGTCGCCAGTCGGCGGAGGCGGCCCGTGCGGGGTGTTGCCGACGGCGGCAGCGCCGTCCGTGCCAGGCTTCCGCAGCCAGGCGATGGTGTGCAGGGCGGAGCCGCGCGGGTCGGGCATGTTGGGATCGGCGCCCGCATCGAGCAGCACCGAGGCGAGTTCGAAATAGGCGTTCACGACCGCCATGTTCAGGGCGTTGGTGCCGTCCGGCGCGACGTCATTCACGTTTGCGCCGTGATTGAGGAGCGCTTTTGCCGTTTCGATACGCGCGTTGCGCACGGCGAAGAGAAGCGGCGTGAAGCCGCTCTTCGATTTCGCGCCCACGTGCGCGCCGAATTCGATGAGTTCTTCGGCGGCTGCGGCGTTTCCCGCGGCGGCCGCCCACATCAGCGCGGTCTGACCGCGGGACGGTTCGACTGCATTTGCGTCCGCGCCGCGCTTCAGGAGGAGGCGCACGACTTCGGGGTTACCGTTAGCGGCCGCCGTCATGAGCGCGCTCTGGCCTTCGAGCGCGACTTCGTTCGGGTCGGCGCCGGACGCGAGCAGGCGTTCGACTATGGCGGCATTGCCGTTATTGCAGGCGAGATAAAGCGGGGTGACATGGTATCGCGAGGCGGCTTTGACGTTTGCGCCGGCCGCGATCAGGAGGTTGACGAGTTCGAGATTGTTTCGCTGCGCGGCCCAGTGGAGGGCGGTAAAGCCATCCGCTTCCGCGGCGTTGACATCGGCGTGGGCGGCGATGCGAGCCCGTGTGGCGGAGAGGTCCTGTTGTTTGACGGCATCGATCAGGGTCGCGGCTGGAGGAGAGCCGGCGGCGGTGAACGCTGCGGCGGCGAGCAACGGGATCAGCCATCGACAGGACATCGCGGGATCAGTATAGTACAGATTTCGGGGTCTTGTTATGCAGACGTCCGCGGCGCGGCTTGAGGTAACGTATCACTTCGTTTTGGTCGATACCGCTACCAGCGTTCCGATCTCGACGACTGTTGCTTCGGGGGATCTAACCCCGGGAGGACCACTCGGGTCGAACGGACATCCCGAACGCATGGATCTTTTTCGCATCCGCGAGTAGCGCATTTACGCCAACTTGCCACGCCACCCTGATTTCCGGTTGGCGCGTTATGCGACCGGAGTTGTGATATCCGCGCGATGGACACAAACCGTCGCCAGGGCTGCTTGATCGCTGGTGGCTATTTCGGAGAGACCATGTGGCCGAGATCTTTCTCGTTCTCGTTGCAGTACATCTCGAAGATGTCGTTGTCCGGCACGAGATTGTAGTTGATCTTAACGGTGATCGGCCGGATGTAATACTTCGGATCGTCCCAGGTGATCTCGGTTTCAAGATGGCCGAAATCCCGGCGATGATAGCGCTCGGTCACGTGCATGTCTTCGCTTCGGGGATGGCCCATGCCGTCGATCGGAGTGTCATCGTTGAATCCGCGCGTTTCTACCACGAAGGTGTCGCCTTCCCACCGTCCGATCGAGTAACCGAGGCGCGCGGGGAATTCAAACTCCGCGGGGAACTTGCGACCGTCGGTGAAGACCTGACGGTGCTGGTTGTCGATCTCGTATACGATCATCGTCTCCCTCGGTGCCTGAACGATCTTGAACGGCTCGGAAAGGAGGGAAAGCACGGGCCAACCGTAGCGGTTGTGGCAGACATCTTTGACGTTCCGACTCTGCTGCCACCGCTTGAACGCCGCCTGGCCTGCGGCTGTCATAACCTGCTCACCCGGTTTGGCGTCGAGCAGGGCGTTCAGCCCGTATTTGTGGACGGTGAAGATCTCCATGCCGATGTTGGCCTCTTCATCGGCGGCTGGCCCAAAAAATTTCTTCATTTGTTCGACGCTGAAGGTTTCGTGCATCCAGACACCGGTGAGATCGGGCTTGCCGTCAGTGGCGCGCGGCGCGGGCGCGGAGAGGTTGGGCCTGCCGTCTTTCATAGGTGTGCCTGCTGGGATGTGGTTGAGCCACTGCGCGGAGATAGGAAGCGTAGCGAACGCGAGGAGAATGCAGAATCGCGAAGACATCGGTTGAATCGCCATTCTATCGGAACAATCCCGCTGCTTGCGCTGCATGCTTCCCGGTTCGTGCTGCGCTCTGGCTTTGGCCCGACGTTTCGGTCGAACATGAACGAGTCGTAGTTGGAGTGGCGACGTTGCCCTTGAACTCGCGGAATGGCGTTCGACGCGGCCAGGTCTTCGCACTGATCTCCGTGCCTTCGAACTTACCCGTCGGGGGCCACCCGGTGTCGTCCGGCCTTCCGAATCAATATAATCACTGAGTGCGCTTCGCTGCGTTGCTGGTCGCATTCGCGTGGGCTCAGGGATTGTTCGCTCAATCCCCATCCGCTGCGTTGTTGAACCGGTATTGCGTCACCTGTCACAACGACAAGCTCAAGACCGGGGGGCTGGTGCTCCATCCCGGCGATCTCGACCACGTCGCCGGAACCGCCGAGACATGGGAAAAGGTTGTCCGCAAGCTCCGGGCCGGCGCGATGCCTCCGGCCGGCGCGCCCAGGCCCGATCCTTCCGCTGTAAGCGCATTGCGGTCGTACCTCGAAAGCGAACTCGATCGCGCCGCCGCGGAGCATCCGAATCCCGGCAAGCTGCCGCTGCTGCATCGCCTCAGCCGGACCGAATACGCGAACGCGATCCGCGACCTGCTGGGCGTTGCGGCGCTCCCGAAGGAACTCGACTTCTCTTTGCTGCTGCCCGCGGATAATTCGAGCAGCGGATTCGATAATCTGGCCGACCTGCTTTTCACCTCGCCCAGCACGATGGAGCGCTATATCGACGCCGCGCACAAGATCAGCCGTTTCGCGATGGGCGATCCGAAGATGCCGGTGCTCGTCAATATCTATAAGCTGGACCCCGAGCATCCGCAGGACGAGCGCGTCGACGACCTTCCCTACGGCACGCGCGGCGGTCTCGCTATCCGCAGCGATTTCGCCGACGATGGCACGTATGTGGTGAAGGTGGATATGGCAGGCGCGCTTCGCGAGCCGCAGCAACTGGATATCCTGGTGGACGGCGCGCGCGTCGCCGGCAAGATGTTGGGGCCGCCTCCCGGGGCAACCGGCCACGGGCCTGGCAGAGGACGCGCTCCGGCGGATGGTCCCCTCGAGTTCCGGATTCCGATCAACGCCGGTCACCACGTGCTCGGAGTCACGTTCGCGGAGCAATCTGAAATCTTCGATGAGGCGACGGTTCGCCCGCGTATGCGCAGCCGGGGCACACTGCCCGCGATTGCCGAAGTCACGGTGCTGGGGCCATACGATGTGCGCGGCGCGGGCCAGTCCCCGAGCCGGGAACGTGTGTTCGTTTGTGCGGATACAACGGACGACTGCGCGCGCCGCATCCTGACCACATTGGTCGATCGCGCGTATCGCCGCCCGGCAAAGGACGCTGATATCGCGGAATTGATGCCCTTCTATCAGGACGGAAAGGCCAACGGCAGTTTCGATCTGGGTATCGAGAAGGCGCTCGAACGCCTGCTGGTAAGCCCGCAGTTCCTCTACCGTATCGAGCATGAGCCGGCGAATGCGAAGCCCGGCGACACGTGGCGGGTGAGCGATCTCGAACTGGCCTCGCGCCTCTCCTTCTTTTTATGGAGCAGCATCCCGGACGACCGGCTTCTCGGCCTCGCCGAACAGAACAAGCTGCACGATCCCGCGGTTCTCGACGAGGAGGTCCATCGCATGCTCGCGGATGACCGGTCCGAAGCCCTCGTGACCAACTTCGCGGCGCAATGGCTTTATCTGCGCGATATTGAATCGAAGCAGCCGGATGAGATCCTGTTCCCCGAATTCGATCAGACCTTGCGCGAAGCCATGCGTCAGGAAACGGAACTGTTTCTCGCGAGCGTGTTCCGCGAAAATCGCAGCATTCTGGATCTGCTTTCCGCCAACTACACATTCCTGAACGAGCGTCTGGCGCAGCACTACGGCATTCCGGGCATTCGAGGCAGTTATTTCCGGCGTTACACGTTTCCGCCGGATAGTCCGCGTGGCGGGCTGCTGGGCCAGGGCAGTTTCCTGACTGTCACGTCCTACTCGAACCGGACTTCGGCCGTGTTGCGCGGGAAATGGGTTCTGCAGAACCTGCTGGCCGCGCCACCGCCGGCGCCGCCCCCGAATGTGCCCTCGCTCGTTACCGCCGGCAAGGAACCGGGAACCACTCTGACGATGCGCGAAGCCATGACCGCGCACCGCGCCAATCCGGCCTGCGCCGGTTGCCACGCGCGCATGGACCCGATCGGCTTCGCCATGGAGAACTTCGACGCCGACGGCAAATACCGCGACCGGGACAACGGCAATCCGATCGATGTGTCCGGCGTTCTGCCCGATGGCAGAAAGTTCGAAGGTGTTGCGGGATTAAAGAAAGAGCTGCTGCGGAATCCCGACCAGTTTGTGTCCGCGGCGGTCGAGAACCTGCTGATGTACGCGCTGGGGCGTAACGTTCAATATTATGATGAGCCGTCGATTCGCGGGATTGTGCGGACGGCCGCGCAAAAGCAGTATGCGTTCCAGACGCTGGTTGAGGAAGTCGTTAAAACCCCGGCATTTCAGATGAGAGAGGCCAACTGATGTTTATTACGCGGAAAGCGCTGCCGCGGCGGACATTTCTTCGGGGCATGGGCGCGGCGGTCGCGCTTCCGATGCTCGACGCCATGGTGCCGGCGCTCTCGGCGGCAAGCACAGCCCCGCCGCGCCTTGGGTTCATCTACATCGCCAACGGCGTGATTCAGAAGGACTGGAATCCCGCCGCGACCGGTGCCGGTCTTGAACTCAGTCCCACGCTGCAGCCGCTCGCCAAGGTGCGCGATTCGATCACGGTGCTCTCCGGTCTCGCACATTCCCAGGCCGACACCTTCGGCGACGGTACCGGCGATCATCCGCGCGCTTCCGCCGCGTGGCTCACCGGCATCCACGCGTACGACCGTACGCAGCCGGGCGCGGAGGTGCGCCTCGCCACCACGGCCGACCAACTGGCGGCGAATTTCATCGGCAAGACCACCCGCATTTCGTCGCTCGAACTGACCGTCGATTTTCCCACTCAGGGCGCCTGCGATTCGGGCGACTGCTTTTACGTGAACACGGTTTCGTGGCGCAATCCCACGACGCCGAATCCGGCGGAAACCAATCCGCGCGTCGTCTTCGAGAGGCTGTTCGGCGACGGCGGCGACGCCGCGGCCATGCAGCAGCGTGCGCGAGAGACAGGCAGCATTCTGGATTCGGTATTGCATGAAGTAGGGCGCATTTCGAATAGCCTGGGACCGGGCGATCGCACGAAACTCGACGAGTATCTGGACTCGGTGCGGGAGATCGAGAAACGCATCAGGAATCCGGCGTCGCAATCCGCGCAAAGCATCGATTTGATCGATCGGCCGGTGGACGTGCCCGAAAGCTTCGACGAATACACGAAGCTCATGCTCGATCTGCAGGTGCTGGCGTTCCGCGCCGATCTCACGCGCGTGTTCAGCATGATTATGTCGCGCGAGCTGAGTTCGCGAACGTTCGCGTTTATCGGCGTGCCGGATCAGCATCACGCCGTGTCGCATCACCGGAACGATCCCGGCCTGATCGCGAAGAAGGCGAAAATCGATTTCTACCAGATGCAATTGCTGGCGTATTTTCTGGAGAAACTGCAAGCCGCGCGGGATGGCGACGGGACGTTGCTGGATCACTCCCTGATCCTGTGCGGCAGCGGCATGGGCGACGGCAACCTGCACCGGCATTTCGATCTGCCTTGTGTGCTCGCCGGCCGGCTGAACGGGACGGTCCCAGGCGACAGGCACATCAAGTATCCGGATAAGACGCCGATGACGAATCTGCTGGTGAGTCTGCTCGACAAGGTCGGATTGCCCATCGACAAGTTGGGCGACAGCACCGGGCGCCTCACGCCGGACCCGCTGAATCTGGCTTAGCAAGGAAAGGAAAAATGAAACTTGTATTTCTGTTCGCAACCGCTGCGTTGCTGTTCGCCGGTGAACCGGCGCCGGTGACTTACGTTGACGCCGCGAAAGTGGCAGTGACGCTCGAGAAAGGCGGATCTATCGCGAAGGGCGACGACTTCACCGTCGCCGGGGCGCGAAGGACCGGGCCAGGCCAGGTGGAGGTTCACGAAAAGGAGACGGATATCTTCTATATCGTGGACGGAGAGGCGACGTTCGTCACCGGCGGAAAGATGATCGGCGGCAAACAGACGCGGCCCAATCAATGGCTGGGCACAAGCATCGACGGCGGCGAAACGCACCATCTGGTCAAAGGCGACGTGATCACCATTCCGGCGGGCACGCCGCACTGGTTCAGGGAAGTTCCGAAGTCCGTCAACTATTACATGGTGAAGGTGCTGAAACCATAGGAGCCGCAGAGTTCCGGTCTGCGCCGCATGGCTCGCATTGGTGTATTCTTAGCGCAATGCTGCATCGGCTTCTTTGTCGAAGCTTGGTCGTTCTGGCGGTGCCTCTGGCATCTACCCATCTGACCGCTCAATGGCTGAAAGTTTCCACCCCGGGCGTGCCGCGCAAACCCGATGGCAAGGTGGACATGTCGGCGCCTGCGCCCCGGCTGGCGGATGGCAAGCCCGATTTTTCCGGAATCTGGACCACGGCGGAGCCCAATCGCCGAACGGAAGGATTGTCGAGCCCGAAGGCGGCGGCGGGTCCGCGGAATCCCAAAGACGACCAGACGCCCGGCGACCCTGCCGACATCAAGGCCTCGCGCCAGATGGCGAATATCGGTGTCGATCTTCCGGGAGGATTGCCTTATCAACCCTGGCTGGCGGCGATCGTCAAGCAGCGCACCGACAACCTGGCGAAGGACGACCCGCACATACGCTGCATGCCGGATAACTTTCTGCGCGCGTACGGGCTGCCGCACCTGCTGAAGTTCGTGCACACGCCAGGTCTTCTGGTGGTGCTCAACGAAAACAACGCCGGATACCGCCAGGTGTTCACGGACGCAAGGCAATTGCCCCAGGACCCGAACCCGTCGTGGCAGGGATATTCGTCGGGAAAATGGTCCGGCGACACGCTCGTGATCGATACCATCGGAGTGCGCAGCGATACCTGGATCGACTGGAATGGAAGCGTGATTACCGAGGCGGCGAAGGTGCGGGAGCAGATGCGGCGTCCGGACTTCGGGCATCTCGAAATCCAGGTCACCGTCGACGATCCCAAAGCTTACACGAAGCCCTGGACGGTGACCTTAAGAGAGCGCATCGTTGTCGACGCGGAATTGATCGACGAAATCTGCCTGGAAGACGAGCAGTCTCTCAAGCACATGAAGTAAGGGCTTACCCCGATGCCGCACCTCTCTCTTTCGCGCGCTCTTGTCATTTTGGGTATGTTCCCTATGGGTACGTTCCTGGCATCCAATCATCTGGCCGCTCAGTGGGTGAATTATCCCACTGCGGGATTGCCACGGAAGGCCGACGGCAATGCCGACATGTCGGCCGCCACGCCTCGGATGAAAGACGGCAAGCCCGACTTTTCCGGAATCTGGACCAGTGACGAAGTCGATCCGCGCCGGCCGGGAGTGCCGCCGAATCCTCACGACGCCACAACTTCGCGCCGCATGATCAACCTTGGTGTCGAGCTTCCCGGAGGGCTGCCGTATCAGCCCTGGCTTGCGGCGGTCGTCAAACAACGCACGGCCAACATGGCGAAAGACGACCCCCACATCCGGTGTCTCCCGGATAATTTTCTGCGCGCGTACGGGATGCCGCATTTACTGAAGTTCGTTCAGTCGCCTGGCCTTTTGCTGGTGCTCGATGAATGGAACGCCGGATACCGCCAGGTTTTCACGGACGGACGGCCATTGCCGGAAGACCCGAACCCATCGTGGGAAGGATATTCGTCGGCGAAATGGTCCGGCGATACCCTGGTGATCGACACCATCGGGTTCCGCGACGATACCTGGATCGATTGGAACGGCAGCGTGCTGACTCAGTCGGCCAGAGTGCGGGAACAGATGCGGCGGCCGAACATGGGACATCTTGAAATCCAGGTTACAGTCGACGACCCGAAAGCGTATACGACGCCATGGACGGTTATGATCAGGGAACGCCTCATCGCCGATGCGGAGTTAATCGACGAGATTTGTCTTGAGAATGAGAAGTCCCTCAAGCACATGAAGTGATTTGCAGGCGCATATCCGGCCAGCGAAGTATACTCCTTCAGAGGAGCGGTGCCGCATGAATCGATTTCTCCGTGCAATTCAACCTGATTTCGCGCCGGCGGTGGGTCTGCTCATTTTCGCCGCGATCACACCGAGTGGCGGCCAGGCAGCCGAATGTGACCGGGCCTGCCTTAAGGGCCTGATCACGAATTATGTCGATGCCATGGTGGCGCACGACCCTGCGCGGCTGCCTCTGGCCGCGAACGTCCGGTTCACCGAAGATTCGCAGGAACTCAAGCCCGGCGAGGGACTGTGGAAGACGGTGACCAGCAAGGGCGAATTCCGCCAGGACTACATCGATCTGCAGAAGCAGATCGCGGCCTCGCATGTGATGCTGTTCGAGGAGAATGCACAGGTCTTGTATTCGGTGGTGCTGCGGGTGGCGGACCGTAAAATCACGGGAATCGAGACGCTGGTGGATCGCATTACGCCCAGTTCGCGCTTCAAACCGGATTCGCTGGAGAAGCCGCCGGCCGGAATGAACGAGCCGGTGCCAGCGGGCAAGCGGATGCCGCGCGCCGAGATGATCCGCACTGCGCTGTATTATCCCGAGGGCTTGCGGATCGGAAGTTTCGTGAATGCAAAGACGCCCTTCGCCAAAGAGGCGTATCGGGTTGAAAACGGCACGTTCATCGCCGGCGAAGGATGTCCTCGCCCGAACTGTCCCGGCCTGCTGACGCAGAAAATCATGCTGCATCCGGACGTGAAGGCGAGCGTCGCCGCGGTGGATGAAGAAGCAGGCATCGTGCTGCTGTGGATGAATTTCGGCGATACGCACTCCTATGGTCCGGGCAACGCGCTGGTCACCTTTGAAGCGTTCAAAGTGTGGGGCGGCGAGATTCACGCCATCAACGCATTCTTCCGCATTCTGCCGAAGGACACGCAGCGCGGCTGGCCGCCGGCGGAGTAAGTCAAGCGCGCGGCGTTCGAAGCGGCAGCAGCGCGCGCAGACGCTCGTCGCGCAGCCAGATTCCCAGCCAGGCAATCATGCTGGTCGATAGCGGGACCAGAATCGGATAAGCCTCGCCAATGCGGGTGTAGGTGGCAATGGCGCCGCCGAGGTAGCCGGTGAGCAGCACTGCGCCAAGGACGGCCGTCGGCGGGACGAGGTAGAGAACAATGCAGCCGAGCTGCAGGAAGGCGAGGAGCGGCAAAGCGCTTTGCGGCCAGCCGATTCTGGCGAATTCCCCGACGTACCAGGGATTTCGGGTCAACTTCCAGGTGGCGCTCGTGAGCACTACAAAAACAGGCCAGAGCGAAACCGCCCAGCCGGCCCACAGCATCCAGGGTTTCCCACGCGTTTCACTTATTTGAACACCAACTGCCTGCATGTATATACTCCTTGCGCGGCCGGATCGCGACGCCCCGCAGGCGTAGTATATGCGAAAACCTCAGACCACGAGCAGCCGCAGTTCCGGATGGATTCGTCCGATATCCTGCGGATCGCTGGTGACGACAACCTGCCCCGTCCTTTGTTTGCCGGTTTGGCGCTCCAAATTGGCGCCGGCGCGATCTATGATGAATGAGACGTATTACAGGAGATTCGATGAAGAGAACGTACATAACCGCGATCGCGCTGTCTGCCGCTCTGCTGTTCGCGGGCGCCGCTCCCGCCCAGGTGACGCTGAATTCGGTGCGGGTCGGGGCCAAAGACACCGTCGCCCTGGCAAAGTTCTACGAGGCCGCGTTCGGTATGCAGGAGGTTAACCGCATCGGAGCCGGCGCGGGTCCGGAGATCTTCGTGAACTTTGGCGCGACGGCCGATGCCGCCAAGGCGAACAAGAGCGAGCCGATCGTGCTGATGCACCGCGATTCCGACGACATCAAGGACCCGATTCCGCACGTGATCCTCAACGTCAAAGACATGAAGGCCACGGTCGCCGCCGTCAAGGCAGCCGGCGGCTCCATGACCGGCGATCCTCGTCCGTTCGGAAACACCGGCATCGTTATCGGCATCGCGGTCGATCCGGCCGGTAACCGCATCGAGATGATTCAGCGGCCCTGATCCGCACATTCAAAGCGTAAGGGCAACTCTGGAATCTTTCCGGCGCATCGACAAAGCCCGGCTGCTTGCCGATACGTTCAATACCCTCCACTCGGCCGCTGGTGTCATGAAATACATCTCCCTTACTTCGTCGCCATGGCCATGGCTTTCATGACATCCGCCTTGTACTGCGGCGCCGCCGATGTGTGTACGTTGATGTAGCGGTCGTAATCCAGATTAAGCTTCTCCAGAACCGGGACCAGAGCTTTGACGTGATCGTTCGCCGGCTCGCCGGGCACCACGGAGAAATCGCCCTGGAACAGGACCTTTTCCTTCGGGATATAAGCGATGATCAAGCCGTTGGAGTGAGGCGCGGGATAGATATGGTACATCTCCACTGTGCGCGTCCCATCGGAATAGACCCTCTTCTCCAGAACCGTTTCGAACCTGGCTTTCTTCGGATTTTTGGCGAGCGTGTCGTTCATCAGCGTTCTTGGCGTGTTGAGCGCCTTTGAGAGAAACTCCTCATTGTTCTTTTGCGTGATGATCGTGGCGCCTTCGGCGACCAGCACCGGCAGCCCTCCGGTGTGATCGGCATGCGGATGGGTGTTCATAACGTAACGGATCGGCTTGTTCGGGATGAGCTTCTTCGTTTCCGCGACGTAAGCCAGAGCGCGAGCTTCGGACTGCCCGGCTTCCAGCATCATGATGTAATCCTTGAACTCCACAATCACCGAGTCGTAACTGCCGGGACCGGTCGTAAGCCGGTAGAGGCCGTCGCCCAGCTTCTCGGAAGTGACCGTGAGTGCGGGTGCGGCGCCAGGCGCACCACCGCCTCCGGGTCCGCGGCCGCGGCCGGCCGGAGCGGGAACGAGCGACGCCACGTCCGGAGGATTCGCTTTCGCCGCGGTCACATCCACCGCAAAGAAGGGCCACCCGCCACGCGTTTCGACGATCTTCGCAGGCGCCATGACCCCGCCAAAATCTTTCCAGCCCGTGTAGGTGGCGACGATGTGCATGTCGCCCATGATGTTTTCTTCCAGCCATGTGTCCACGCGATCAACCATGTTCATCTGATCGATGTATCCGTTGACGACGTAGTTTTTGCCGGAAGGCGCTTTCACCTTCGGACTCCAGGTCAGGACGGTATAGTTCTTGCCCTCCACCTTCTTCCGGCTCACGGTTGCGCCGTTCTCCGCCGCGCCTTTCAGAAAGCCCCAGGGAGTGATGTAGAACTCGAGGGAGCCGGCCCAGGGCCGCGAGACGTCCGCCTGCGCAGGAGTGACCTGCTGGAAAAAGGTTCCAGGCGTTACCGTCGTCGAGCCGCCGGCGCCGATGTTGTTCGTGGCCCCGGTATGACGTGAGGCCGGAGCCTCCAGATCGATCACGCGGACGTAGTTGTTGATCGGCCGCATCGGATCGTGCGTCCCCCTGCAGATCATGTCGGTGGAGTTGGCGCCGCACTGCTGGAACGCCACATCCTTTGCCGATCCGGAATAAGAGATGGATTTCAGATCGCCCAGCGCCTTTTGCGCATTGGCGATGACGGTTTTCGCATCCTGCGCGAAGGCGCTGCCACACAGGAACGCAAGGCAGGTGGCGACGACGGCAAATCTTCTGGACACAGCTTCTCCTTTTGACGACCCGGTTGCTCCGCGGAACGAAAGGGGTCCAGAACATTGTATATCCGTGTCGCCCCGACGTTGTTGTGCGGCTTCGCTGCACAAGAACGCGGTCCGGAGTGAGGGATACTTGGGCTGAGGTTAGTCGCCGTGCATAAGGCATACGCGCGTTGCGCGATTTGTATTTCCGTGTCGCTGTCCATGGGACTCGCCCAGAACACGCCGTCCGGTCCCGATCCCACTCTTGCGCTGAACGTTGTGGTGACCGACAAGTCCGGTAAACCTTTGCCCGGCCTTGAGCAGCAGGACTTCACAGTTTTAGACAATAAGCACCCGCAAAAAATCGCTTCCTTCGAAGCCGTGCGGGGTTTCAATGCGAACCAATCGCCACCGGTCCAGGTGATTCTGCTGCTCGATGATGTCAATAACGCGATTACAAACGTAGCCTTTGAACGCCAGCAGGTGGAAAAGTTCCTGGCCCGCGATAACGGAGAGCTGTCCCATCCGGTCTTGCTCGCACTGCTTTCCGATGCGGGCCTGAAACTGAGCAGCCCTTCGCAGGACGGGAAGGTCTTGATCGCGGATCTGCATGCCAACCAGAACGGCTTGCGTGTGGTCACGAGGGATCAGGGCGTCTACGGGGCGGGTGAGCGGTTGCAGCTGAGTTTGAACGCGGTCGCACAGCTGATTCATACGGAAGGCGCCAGGCCGGGAAGAAAACTGGTGGTGTGGATCAGTCCGGGCTGGCCGATTCTGACAGGTCCCGGTATCCAGCTCAGCCCGAAAGACAGGCAGGGAGTTTTTCAGAATATCGTTGTGCTCTCGGACAGCCTGCGGAAAGCGGATATGACAATCTCCAGCATCGACCCGCTGGGTGCCGCCGATAGCGCCCAGATAAGGAATTTTTTCTGGAAGTCATTTGTGAATGGGGTCAGGAAGCCAGACGACGCGGGATACGGCAATCTGGCGCTTCCGGTCCTCGCTTTCCAAAGCGGCGGCCGCGTTCTGAATTCGTCGAACGATGTGGCCGGCGAGATCGCAGCTGCCGTCTCGGATGCTGACATCTATTACGTCCTGAAGTTTCAGGTTCCTCCCGCTGAAACTGCCAATCAATATCATTCGGTCGAAGTGAAAGTCGATAAGCCCGGGATGACGGTTCGTGCGCGCACCGGATATTACGCACAACCGTGACGGGCGGCACCGCGCGGAGAATGAATCGGCGCCCGGCCGGGAGCGGACAATCCGTTATTTCGATGCCGATGCCCCGGCCTGGGCAGTGCGGCCATCCTGATCGCTGTTGCCGCCGGAGGCGCCGATAGCGCCAACGACCTTCCCGTCCATGATTAACGGGATGCCGCCTTCGACCGGAACCGCGCCAGTGAGGCGGAGAATGCGGAGACCTGCGCCGCCTCCGGCCACAATATCCTGAAACGCTTTTGTCGTGCGGCGAAAAAGTACGGCCGATTTCGCTTTGTCGATCGAGACTTCAACGCTGCCAAGCTGGGTATCAGGCATCCGTTCGAAGTAGACGAGGTAGCCGCCCGTGTCGACGATGGCTACGGCCATTGCCCAGTTGTTCTTGCGGGCTTCGGCAATAGCGGCGGCCGCTACCTTTTTCGCCGCTTCGGGAGAGATGGAAACGCCGTAGGGAATGTTGGGCGAGGCAGCCGGCGGCGTTTGGCCGAAGGCGGCAACCGTGAACGCCAGTGCGGCTAAGATTCGTTTCAGTGGCATTGGTTCATTATCGATCACATGTACGCGCTGCGAGGCCTGAGAATAAGCATGAGGAGAATACATGGAGATCCAGCGCAGCGGTTCCCGCCCCTCCGGTAACGGACCGGCAGATTATTTCACGGGTATGGTGCGGATCGACCCGTTGTTCGAGGCAGCCGATCCGGGACGTGTCGTCGGGGCCAGCGTTACCTTTGAGCCGGGATCGCGCACCGCATGGCATACCCATCCGCTGGGTCAGACTCTGATCGCTACGGCCGGCTGCGGCCGGGCCCAGCGGGGGGCGGCCCGATCGAAGAAATCCATCCGGGCGATGTGATCTGGTTCCCTGCCGGCGAGAAGCATTGGCACGGTGCAACGCCAACCACCGGGATGACGCATATCGCGGTTCAGGAAAAGCTCGACGGCAAGGTGGTCGACTGGCTGGAACAGGTCAGCGATGAGCAATATCGGGCGCTATAATCCGATCCATGCGCTTTCGACTGCCCATTCTCGCGCTCTCTCTTTCCGTGCTGGCATCGGCCGCCTCCGTGGACGGCATTGCTATCCACTCGACAGTGCGGGGAAAAGGTCCCAAAACGATCGTTTTCGTGCACGGATGGACCTGCGACGAGTCCTCCTGGAGTAACCAGGTTCCCTTTTTCGAAAAAAACTATCGCGTTATTACCCTGGACCTTCCGGGCCATGGCAAGAGTGGCTCGCCGTCGAACGGACCGCTCACGATGGAGCTCTTCGCCAAATCGATCGAAGCGGTTCGGGTTGAGGCCAAAGCCGGCAAGATCGTGCTGGTTGGCCACAGCATGGGGACGCCGGTCATCCGCCAGTACGCGCGGATGTACCCCGCGAATGTCGCGGCGCTGGTTCCGGTCGATGGGGTCCTTCATCTGTCGGGCAGCGCCAACGCTCCCAATCCGGATCGCATGAAAGGACCGGACGGGCTGAAGAACCGTGAAGCGATGATCCGAGGGATGTTCGGTAAGTCCGCAACGCCGGCCATTCAGGAACATATTCTGAAGATGATGCTGGCCGCGCCGGAAACCACAGCGTACCAGGCTATGGCAGCTACTTTCGCCGCCGGGAACTGGACCGAGGATGCGTTTGCCGTTCCCGCTCTCGGCATCTATGCGGATCACT
The DNA here is from genome assembly GCA_963788485.1 of Terriglobia bacterium. GTDB lineage: Bacteria > Acidobacteriota > Terriglobia > Bryobacterales > Bryobacteraceae > BOG-234. The sequence continues at coordinate 23,041 of CAWBIS010000240.1, forward strand.
CAGCTTCAGACGATCCCGGATACTTCAGGAAAATCTTCCCCAATGGAACGACGGTCGAAGTCCCGGGCACCGGACATTTCGTGATGATCGAGAAGCCGGCGGAGTTCAACAAGCTCCTGGCAGACTTTCTCCCCAAAGCCGGTTTCTGACCCGGGTATGGAAACTATTGCTTCTTCGCGGCTGCCGCGTCTTTAAGAGCTTTGAGATGCGGCAGATCGTGATCTTCCTCGTGACACGCGGCCTCGCGCAGTTCGAACTTTTCCCGTCTTATCGGAAAAGCGATGGTCCACGGCCGCGTATACACGACCGGATCGGTTACGGTTGCCTCATAACTGAACGCGTCGGGGCCGGTGGGCGTGATTCTCTCCACCACGTGCTCGGCGTAGCTCATAATGTCGCCGCCCTCGCTCAGCCAGGTCTTGCCGTTGAGGTTGGTGGTGTCGATCACGAGGGTGTCGCCTTCCCAATGGCCGATCGAATCGCCCTGCCATAAACGCATATTGTCGGGAAGATGTTGCCGGCCGGTATTACCGGCCGCCACCAGTGGAATGATTCGCCAGGCCACGCGTTCGTGCAGGAAGACGATGTAATCGGGGGTCTGAATGATCTCGTAGCCTTCGGGAATCCACATGGCTCGGGGAACGCCCGGAGGGAAGCAGTGAGCCGTGGCATCGTCGTAGCCGCGCTCCGGCAGGTTCCGGCTGACCCGTTCTTCTGCCGCCCAGGGTTGCAAAGGTAGTTTGCCATCCGGCGGATCGACCAGCAGTCCCTGCCCGCGCCCAGGTCCGCCGCGTCTGTCCAATCCCTGATTCGCGCCTCGCGCAGTGGATTCATAGAAGCCCTGCAGGTCGGGCTTGCCGTCCGGTGTGCGGCGAAGGTTGGCCACTGGGGCAGCTGGAGGCGGCACACGTGTAGACGTCGGCATCTCGAGCGGAGGCGCGGCCGGGCTGCCGGGATACCACGTTCGATCCTCGCGCTTGAACGCGCCGTTCGCCTCTTCGACTTCCGCCTGGCAGACGTATTCGTAAAGTCTGGCCCGATCCGTTCGCCGGTGCAAAGCGATGTTGATGGTCCACGGTTTTGTGAATACCTTTGCGTCGGTGATGGTCGCCTCGTACTCAATGGTGTCGTGATCCGTCATGCGGTACCGCTCCACCACGTGCAGCGCGCCGCTGTGAAAGTCCCCCGCCATGTCGAACCATGTTTTGTCGTTGATATTGGCGACGTCCACCACGAGGGTGTCGCCTTCCCAGTGGCCGCGCGAATCGCCCATCCAGAAATCGGCGTCGGCGGGGTGAGGAGAGCCGTCGGTGTAAATCAGGCGATAATCGAGCTCCCATTCGAAGGCCATGGTAATTGCCTTGGGATTCTGGAAAATCTGAAAGGGGAAATCCAGATACATGACTCGGGGAACACCCGGTATGTAGCACTTCGAAAGCGGATCTGCCGTTTGCCGATTCTGAAAATTATCGGCCCTTTGTTTGGCGGCCCACGGCTGATACGGGATTGCGCCGCCGGCGACAACGGACCGGCCGGCCAGCATGTTCAAGCTGGCGGCGTGATCCTGCAGATCGGCCCCCGCGGTGCTGGACGCCTGCCAGATTCCCTGCAGGTCGGGCTTGCCATCGGCGGTGCGTGGCAAGGTTTGTTGCTGGGGAGCAAGCTTGCTCGGCGGCGCGGCAATAAGCGCGGCGGGGAGAGCAAAAGCCGTGATGATGGCAAGACGTCTGGTTTGCATAGAGAACTTCCTGCAGCGTGTCGCGGGTTGCGCGAAAATTCCTGAGTCGTCCGTCCACTGCCCGGTGGAGGGCCCTGCGAAAAGCAGTATAACAACTGGAAATTCACGCAGGATGCAGTTTTATCCCGGTCCCGCCAGGTTTAATGCGGTTTGGGCAATCCGGCGCCGCTCCCCCAGGCTTTGGTGAGAATGGGTTTCACGATTTGAGAAAACTCCGCGTAGGCTGTCGAATCCGGCCGGAAGTGGAGTTCGTCGGGCAGAAACAGGTCCTCTCGCACCGCGTTATGGCTGTCGAACAAAACCGGATTGAGGTCGATGTAACCGACGTTGGCCGCCTCACGGCTGTAACGCTCCATCTCCCGGTTCACCGCATCCACGACATCCCACCGCGAACGCTTCTCCGGCGCTTTGAGTATGGATGTGTAGTAGAAAAACGTGTCCGGAGACTTCTCGTGAAGGATTTCGACAAACCGCCGGGTTCGCTCGACGATCGAAGCGGCATCCTCGCCGGTGCTGATATCGTTGCTGCCGCAGTAATAGACGACGATGCGCGGCTGCCAGGGCAGGACCAGTTGGCCGATGCGGGCCAGCATGTCCCGGGTGACGGTACCGGCAATCGATCGGTTGAGCACCGGCAAAGGAGCCATTTGATCCGCCAGGTGAGTCCAATAGCGGAAAATACTGCTGCCGGTAAACACAATGCCGCCGCGCTCCGGCGAGGCCGCAGCGTATTCCGCCCTGGATGAGGCGGTCTGCGCCAGAGCTGGATTCGGGAGACCCGCGCACGCGAGGACGAGAGCCGGACTCATGACCAGCGCGGCGCGAATCCTGAAGTGCATCACCCAATACTGTAGCTTGAGGAATTCACGGCTTGTCTGCGTATGCCTCGAGCCGTGTGAAATCGATGTCGGGCTGAAACAGCCAGATCCGGCGGTCCTTGTAGTATTCGAGCAGCCGGAGATTCTCCGTTTTGCCCAGGTCGTGAGCCCAGACGACATTCTGTGCGTCGATATCCGCGTCGTTGTAGACCCATTCTTCGTGAGGGCTCTGCTTGCCGGTGTAGCGCACCAGAATGACACTTTTTTCGTCGAAATCGTTCAACAGCGACTCCACCCGAGCGCGCCGCGCAATCTTCGTCTGCGCAAATTCCGGCGATTCGTGACGCAGGATTGCCGATCCCCGCGCCACCATTGCACCGCCGATCACGAGGAGCGGAAGAACGCGGGTAAGGAAGCGTCCTGCCGGCCTGCCACCAGCCTTCCAGGAGCGCAGATGGCGGAACGCCTGCACGGCTACAATCAGCAGAGCCACGGTGATCGGGCCGGCATAATGCACGTAGTAGCGGACCTCGATGAATGAGCCCGCAACCGCTGCCAGCACACACAGGAACGGCAGACGGATTCGCTTGTCGCGCCAGAGCGAGGGCAAAAACACCACGACTACAAGGGCTGTCAGCAAACTCCCCAGAATGGTGCCCGCGACGGTTCCCCAATCTTCCATGCGAACCGGAATCAGCTGCAGGCTGCGCGCCTTTCTCCACTCCGCGGGCTCCCAGTTCTGGTGCAGATCGTACATCGAAGGCGTGAGATCGGTTCGGGCCGGCTGCAGAGGCTGAAAGTTGAACAGCGGAATGTGGGCGTACTGCCGGGCATACTCGGTGAACGGCAACTGGAAGGGGTTCCCGGTGATGGCGCGGTTGTAGTATCCGGTTGCCGCGAAGGCGGGAATCAGCACCGCTCCGATCAGCGCGAGCGCACGCCACCGGGGACGCGAAAGCAGAAACGCGATCGCCACGGGAATACTGAATATCAGACCTTCGTACGGCCGTGTGTTGACAAGGATGGCGAGTCCGATTCCCATCACTGCCGCGTACCAGACTTGTTTGCGTCTTACCACGCGCGCGTATGCGCCCAGCACCAATGCCCCGCCCGCCGCCGCCACCGCGCCACCCCAGTAGCTGTTCATCCAATAGCTGTCGATAGCCAGCCGAAGCCCCAGGAATCCGCCGAACAGCGCCCACCCGGGAGGCATCCAGCCCTGGAGCGCCCACACCAGCAGAGCGGACATCGCGCCACAACTCAACCACACGCCGAACCACGGATCGCCGAAGACGACCTGGCCGGCGGCCATGGCCAGCGATTGCCCCGGCGGATACTTCGAAGCGTAGGTGGGGCGCTGAAGCACATAAGCGCTTTCGAAGAAGCGCCAGAGGGGGTGAGTCGGGTTGGTGAGACGCCCGTGGGCGAAGGTGTCGGCCTGGAGGATGTAACTGAACTCGTCGAAGATTACGGGTTTGGGAATCGGCCACCAGGGCAACAGCATGGCCCTTGCCGTCAGCACCAACAGCCCGAAAGCCACACACGTTAGCGCGCGATGGCGCGCAAAACGGCGCCCCAGGTCTTCCATCCTGCTGAAAAACGATTCTCCCAGCGACGGACGGAGGACAGCTATAAGACCTGACGCGGACCACAGAACGATTTTCGCCGTGAACGCGAAGTTCATGATCCCGGCTCTTTGCGCGGCGCTGTCACTTCAAGGAAAGCTCCCATTCTAGCGGACCGGCGGCAGGCGCCCAGCTTCATCCGCCAAATGGTTGCGCGCTATATTCGGAATTCTGGCGCGGCCGCGACTCATCTCCGCTCTTGTCTGCTCCTGGCCGGCGATGGTTCTGGCCGGGATGCTGGTCGCGCCGTTTCTCAACACGCCGTTCACCATCGACGATCCGCTCTACTTGCGCGAGGCCCAACATGTCCTCGTGGATCCTCTTCATCCACAGGCGTTCAACGTCGTCTGGGACTTCGATGTCAGCCGCCCGGCTTCGGAGATTCTGCCAGGCGGAATTTTTGTCCCCTACCTCTTGATACCGACAGCTTTGGCCGGATACAGGGAATGGGTGGGACATCTCACGCAGCTGGTTCTTTTGCTGGCGGCGCTGTTGGTCACCGCACTCGCCGGGCTGCGGCTGGGCCTCGACCAGCGGCAGGCGCGCATTGTTGCACTGCTGACCGGGGCGTGCCCGGCGGTGCTCGGCATGGCGGCCACCGTCATGCCGGATATCGAGGCGATGCTTCTCACGATCCTGGGTATGGAGCGCGTCGTCTGCTGGAGAGACGACCGCAGATGGCACCAGGCGCTCGCCGCTACCGTGTGGCTGACGCTTGCCGCGCTCACCCGCACCCACACCATTCTGGTCCTGGCAGCGGCTTGCGTTCTCCTTCTCGAAGGAATCACCGCAGAGGGGATCGTTGCATCATTTCGCCGTTTTCCCGCGCGCTTTCTGCCGGTTATCCTGACGCCCATTGCGTTTCTGCTGGTTTCCAGCGTGATGGGAAATCGGGATTCGGAAGGCGTAAACATCCTGGCCATCATGCTGCGTTTGCCTGTCGGCGTGCATGTTCTCGTACGCAACGCATGCGCGTTTCTGGCGCACTGGTTCCTCGTGGTGCCTCTGACGATCCCATGGCTGGTCCTGCGATTCCGCCGGATCCCGGCAGCGTGGCTGCTGTCCGGCCTTCTCGCCGCGTCATTGTTGTCCTTGCGCCTGGGATGGGTGGCTTTCGCCGCGGGGGCAACCTGCATCGTGCTTGCAGACATCGTGTGGGATGCCATCCAGCGGCGCGACCGGATCCAGCTGGCGCTGTGGCTGTGGTTGTTTCCGGCTCTCCCGGCGATCATCTATCTGCACCTTCCATCCAAGTACCTGCTGCCTTCCGTGCCCGCCGCGGCGATGTTGATAGCGCGCCTGGTTCCTGAGGCTCAGCGCGCGACGGTGCAGTGGCTGATTCCGTCGGTGGCCACCGCCGGCGCTCTGCTGGGTTTGTTGATTCTGCTCGGCGTCCGGGATCTGGCGGAGACGCAGCGCCGTGCCGTGGCCGAGCTGATCGAGCCCCGCGTCCAGCGTGGCGAGCATGTGTGGTTCGCCGGGCATTGGGGATTTCAATGGTATGCCGAACTGGCGGGGGCGGCGCCCGTAACGCTGGAGCCACCACTGCCTCTCATCGGCGAAACGGTTGTTGTCAGTGAAATCAACTTCCCGGCTTTTGCGCGCAAGTGGACCAATCGCAAGGTCGAGCGGCGCTTGTGTTACAAGAGCAGCCGCATCGGCCGGATCATGGATTATCAGGGCGGCGCGGGCTTCTTCTCGAACCCCTGGGGATATCTGCCCTGGGCCCCGGGGCCCGGCGAGGCGAGTTGTTTCGAGGTGTGGACCGTCGTAGCGAAACATCCACAATGAGGCGAACCCGTCGCTTTCCGGTCACGGGTCTGGGGCGGGGCGATGCTTTCGCAGATCGTATATGTATACGGAATATCCGATTCGATCATCCGGCGGCAATTCCAGCAGCGCGCGGAACGGGCTTCCAGGGAAATAGAGCAAGGTTGCGCTGACCGCGACCAGGCAATCCATCTGCGCCACGGCCGAACCGGACAAGGGTGCGGCGAGCGCCCGGTGAGGGACACGATAGTAGTCGAGGTCCGACATACCAAACCACGCCACGCAGGCCTCCGGCGAGCCGAGTTTTACCAGATAGTCGCGCAGGTTTAAGGCGTCCTGCCCCCAGTCGATATTCGAATCGATCAGATATTCGGGACCGTGGGTCGGGCCCCCGCTGAGAGCGTTGAAGAATGCCAGATAGTGCGGATACACAGAGAAGGATTCGAACGCGAGCAGGACTGCGGCCAGGACGACGGCGGGCCGTCCCCACGCGCGTCCGGCGCCATCCCACAGCAGTCCGGCCGAGAGCACGAAAAGAAAAGGATAAACAGGAAGCAGGTGCCGCGTTCCTGCGTTCAGGCCACCCAGAAAACAAGTTGCGATGAAGTAAATCAAAGGAGGAATCGACAGGAAGAGCCAGTGGAAAGGAATGCCGAATCGCTTCTCCCTCAGACGAACGGCCAACGCGTTCAGGCCGGCGAAGGCGGCGGCGCAAAAAAGCAAAAGATCGGCCACGGGCGTCTTCACTGCAAAAGCGACCGCCGACAGGTACCACGGCGCGCGCATGGTTACCGTCCATGAAAAGTTCCCCACTGCGTAATGGCCGAAAAACGGCGTTGCCTGTTCTTTACCGAAAACCTCGCTCAGGCCGCGGAAAAGAGACGGCGCGGGCACCGGCACAACATCGGAGATATGCCTGAATGTTGGGTTCGTCAGGGTGGAGGCGGAAACCGGTCCGAACTCGAACCCGTAGCATGCCCACAAGGCCAGACAGGCCGTCATCGCAAGAACGCCCAGTTTGCGGATCGGTTTTGGGGGTGGTCTCAAAAGCATGAGCGCGAGAAAGACGGGTCCCAGAAGCAGGGCTGAAAATTTCGTGCCGAGGGCCAGCCCGGTCCACAATCCTGAAAGGACCAGATCGGTGCGCCTGCCCAGCCTGAGGAATTCTCCCCACGAGGCGCAGGCGGCGAAGAAAAGCAGCGCCGCAGCCACATCGTTCTTGATATAGCGGCCATGGGCGAGAAAGTTGGGGTCGAAGGCATAGATCCAGGTGGCTGCCAGCGCCGCCGCTGGCGAGAACCACCGGCGAGCCCACCACGCAATGGCGAATCCCAGAAGACAGCGGATGGCAATGGCGACGAGGCGCCCGCGCAGGAGCAATTGATCGGCCGGTGTGACGCCCTTGTAAAGAAAGTCATTGCCGGGACTCATTGTGGCCCGATCGTCTGTCGCGTTAGCGGGGAATCCGGGCGGCAGCCGGTCGGGAAGAGGCAGGAGCGGCAGGGCGAAAAGAAGCTTGGCGAGTGGCGGATGCTCCAGCCCGCGGGTATAGCGGCCTGTGCGCAGAAACCCATAACCACTGACAAGCTGGTTGGGCTCGTCGAAGGTTGCCGTCTCGTGAAGAACGGAGGCAACCTCGATTGCGGCCGTCGAAGCCAGGATCAGCGCCACGGCGGGAAAGAAGACGCGTCGCGCGGCCAGTGGCATCCCTACAGAGGTACCACAGGGTTATCGAAAAACGCCCCGGAAGCCGCGGCACGCGGGCGGGCGCTACGATTGCAGATGTCAGCCGCCCGATGAAACTGGGAATCGATTTTGGCACTACGCTTATCGTGGCCGCGGCGGCGGACCGCGGCAACTATCCACTGGTCCGTTTCGAATCGCCCGAGGGACAGGCGCGTGAGTGGTTTCCACCATTGGTCGCGATACGCGGAAACGAACGCCGTTTCGGCTGGAGCGCCTGGGAGGTGCAGGGCGATCGCGAATGGACGGTTTTGCGCTCGCTCAAGCGACTGCTGAAAAACGCCGGCCTCACTACGCGTCTGGACATCGCAGGCTGCACCGTTCCGGTGATGGACCTGGCGACCGGCCTCTTATCTGCGTTCCGCCAGCAATTGCGCGTGGCGCTGTCACTGGATCGCGGCGAGCCGATCGAGGCCATGATCGGGGTTCCGGCAAATGCCAACAGCAATCAGCGCTTCCTGACGGCGGAAGCCTTTCGCGCGGCCGGCTTCCACGTGCTGGGCATGCTCAACGAGCCCTCGGCGGCCAGCGTGGAGTTCGGTCATCGGGAACGAGCGCAGCGCAAGGGCCAGCCGCGCCGGTCGCTGCTGGTTTACGACCTGGGCGGCGGCACCTTCGACGCCTCTCTGGTCGAAATGGAAGAGGACACTCACACAGTGGTGGCGAGCGTTGGCCTCTCCGATCTGGGCGGCGACGACTTCGACGAAATCCTTGCCCATCTGGCGCTCGAAACCGCGGGCCGCGAGGCTGAACGGGAATCGCTCACCGATGCCGAGTCTTTCCGCCTGCTCGAGGAGTGCCGTGAGCGCAAAGAATCGCTGAATCCCAACACGCGACGCATTGTGGCCGATCTTGACCTGGTGCGCGAAGGCTGGGGAGAGGTTTCGGTCGCAGTGGCCCCTTATTACGAGCGTTGCCGGCCGCTGGTGGAACGCACAGCGGAGGTGGTGGAGGAACTGCTTGCGGCGCATCCCGACCGGCGCATCGAAACGCTCTACGTGACCGGAGGAGGTTCCGAACTTCCCGCTGTGGCACGAGTGCTCAAGGAGACTTTCGGCAGGGCCGTGCGGCGATCCGCCTACATGCGCTCGGCCACCGCCATTGGTCTCGCGATCAGCGCCGATGCGCCTTCGGGCTATGTGCTGCGCGACCGGTTCGCGCGCCACTTCGGCGTCTGGCGTGAAGCCGATTACGGCCAGGTCGCCGCGTTCGACCTGCTTTTCCCGCGGGGCCTGGAGTTGCCCGCGCCGGGTTCGCCGCCGCTGCGCGTGGTGCGCTGCTATCGGCCGGCGCACAACGTCGGCCATTTCAGGTACGTCGAAGCGGCGTCGATCGGCGAGGACGGGCAGCCAACGGGCGATCTGACGCTGTGGGACGATATCCAGTTTCCCTTCGAACCCGCCTTGCAAGCGATTGACGATCTGACCCTCGTCGAAGTGCAGCGAAGAGAGGGCATCGATATGGAAGTGGAGGAGGAATATCTGTGCGATGCCAGCGGCATCGTGAAAGTGACGATTCGCGATCGCCTGACAGGCTACCGCCGGGAGTACCAGCTGGGCCGCTGGTCGAGTTCGGCGGCCCGAGCCGGCAAGGGGAACGCCGGCAAGCACCGATGGCGGGAGCGCCATCGCTAGCAGCCCGCGCTTTGGACGTCAGTTCTCCCGGATCTTCCGGTATCTGCGGATCAGGTTATTCGTGGAGCTGTCATGCGCAAGCGGCTGCTCCGACGGGTTCTCCAGTTCGGGCACGATGCGCTGCGCCAGCGCCTTGCCCAGTTCGACGCCCCATTGATCGAATGAATTGATATCCCAGATCGCGCCCTGCGTGAACACGGAATGCTCGTAGAGTGCGACCAGCTTGCCAAGAGTCTCCGGTGTCAACCGATCGGCAAGAATCGTGTTCGACGGCCGGTTGCCTTCGAAGACACGATGGGGTGCGAGCCAATCCGGTGTGCCCTCGGCCTTCACCTGCTCGAGGGTCTTACCGAAAGCAAGCGCCTCCGTCTGGGCGAAGACATTGGCGAGCAGCAGATCGTGGTGGCGTCCAATCGGGTTGAGCGCGTGTCCAAATGCAATGAAATCGCAGGGAATCAGCCGGGTTCCCTGATGGATCAACTGATAGAAGGAATGCTGTCCGTTCGTTCCAGGCTCGCCCCAGTAAACGGGTCCGGTAGCATAGTCGACCGGCCGCCCATCAAGCGTAACGTGCTTTCCGTTGCTTTCCATGGTCAACTGCTGCAGGTAGGCCGGAAAGCGCTTCAAATACTGCTCGTACGGCAACACCGCAACCGTCTGCGCCCCGAAGAAGTCGTTGTACCAGATGCCGAGCAGGCCCATCAGCACGGGCAGATTGCGCTCGAAGGGCGCGGTACGAAAGTGCTCATCCATTTGATGGAAGCCGTCCAGCATGGCTCGAAACGAATCGGGTCCGATGGCCAGCATCGTGGACAGGCCGATCGCCGAGTCCATGGAATAGCGTCCGCCGACCCAATCCCAGAAGCCGAACATGTTGGCGGTGTCGATGCCGAATTTTGCCACGTCGGCCGCGTTCGTCGACACGGCGACGAAGTGGCTGGCGATGGATTTTTCGTCGCCGCCGAGGCCGGCGAGGGACCAGGCGCGGGCCGAGTGCGCATTGGTCATGGTTTCGAGGGTGGTGAATGTTTTCGATGAAACGATAAAGAGCGTCGCGGCGGGATCGAGATCGCGGACCGCTTCCGCGAAATCCGTGCCATCGACATTGGAAACGAAGCGGAAGGTCATCGAACGGTCGCTGTAATGCTTCAGCGCTTCGTAGGCCATCACGGGACCCAGATCGGAGCCGCCGATGCCGATGTTGACGACGTTGCGAATCTTCTCGCCGGTATACCCTTTCCACTCTCCGCCACGAACGCGATTGCAGAAACCGGTCATCTTGTCGAGAACGGCGTGGACCTGCGGCACCACATTTTCGCCATCGACCACGATGGAGCTTCCCTGCGGCGCCCGCAGGGCCACATGCAGCACGGCGCGCTTCTCGGTGACGTTGATCCTGTCGCCGCGGAACATCGCTTCCATCCTCGACCGCACTCCCGCTTCGTTCGCCAGCCCGATCAGCAGCTTGACGGTCTCGTCCGTGATGAGATTCTTCGAGTAATCGAGAAAGATACCAGCGGCTTCAAGGGTCAATCGTTCGCCTCGCCCGGCGTCTTCGGCAAAAAGATCCCGTAGCTGCATGGCGCGGATTTTCTTGTGATGAGCGGCTAGTTTCTTCCAGGCTTTCCGCTTCGTCAGCGATTCGGAAGACGGAACCGTTTGCGCGTTTGGTGTCATACCTGAACTCTACTCAATTCCCTTTGCCGGGCTTCACCCGATGGAATACGATCGGCTGCTGCGGTCCGCGGCCACCACCGCGTGGAGCGCCACCGCCTCGCCCGGCGAAAACACGCCCGGTGAGAGTGAGGGTGTCATCGTCCGCCATTTCGAGATTCCAGGTAACTCCGCGCGGCTGCGTGACCCATGTGATTGTCTTGCCATCGATGGTTCCGGTTTCGATATTCAGCACCGGCGGATTTCCAATCTCCGTCACAGTCCCGCTGATCTTGCCGGACGCGTCTACCTGCAGATCCAGCATGATTGCCTGCGGTCCGCCCCGGCCGCGGCCGCCTCGCGCACCCTCTTCGGGGGCGGCGGGAGCATTCTTCTGTGCTTCGAGCGCCGCCGGAACATTGTCCGTCTGCCACTTCCCCGTCAGTTTGGACTGTCCATATACGCTGGCGGACGCCGCCAGCAGACCCGCGGCGATCAGCAGAATTCTGTATCTCATCGTCTGTGCGCTCCTTCGTCTTTGGAATGGTTCGTTCAGTAATATCACAAACCGCTCACCTACTTTTTATTGCAGGCTTGAAGAGGCTCATCGCCGATTTGAACCATGGTGAAACGGTCGGGCCGATGCCAGCGCACGAGAAAGTAGTGCTTCGGCTCGTCCTGCAGGTGCGTCGAAATCTGCCAGAGTTCGGGGTCTGTCGTGCAGTTGACCGGTTCGTCGGGAAAGTCGCCCTCGTCGTCTGCGCGGTGCAATTTCTGATGCCATTGCTGCAGCGCAGTGGATTCGGCACGTGGGGCGCTTTCGACCCAGGGCGCGGCCAGCCATTCATCTACAAAGTCTCGCGGCCTCGGGGCGATCGGATCGACCTGGGTCACGACCGGGCCGTGAATCTCAAAATGACGGAGCGCCTTGTGCGGGTAGCCGTAACCGCCGCCTCCGGCCGAGAATTCAATCCGCAGGTCGTCGGGTTGTATTTTCCCCACAACGGGCGGATCGCCTTCGTCATAGAGGAGCTCGCTCCGGTCGAGAACAGGCACGGGTGTTCCGAGTCGCCAGACACGATAGTAGACATCTCTGAAGGTGAGGCATCCCGTGCGGGTCCCCAGCGTGAGAATCAGGCGCTTGCCGTCGGGGCCGGGATCCGAAACCTGGACGGAGTGAAGAATTTGAGGGAAATAAGCGTTCTTTGAGTAATCGTCCTGTTCGTTTTCCCAGATGCGCCGCCATCTGCCGGCGGTCCATTGGTATACGTATGCGGAGTAGTCGTAGCCACAGCGAACACCCACGCCAACGGCAGTCTCGGCGATGAGGAACTCGCCCTGGCGCGAGACCTGAATCTCGTCGAGAAATCCGAGCGCAGTGGGCAGACAATCGGCATCGTTGTCGCAGAAGAGCTTCGCGTCGCGCAGTCCGTCGTGAAAAATTTCGTTGAGGGTCGCGGGGTCTCCGTTCTGCGGGAAAGTTGCCAGGCGCGTTTCGATCCATGCGACGATCTGATGTTTGGCGGTTGTGACTTGCGGGATGCCGCCGCGCGCGTCCTGATGGTCATTGGCATACCGGCGGATGCCGAGTACGGTGTCGCGAATCGCCGCCAGCCGGGCATCCTGCGCGACCGCAGCTAATGGCAGCAGGATCAACGCGAGCAGCTTCACGACCTCTACATGATCGCAAATCGGGACCGGCTCCCGATCCCCGGCAACGTCAAACAGCGCAGGCGCGTCCAGGAAGATGCGACGATTGTATGTCCCCGTTCTACCCATGCGTAACCCGATGAATCGAATCGCTCATCGAACCGTCTTCAGCGCTTGCGTTTTCATGGCCGTAACCATGACTGCGGAGGCGCAGTTCAAAGAGACACCGCCCGCGCCTTACGCGCCGGCTGCGGCCCGGCAGAAGATCCGGGCACTGATCGGGAATGCCAATCCGGATAATCAGCAGCAGACCGTTGACAAGCTGACCGGCCTGCTCGTCTGGTATCGCGACATGATCGACGACGAAATCGTCGCGGCGTGGAAAGGGGACGCAAGAGCGAATCTGCCACCACTGATCACGGCGCTGGCGGATGCGCGCGTGGCGGCGGCGATCGTGGAGTTGTCCTGGCGTCAACAGCGCCCTGCCACATTTAACCTCGGCTATGCGCCGATGCTGGGAGACTTGATGGCCCGCTACCAGGGTAGCGCCGGTCCTTTTCTGAGCGATCTCCTTGGGCCTGCCGCCAGCGGCGGCCAGATGCCCGACCTGTCGCAAGCGGAGGCCGCCGCCGTCTGCCGGATTCTGCTGGATATGCCGGATACGGGGAACTGGAGGAAATCGGCGCTGCAGATTCTGCCCCATTACCGCCCGACAGCTCAGGGTCTTCTGATTCAGGATCTGAACGCGACGGACCAGGAGAAGGTTTATCGAGCCCGCTTCTGGCTGAACGATCTCCACTGGAACGCACCGGTCAACACGAGCGATCGGCAGCAACTTCGCACGAGACAGCCGCCGCCACCTCCCCTGGTTGCGGGCAACACGCGCCCGAACGATCCCGAGCTGATGTCGCAGCGCCCCCATATTGTTTCGCAGCCCTCTGCCGTCCCGTTCTCCGACCCCTACTACGGACCGAGGTCGGGCACACTGAAATGCAGCGGAGATCCGGTTCCGCCGGACGCCGAATACGTTTTCCCCGGGATGCCTCTGGGAAACCTGCGGATTGACCTCGGCGGGAAACCGTGGGAGGCGCGGTTGGTTCCCGGCGGTGGACAAACGCAGGATCTGATTCTCAAGAACAAAAGCTCCAGCCCGCAGAAGCGATGCACGGTTAAGTGGACGATCGTTCCGTAACAGCATTTGGCGCCTGACGAATGTCTATACAATGAATTCCACGATGCCAGGAATTCTTGACCAACCAGGCGGCTGCGCCCGCGAAAAGATGACCCGCCGAAATGCCCTCCACGTTTTGGGATTCACCGCGGCGGCTGCCGCAGTCCCGCAGGGCCTGTTGGCGCAGGCGCCGGAGTTTCCCAGGGGCGCGATCATCCGAACGCTCCTCAAGGACTATGCGCCCGAGGAACTGGCGGGCGGTGCCACGCTTTTCCACGAGCACATGCAGCTGGCCCCCGATTTCAATGCGAAGTTTGCAGCGGCCGCGGCAGCCGCGCGCGCCGCAAATGGTTTGCCCCCGGCGCCGGCGCGCGGCGGCGGCCGCGGACCCGCCCCCGCAGGCCCGGACATCATGCATAACGTCGACCTGATGTCCGCCGAAGTGGCGAAAACCAAAGACGCCGGCGTCGCCTGCATCGTCGACGCCGGCCATGCGGACATGGGGCGCAATATCGATTTCCTGCGTCAGGTCTCGATCAAATCCGGAGTTCCCATCGTCGCCGGCGGGGGCTTCTATTCGCAGCCGTTTTATCCGAAAGAGATCTCCACGATGAGCGAAGACCAGATCGTGAAGGCGCTCATCAAACAGGCTGACGACGACACGCTTGGCGTGTTTGGCGAGATCGGCTCGTGGGACGAAATCACGCGAGACGAACGCAAGGTTTTCCGCGCTGTCGGCAGGGCGCACCTCGCCACCAATCTCTCGATCTTCACCCATACCGGAATTCCCGGCAAGTCGGCGCTCGAACAGCTGGACATCCTCGAAGACGCGGGAGTAAAACCGGAGCGGGTTGTGATCGGGCATCTGGGGAATCTGGTGGATCCGAACGTATACGTGCAGAAAACGATCTGCAGGCGCGGCGCGTTTGTGGGCTTCGACCGGCAGGGCGGAAACAACGATGCGCAGCAGGTGCCGATGGTCATGGCGCTCATCGAAGCGGGTTTCGCCGATCATCTGATGTTCTCCGCCGACGCATCGAGCGGTTACTCGAAAACGATAACGGTTTTCCTCCCGAAGCTGAAAGCGGCCGGCGCGAGTGACGAGGTGCTGCACGGGATTATGGTGAACAATCCGCGCCGGTTTCTGGCGTTCGTCCCCAGGCGCCCTCGAAAAAAATGAAAGTTGCGATGGGTTCCGACCTGGATGCGAGCGAAGACCACGGGATCCACGATTGAGCAGCACAGTGCGGAATCGCCGCTGGACATGGTTTTCAGTCTGTGGTCCGCTGGATAGCGGATGACCACACCAGCCACAGCGACCCGTACCGCCGTCAACACGCCGCGCCAGGTTCTGTTCGCCAGCCTGATCGGCACGACTATTGAGTTCTTCGATTTCTATATTTATGCGACGGCGGCAGTGCTGGTGTTCCCCAGGCTGTTTTTCCCCGCTTCCGATCCAGCCACCGCCACACTTGCCTCGCTGGCGACATTTGGGATCGCCTTTCTGTCGCGGCCGATCGGATCGGCGCTGTTTGGTCATTTTGGCGACCGCATCGGCCGCAAGACGACGCTGGTCCTCGCACTCTCGACCATGGGCATATCCACAGTCGCGATCGGTGCCCTGCCGGCTTACAGCTCTATCGGTATCGCCGCTCCGCTGCTCCTGGCGCTGTGCCGCTTTGGCCAGGGACTCGGTCTCGGCGGCGAGTGGGGCGGGGCAATATTGCTGGCGATCGAGAACGCGCCTCCGGAGAAGCGCGCCTGGTATGGTATGTTCCCGCAGCTTGGCGCGCCCATCGGATTCTTTCTCTCGGGCGGCGTTTTTCTGCTGCTTTCGCGTTGGTTCACCAACGAGCAATTCCTCGTTTTCGGCTGGCGTCTCCCGTTCCTCGCGAGCGCCGTACTTGTTTTCCTCGGGCTCTATGTGCGTCTGACGATCACCGAAACTCCGGTATTCCGGAAAGCACTGCATCGGGGCGAACAAGCGAAAGTGCCCATACTGACGGTTTTTCGCAACCACACCGGAGCGCTGGTCGCGGGAATTCTGGCGAGCCTTGCAACGTTCGTCCTTCTACCTGATGACCGTATTCGCGCTTTCGTGGGGGACCAGCGCGCTCGGCTTCAGCCGTGAGAAGTTCCTCCTGATGCAATTGCTCGGCGTGTCGTTCTTTGCCGTGACCATTCCGATTTCGGCGGTTCTCGCCGAGCGGGGACGCCGCCGCGTGATGCTCTGGATCACGGCATCCATCGGCGTTTTTGGCCTGTTCATGGCGCCAATGTTTGTTGCCGGGACGACTGGGGCGCTCGCGACCATGGCCCTCGGGCTGGCGTTGATGGGCATCACTTACGCACCCCTCGGGACCCTGATTTCCGAACTCTTTCCGACGCCGGTGCGTTACACGGGCAGTTCGCTCGCTTTCAGCCTCGCCGGCATTCTGGGCGCCTCGCTGGCGCCCTATATTGCTACGTGGCTGGCCACCAGTTACGGACTCCGGTATGTCGGCTACTATCTCTCCGCGTCCGCGGTTCTGACATTCTTCGGCTTGCTTTGGATACGGGAAACGAAGGACGACGACCTCGCTGCATCGGCCGTGGAGCGGGTTAGCCTCGTCGTCAGCGCGAAATCGTGAAGGCTGATCAGCCGCGATCCCCGATCCGCCTTAGCCTCAAGCCAGAACCGGCATTGGCTGAAAGACGAGCTCGGATTTTGCGGGATCGTAATCCACCACGATCTCTTCGCCGTCGTGAACTTTGCCTCCGATCATCAATCGGCCAAGGCGCGTTTCCACCTGCTTCTGAATCGCTCGTTTCAACGGGCGGGCGCCGTAGGTCGGATCGTAGCCCGTCTTGACCAGATGTGTGCGAGCCGCATCCGTCAGCGTCAGCTGAATGTGCCGATCGGCAAGACGCTCACGCAGGCTGGCCAGCTGGATTTCGACGATCTGCTTCAGATGCTCCTCATCGAGAGCATGGAAGACAATGATTTCATCGATGCGGTTGAGAAACTCGGGCCGGAAACCGGCGCGAAGTTCATTCATGACCGCGTCCTTCATTCTTTCGTAGCCGTGTCCGGCGAAGGTTCCTTTGTATTCGAGAATGCGGTGGCTGCCGACGTTCGAAGTCATGATCAACAGCGTGTTCTTGAAATTCACGGTGCGGCCCTGCCCATCGGTCAGGCGGCCATCGTCGAGGATCTGCAGCATCACGTTGAAGACATCGGGATGCGCCTTCTCGATTTCGTCGAACAGGATCACCGAATACGGTTTGCGGCGAATGGCCTCGGTCAACTGGCCGCCTTCTTCGAAGCCGACGTATCCCGGAGGCGCGCCGAGCAAGCGCGCCACGGTGTGCTTCTCCTGATATTCGGACATGTCGATGCGAACCATATTGTGTTCGTCGTCGAACAGATATTCGGCCAGAGCGCGGGCGAGTTCGGTCTTGCCGACGCCCGTGGGACCGAGGAAGATAAAACTTCCGATCGGGCGGTTGGGATCTTTCAATCCGGCGCGGGCGCGGATCACCGCTTCCGAGACCGCGGTAACGGCTTCATCCTGTCCGATGACGCGCTTGTGAAGCTCCTCTTCCAGATGCAGGAGCTTCTGCATTTCGCCTTCGAGCAGACGCGAGACCGGAACGCCGGTCCAGCGGCTGACCACGGCAGCGATGTCTTCCTCGCCGACTTCTTCTTTAAGAAGCTTTGTGGGACTGGCGGCGACGGATTCGGCAGCCGCCAGTTTGGCTGTGAGTTCGCGCAGCTTGCCGTATTTGAGCTCGGCCGCGCGATTCAGATCGTAGGCGCGTTCCGCTTTGTCGATCTCGATTTTCACCTGATCGATCTGCTCGCGGAGCGTCCGCAGCGCCTGTACCGATTCTTTCTCAAGCTGCCACCGGGCTTTCAGCGCGTCACCTTCAGCACGCAGGTTGGCCACCTCAGCTTCGATCTTGCCGAGGCGCTCGCGCGACGCCGCGTCTTTCTCTTTTTTAAGCGCTTCACGCTCAATTTCGAGCTGCATGGTCCGGCGCAGGATCTCGTCGAGCTCGGCGGGCAGAGAGTCGATTTCTGTCCGCAGTTTGGCCGCGGCTTCGTCCACCAGATCGATGGCTTTGTCGGGCAGGAAGCGGTCGGAGATGTAGCGATCCGAGAGAATCGCGGCGCTCACCAGCGCGGCGTCCTTGATGCGAACGCCGTGATGCAGTTCGTACCGATCCTTGAGGCCGCGCAGGATGGAAATCGTGTCTTCGACCGTTGGCTGGTCCACCATGATGGGTTGGAAGCGGCGTTCGAGCGCGGCGTCCTTCTCGATGTATTTGCGGTATTCGTCGAGCGTGGTGGCGCCGATGCAGTGCAATTCCCCGCGCGCCAGCATGGGCTTGAGCAGATTCCCCGCATCCATCGAACCCTCGGCCTTACCCGCACCGACCACGGTGTGCAACTCGTCGATGAACAAAATAATCTCGCCATTCGAATCGAGAACCTCTTTGAGAACGGCTTTCAGACGCTCTTCGAACTCGCCGCGGAATTTGGCCCCGGCGATCAGAGCGCCCATATCGAGCGAGACGATCCGTTTCTCTTTGAGGCCTTCGGTTACGTCGCCACGAACAATGCGTTGGGCGAGACCTTCCACAATGGCGGTCTTGCCGACCCCGGGTTCGCCGATCAGCACGGGGTTGTTCTTGGTCCTGCGGGAAAGCACCTGGATGACGCGGCGGATCTCCTCGTCGCGACCGATGACAGGGTCCAGTTTGCCTGCTGCGGCAGCCTTCGTCAGGTCTCGGCCGTATTTCTCCAGAGCCTCGTAGGTGGCCTCGGGGTTTTTGCTTGTCACGCGCTGGCTGCCGCGCACCTCGCGCAAGGCCTGCATCAGGCGGTCGCGGCTGATGCCGAGTTCCTTGAAGACTTTCGAGTCATCCACGGCGGCGAGGAGGAAATGCTCGACCGATATGAAATCGTCCTTGAGGCGCTTCGCCTCATCCTCGGCCTTGGTGAACAGCTTGTTCAGACGCGCGGTGACATAGATCTGGTCGGGCGCCCCGGACGGTCCGCTGACTTTCGGCAGGCGGTCCAGTTCCTGGTCGAGCCTGGCGGCCAGAGCTTCAACATTGGTCCCGGCGCGCTTGAGAATGGATGCGGCAAGGCCGCCCTCCTGGGAAAGGAGGGCGGCCAGCAGATGCTCCACGTCGATCTGTTGATTTCCGCGGCGGATGGCTTCGCTTTGCGCCGCATGCAGGGCTTCCTGAGTCTTCTCGGTAAGGCGGTTGATGTCCATACAATATCTCCGTTATGCCGCTACGCGCAGACGGCTCTGCGCGCTGATACCTGGTATGGCTGCTCGCAGAACCTCGTGCACGTGTTCGGCCAGGATGAACTCCATCTCGTTGCGGGCGTCTTCGGGGAGATTCCGCAGGTCTTTTTCATTTTGCTTCGGAATGATGACGCGGCGGATGCCGAGGCGGCGCGCTGCCAGCATCTTCTCTTTGATCCCGCCCACCGGCAGTACCAGGCCGGAGAGCGTTACTTCACCGGTCATGGCGGTGTCGCTGCGGACCGGCAATCCGGTGTAAAGCGAGGTCAGCGCAGTCGTCATGGTGACACCTGCCGACGGGCCGTCTTTCGGGATGGCGCCGGCCGGGACGTGCACGTGCACGCCGTAGCGCCGGAACATCGATTGATCGATGGAAAAATCGCTTGCGTGCGACCAGATGTAGCTCTGGGCGGTTTTAGCCGATTCCTGCATCACCTCACCCAATTGCCCGGTAAGGGAAAGACCTTTGCCGTCCTTGAGCAGCGCCGCTTCGATGTAGAGAACGTCCCCGCCGGCTTCGGTCCAGGCCAGTCCGGTGGCAACGCCCGGAGGCACGTCCTTGCGGGCCTGTTCGGGCGAAAAGCGCTCGGGACCCAGCAGATCCGCGAGTTCTTCTTTCTGTATGGCGACCGGGCCAGGCATCCCCTCGGCAACCTTGAGCGCCACTTTTCGCATCACGCGGCCGATGGCTCGTTCCAGTTGACGCACGCCGGCCTCGCGGGTATAGCGCGAAATCACCTGGCGAAGCGCATCATCGCTCAGCACGCATGTTTCGGGCGAGAGACCGGCTTCCTTCAGTTGCTTGGGAACCTGGTAGCGGCGGGCGATCTCCAGTTTTTCCTCCTCGCTGTAGCCCGCCAGACGCACCACTTCCATCCGGTCGAGCAGCGGCTGGGGGATGGTCTCCAGCGTATTGGCCGTCATCACGAAGAAGACCTTCGAAATATCGAACGGCAGGTCGAGATAGTTATCCCGAAACGTCTTGTTCTGCTCCGGATCCAGGATCTCGAGGAGAGCGGCGGCCGGGTCGCCCCGGAAGTCGCGCCCGAGTTTATCCACTTCGTCGAGCATCAGCACCGGGTTGTTGACCCCGGCCCGGCGGATCGCCTGGATGATGCGCCCTGCCATCGCGCCGATGTAGGTGCGGCGATGCCCGCGCAGTTCGGCTTCGTCATGCATGCCGCCGAGGCTCAGGCGCTCAAATTTGCGGCCGAGCGCGCGGGCGATCGACTGTCCGAGCGATGTCTTGCCGACTCCGGGAGGTCCGACGAAGCAAAGGATCGGCGCTTTGGCGCCCGGATTCAGCTTCAGCACGCCCAGATGTTCGAGAATGCGTTCCTTGACGTCCTTGAGGCCGTAATGGTCGTCGGCCAGGATCTGGCGCGCGGCCGGGATATCGATGGACGATTCGCTGCCTTTCTTCCACGGAAGTTCCAGAATCGTTTCCAGCCAGGTGCGGCCGACATTGTAGTCGGGAGCCTGCGGCGAAAGGCGATCTAGGCGCGACATCTCGCGGTCGGCATCCTTGCGCACCTCCTCGGGAAGATCGGCGGCCTTCAGGCGATCGCGCAGCAGATCGAGCTCGGAATCGCCCTCTTTGCCGCCCAACTCCTGCTGGATGGCGCGAAGCTGCTGGCGAAGCACGTATTCCCGCTGTTCCTTACCCATTTCGCTCTGGGCTTTGGTGGCGATTTTACCCCGGATTTCGAGGATCTGGAGTTCGTGTGAAAGGTGCGCGTGGATCAACCGCAGCGCTTCGGCGCGGCTCTCGACCGCCAGCAGCGAGTGTTCGAAATTCACATCCAGGCTGAGAACGCTGGCCACCATCCAGGCCATCTGGAGGGAGTCCGTCTGGGCGGCAATGGCGCGGGCGAATTCGCCCGGTAACTCCACCCCCGCGTACTTCAAAACCTCGGTCGCGAGGTCGATCACTTCCCGGTGAAGGGCTTCGATCTCCGGGTTCGTTTCTTCGGATTGCTCGAGCACTGGAAGCGGACTGAAAGTCGCGCGCAGGAAATCGTCGCCGGTAAAATCGGTAAGCGCCACCCGCTCGATGCCCTGCACCAGCATCTCGAACTTGTCCCCACTGCGGCCGGCTCGCTTGATGACCGCTTTGGTGGCTGTCGGGAACAGATCGGCCGGGCCTGGAACTTCAACGGATGAATCCCGCTGGGTCACCACCAGAATCTCTTTGGCCTCGTTGGCCAGCGCCGCCTGGATGGCCGCAACGGATTTCGGGCGGCCGACGGACAATGGCATCAAGAGGTTAGGGAAAAGCACGGTGTTTTTGATCGGAACCACAGGGAGAGTTTGCTGCTGGAGCATCTATATTTCCTCTTGTCAAGAAAGATGAGTGTAATACGCTAAAGGTTTCAGGAGAGGACCAAAATGGAGAAAACACACCGGGATCAGTACCTGATTGCCGCTATCGAAGAAGCGCGGAAAAGCCTGGCGGCGGGCGGCATTCCGATTGGCTCGGTCCTCGTCCACGAAGGCAGGATCATCGGCCGGGGACACAATTGCAGAGTCCAGACCGGCAGCGCCATCGATCACGGGGAGATGAACTGCCTGCGAAACGCCGGTCGCCTCCCGGCCGGCGTTTACCGGAATTGCACGATTTATTCAACGCTGTCACCCTGCCCTATGTGCAGCGGAGCTATTGTTTTGTATAAGATCCCGCGCGTCGTGGTGGGCGAAAACGTAACGTTTTCGGGAGCCGAGGACTACCTGCGCAGCAATGGCGTCGAGGTGGAAATCGTGCAGAATCCCGAATGCATTCAGCTGATGTCGGACTTCATCCGCGGCAATCGCGAATTGTGGAACGAAGATATCGGTGTTTAGCGGGAATCGGACCTTATTGCTTGTTGCTTTCCGTCGCGAACTCCGTGCGCGGTACCACGGGCGCCTTCGGATGGAAGTGGGATCCCGTCTTGTGCAACGGCTTCCGATTGCTTTCCAGAAAGCGTTCCACGTCGTCCCTCGTCGCTTCATACCTCGTCAGTTCCACAGCTTCCGTCAGGATGGTCGCGCAAAGAGCCGGTCCCTCCTGCAATGCGATGCCATTGCGCCCGAATAACGATAGTGCAATCCGGATCTGGCACATGCCGCCGTCGATCACGGGAAGCGGACTGAAGCGGAATGTACGGTGTTTTCCGTCGTCGCTGAAACCCATGTACCGCATTGGCGGTTCGCCGTTCGGCCGGCGACTGAGACGGGCCTGGTAAATCGCCTTTGTGCGGTCGTCGCTGCGGAAGACGCTATGGACCCGTCCGGGTTCCTGCCAGTACTCGATCCAGAAGCCGGTGGCCCGGCCGGCCCGGAACTCGGCTCGTTTTTCTTCTATCACGATTTGAAGCGCATCGAGTTCTTCGACGGTGAATCCGCGGGAGCGAGGGGTACCCGACGCTATGACCCGGGAAAGGCGATCGAATTCCGCATTCAGCCTCGCCGCAAACTCAGCTTCGCCGCTGTCACCAGGGGTCTCACTGCTTTGAACGTTACGCGTGTCCATCGGTTCTCCAGACATCTTTACCAGACTGCTCCGGGACCCAGACCATCAGGCAGGAAAGGGAGTGCGGCCGCTTTCACGATTTCGAAAGCTGAAAAGACATCTCCAAGTTTATCAGCTTTCCCGCAGCGCCAATTCTCTTTGAGCGCCGGCGGAAGCGGATTTGTCCGGCGCACCCGCTGGAACTCTGATACAGTCAAGCCTGGTCTTACGACATTTTCAGCACAGGAAACTCGTAAAGTGATCGGGTGAAGACTTCAAGTTCAGGGGCCCCAGACCAGACACAAGGCAGTCTCAAGGCCGAGATGGACGCGGCATTCGCCACCGTTCAATCGGCGCTCGCGCAGCGGGCAGTGGGGCGCGGGGACGAGGGCAAAATTGTTGCCGAGTGCGTCCAAAGGACCGTCGCTTTAGTGAACGCCGCACTGGCGGAAGGGAATCGGAGCGAGGCCGAAAAGCGCCTTCTGGCAGCCAAACTCCGCGCTTTGATCGAAGCGGCCGCGCGAATTCCCCAATCGTAATCCAGCGCCAGTCACATTAAACCGGGTACCGCGGGCAGAATTGCACAGGGCAGAAGCAAGGTTCAGACGGTTTCCGTGTTAGCATGAGAATGTCTTTGGTCGCATAAGAGTTATCGAGTGCCTTCCGGCCGCCCTCCCTCCGAGCCCTTCATCGGTCCTGGTTCCAGTGCAGTCTGACAGAGACAAATTCGTTGACAGGACTAGAAAAGCATGACCAATATTTTTGTCGGAAATCTTAGTTTCCAGACTACGCAGAGCGATCTTCTCGCGGCGTTCAGCCAATACGGCAACGTCGAACGGGTAAACATTGTCACAGACCGGGACACGGGGCAGGCACGCGGTTTCGCGTTTGTCGAAATGACCGAACGGCGCGACGCCGAGACCGCCATTTCACAGTTGAACGGGGCTGAAATCAATGGTCGCGCGCTGAACGTAAACGAAGCACGGCCGAAGCCGGAAGGCGGCGGCGGTTTCGGCGGCGCCCGCCGCGGAGGCAACTCCTCCCCGGCACGCCGCGGTTCGCGCTGGTAACCAGGCTTTAATCGAATAAACGAAGGCCGGGATGTCGTACGAAAGTGCGATATCCCGGCCTTTTTTCATTTGCGAAATCAGCTGTTGACCGATTGGCCGCCGAAAGAATGAACCGTCTTCGAGGCCGCCATGGTAAACGAACTCGGGACCTTATCGGGTCGTTTGGCGGCGGCGTCATCCGTTTGAAGAATCGCGGTCAATTGCAGGATCGTCGGCATGGCCAGAACGATCAGCAGGATCAGGAGCGCGAACACGGTCAGATAGTCGATCAAATTTTGCTCCGGTATTCAAGAAGTCTACTGTCGGGTTCGTCAGGGAGGCATAACGGCAGCCGTGATAAATTTAATCGGCCCGATAAGCGATTTCCATAAACCGTTCCGCTCAGTACCTGCCGACCCGCTTTGACGTATCAAGCCTTCCGTGCCGCCCGCCTCGGGGCGTGTTGCGGGAGATATTTTGTGACAGAATGAGTTCCATCGGTTTCCGTGAAGAAGCCGTAAGAGAAGCGTCATGAACTTGCCTGGAGCGCGGATTGGCATATGGGCGGCCGGGGTTCCTCTGATCCTGCTGCTGGCGAGCGGCGCCGCCGCTCAGACCCCGAAGAACGGCAAAATGGCCGATGCCGATAGCGCCATCGAAGACCTTCGGCGGGTCGCAAAAGAACTAAGCGACTCCGTGAAGCGATTTCATACGGATATCGACGAGGTGGTGACGCGATATGATCGCGGTTATCGCGCGAGCGATGAAAAGCAGTTTCAGGGCGCGGACTCCGGTCTGACCGGCGGCCCTGCCGATATAGTGCAGGAAACGGTGCGTAAGTTTGCCGCCTTCCGCATGCTGGCCGCGCACAATGAACAGTACGATCCGCCCCCGGTCGAGGATATGAAGCGGATTCAGAATCTGATCGCGGAGGCTCACCGGCTAATCGATGCCAGCAGCGGGGCACTGCGCGGGCTCCTGATCGTTTCAGTCAACGACATCGAGCGTCACAGCGACGGGGAATTGAAGATCCGGCACGATCAACTGCTGAAAGCGCGAGCATTGGCGGAGGAGGCGTCGAAGCAGGCGTGGCTTGCGTTGCCCGTCGATCTGCCCGACGCGGACTCCGCGGAAGTAAGCAGCCAGAAAGCATGGGATATTCTGACGCGCGGCTGGCCGAATGGCACAAGGGGCGGCGGAACCACTCCAGTACCACAATCCAGGCTCGATGGACCGGCGCCCGTGTTTCCGATACGCATCGATCGGCGCAAGAGGTTCACGCTGGTCAGCGAGTTTTCGTACCGTATGGCGCTGACCGACGCCGGCATCAACGACGCGGATGGACGGCGTCTCTTTTATCAGGAGGAATGGATTCAACGCGGCGCGTCCGTCATTCGCATCCGCTGGCGCGTGGCGCTGGATATGGCAACGGGTGAGCATATCCTCGTCAAAAGGTATCCGACTCTGGAGCTGCGCGGAACGCTCGACGATCTCTACACAGCGATGGATCGTTACTCCCTTTGGTATCTGGAAGCCCCCGACGGGGAGAATCGGCCGTCAACCGCTGAAGTGGAATCGGCGCTCGCCGATGTGGAGGATGCGCGCGTGGCAATCCGGGCTGCGATCGGCGATTTTCAGGGCACAAGCCGCACATGGCTGGCGCGCCAGGATCAGGACCGCAACGCGGCCGGAATGCCGTTGCTCGATGCTGGGCTCGCCGACCCGATCCGCGAATCGCTGTTCGCAATTCGCGCGCATCTGGCCGGCGTGCCGGCCAGTGTCGAAGCGGAGAACAGGGTCTGGCAAAGTATTACGGAAGCCGGACGCAGCATCGCCAGGTTGGAGTCTCTCGCCGCATGGGCGAATCGCATGCCCGAAGAGGAACAGTGGGGCCAACTCCTCGACCGCGCCGATCGCGCGATCGATCTCGTCCGCGGGGCGGAACTCGAAGCGGCGGCGGAACTGCCGCCGAACAGCACGCAGGCGGAGGCCAGATTCCCGGCGCTCCAGAGAGGCGTCATTATACGCATCCGCCGGCCCACCACGCAGAATCTTGAAAAAGGAATGATCCTTTGCAGGCAGGAGATCTGGCACATGGAGAGCCCGATGCCGGGATCACGAGAGGTTCGAAGAACGGCCACTCTGGTCGCTGTCGACCCGCGCACGGGAGCGCAGACGGCGATCGGCGGAAAGACGAAATACTATCCGGCGGTTGCGGGAGATCTTTTGGAACAGATCTTCGACCAGTACTCGGCGGACGATCTTCCGTTGGCTCGGCTGAATTAACCAGACCCGCGGCCATGCTCAGCGGGCAGTCGACTGAGAGTCGTTGCAGGCTTCGGCCTGGGGGTTCGTGGGAATGTCGATGGCGAAAGTGTTGGTTCTCAACGTGCCCGTCCAGGGCAGACCAAAGCGCGCCCAGCGGTCGGAGAGATCCGCCTCAAGGGTGGGAGACAGTTCCCGGTGCGCAAACTGCATTCTGAAGTAAACCCTTTTGCCTCGCAGATCGAGAGCCGGCTTGAACAGGTATTCCCGATTTACCGGCATTGTTATGGATTCGATCAGTGGCGGCGACATTTCACCACCGGCTGGAATCACCGCGAAAATATCGTTTGCCGGGTCGACGGGGTCCGCGGGACTGACGTTCGCAGGCAGACTGGTCATCGCCTTCTTGTAGGCCGGTTCAAACAATCCCCTGGATTCATGAAAGACGGTCATTATTCCCGGCTTGAGTGAAGTATAAATGATGCGATCACGCTGCAGGGGCATAATCAGCGCTTTGCCCGAAGCATTGCGATAGGCCACCTTGACACGGAGTTGAAGCACCAGATATGCGGGTGGCTGACGGCCGGGATCAAGGCCGCGCACCCGGCCGAAACAATAATTCGCTTCCGCGATGGAGGCAACGGCCACAGGCCCCGCGGTTGACGCATCCGGGAGCCTCGCGGCCTGAGCGGCGCAAAGAAGAGAGGCCGCAAGAATAGCAATGAATCCGGCTTGTTTCATAGTTCCAGCTTTCCGCGGAAAAGCATCTGGGAGGTGTCGAAGATCTGCACGAAACCGAGGCGCCCGATGTGCGCGTCAAATTCGATAAGACCGTCCTGGGGAGAGATTTCCGCAGAGGGCGGAAACACATAGACTACTACGATTCCGTCCTCGCGTTGAAAAACCTCCACGCGTGACGGCTTCACATCCGGTTTTCCTTCCCGCTTCAAACGCGCCGCGCTCTTCAGCGGCGCGCCGAGCTTGAGCGGATCGCCGTTGAAGTAAGAACCGGGAACTCCATAGACGGCCAGGTTATAACCTTCGCTCGCCGAGACCGGAGGCTCGATGAAGCCGGTCTTCAGCTCCGCCGCACGCACGGGCAGAGCACTCTCCCAACGCAACATCAAACGCACGTCCTGCCGGGGAGGACTCTTTGCACCGGGGTGGGCGGTAAAGAAATTGGCCGCCGTCTGTTTGGCCGTTTTCTGGCCGTCGACGCCGTCGAAGCCGACCCCGTGTTCCTGGCCCATGTCGCCGCCGGACCTTCGTTCGTCCTCGGTCTCCAGGCGGCTGATGGCGCCGATGGTCAGTCTCGCCCATGGGGAATCGGCGAGCACCTGGCGGGCGTCTTCAAAGGTCCATGCCTGAGTTGGTTTGTCTTTCCACGAAGCATCGCCCGCCATCAGCAGGACTGCCGGGACGGGGAGCAGCCATAAAACACTCGGGTAGAAGCGAGACTTACGTGTCACCCGGACTCCTTACTTGCCAACGGCCGGCTTACTGACTTTCAGTTGCGACTGGGCCAGTTCCCTGGCATCCAGCTCGCCGCTCTTGTCTTTGTCGAGTCTGTCGAATTCAGCCTGCATAAAAGCCATGAACTCCTGCCGGGATATCTTCCCGTTCTTATCGGTGTCCATGAGAAGGATCAGTTGTTTCACCTCGGGTTCGGCCAGTATAATCTTGTCTTTTGGCACCGCCTTCTGGGCGATCGCGGTTTGCACGGCCGCGGTGCCTGCGATCAAAGTGAAGACGGCCGCGATGCCGATTGCGGTTTTCTGTTCCCTGAGCATCATTTTCACCTTTGCATTATCCTGTTCTTTAACCGTGTGGCGCCCGCCAGTCCGGGACTGGCGGGCGCCGCTGTCATCGTTAGAATTTCACCATCAGATCGATGTCGAACAGTATCTCGTCCTTGCGCAGGTCCGGATACCAGACGCCGCCGTTCGCCGAGCAACTGCTGGAGGTGAGGGATGTGCCGGCTGGAGAGCCATCCATACAGACGTACTGGGTGGGGTACCCGTTATTGGTGCCCGGCGCTCCGCCGAGGAAAGGCGGAGGCGTGACGCCACCCGCTCCGCTCCAGTAAGGAACGCTGGCATGGCGGTAATCGCCCTCGAAGCGGAGGGTCATCCACTGTTTCGGCATCCAGTCGAACGTCCACGAGTTGTCCCACGCCTTGAACGGGTCCCCCGGATTGAAGGTGAAGTAAGGCGAGTTAATCGCAGCGGAACCCGCCGTTTCGCCATTGATTGGCGGAATCAGAACAAGATAACGTCCGGGATTGTTGATCTGACCGCCGCCGATGGTCAGGGAGAACAGATCCTTGTGGAACCAGAACTTGTTGTAAATCATGTATCCGATAAAGCTCTGTTTGGGGCCGCCCGATTTGTCGGTGTAACAACTCACCCCACCGCCAAATTCGCAACCCAGATCGCCCGTGAACGTGACCGCTATCTTATCGATGAATTTGCCTGGTTTGTCGTAGTACTTCACTTCGAAGCTGTTGTCGGTATGGATACGGCTGCGGTTCGGAGTGTAGAGATCGTCATGGCCCAAACCATAGTTGTTGGAAATGATATTCAGCCAGGAAAATGGAGTGTACTTGATCTGGCCGCCGAGACCTTTTCTTGTGTTGGTTGAAGCATAAGACTGCCATCCGTTGATGATCCATGGCTCGATCTTAAGATGATGCGTGGGGAAGATCTGGATTCGTATCCCTTCAAAAAACCACGGCGTGTTTGACGATACGTAGGACGGCTGGTAGGCCCAGTTGTCGAAGTTGTAATAGCTGAACAGGCCGACGTAGGACATGAAGATTCCCGCGTCGAAGTTGACCCCATGGAGCCAGTTCTCGTGCCACCCGCCGTAGGCTTCGGAAAGATACCGGTCCGCGTCGTTGAGATTCCACTGGCCTTTGTTATAGGACCCGTCGTTCCGGATTGTAGCCTCCGAGTACTCGCCGAACTGAGTCATGAAACGGGCGCGAACATTGTCCCAGTGGAAATCCCCGCCGATGCCGAGCTGCTCCAACTGGATTTCATTGGAGCGGAAGAGTTCGCTGGAACCGCCCATGGAGTCGTCCGAAGGCTTATTGAAATCGTAGGTATAGGTAAGATCGGCCCGGATTTCCGGCGTAAAGAACGGCGAGTCGAACGCGACGTCGTGATTGCGTGGATTACCGTTCAGCCAGGTCCAGTCATAATCGGCGAAAGGCGTCTTCAAGTCTACAGCGGGCGCGGCGGGGGTGGTTGGTTCCTGTGCACCCTGTGGCGCGGGGGCCGGAGCTGCGGTTGGTCCCTGTGGCGCCGGAACCCCGGGAATGTCGGACGGCTTGTCGAACGCGCCGGCGGGCGGTGTGTTGAGCGATGCAGTCTCGACCGGGTCCGCGATGGGCGCCGGCAGCGAGTCGCGGGAGTAAGCCTGCGGCCGTTTCAGGAGGCGAGAGAAGACGCCCTGCGTCTGCGCCGCATTGCCGCTCGCGGAAGCTGGCTGTGCGGCTGGCGGGGGGGCAGCCGAGGCAACCTGAGTCGGGGCGGGCGCGGTGGAAGAGATGACGGAGGGTTGTGCGGCCGCGCTCGCAGCCATGGCGATATCCGTGCGAGTGGCGCGGCCCGCGGCAACGGCAAGCGAAGTTACCGTCGCGTCTGCAAAACCATCCGCCTGCGAAGTTACGGACCAGACACCAGGCGTAACGTCGGCAAATGAATAAACGCCGTCGCTGCCGGATATCGTCGCGCGAATGCCGGAGCCGTCGACCTTTGCGGCGGTGATGGTGGCGCCGCCAACAGGAAGTCTCGCGGCATTGCGCACGATTCCGACGATTGTCCCTAAACTGGCCACCTGTTTTTCGGCTACGGGGGCAGTGGCTTCCGCGGCGTGCAGAGCCGGCAGGGCCAGTCCTACGGCCAAAATTAAAACAAGAAATCCTCGAGGATACTTTTCAGCTTTCATTTATTCTTTCCCTTCCGAATTTGACGAACGAATAGACACACCACGGGCTAAGAGCTTCCCAATATCAGGGATGCCGGTCACAGGCGTGGCTGGTTGCTTATTATCGTTAGACTATCGGCCCAAATCGTTAGACTACCCGGCCCAATCAATGTCAGTATCCGGGCGATACGGTGAAAAAGGCATGAAAAGTATTAGAAGAAAAACTTACTGAGCCGATAAACAAAGGCCTATAGTAAGGACTCAGAGTCGGCCGCAGGGATCGTGAAAACGATAGCCAACCCACGGCTCGGTCAGGAGATACTCGGGTTTTGCCGGATCGTTCTCGATCTTGCCGCGCAGAGCTTTAATGTAAGAGCGAAGATAACCGGGATCCCAGGCGAAGTCTCTCTTCCAGACACCACGCAGCAGCTTGAGATGAGTCAGCGGGGCTTCCGCATTCCGCATGAGAAAGACCAGAAGATCGAACTCAAGCCTGGAAAGGTGAACCTCACGGCCGGCTCGCCGGAAGCGACGGCGCGGGATGTCGACTTCAAGATCGCCTGTGCGCAACACCGTGGCTTCGCCGTCGACGGGCGCGCGTGCACGCCGCAATACCGCGTTGAGACGAGCGACCATTTCGCGGAAACGGAAGGGCGCCGTGATGCAATCGTCGGCGCCCGCTTCGAGGGCGAGGACGTCGTCAGCGGGCGTTCCGCCGGTGCGTCCCATGACAATACCCATATCGGGCGAAAGAGCGTTCAGCTTCCGGCAAAGTTCGATACCGCCGCTCTCCGGTAACCCAAGATCGAGGAGCGCCAGATCGAAACTGCGTCGCCGGGCCGCATCCATGGCTTCTGGCGCGGAGCTAACTTCCTCAATACAAAAACCTGCGGCCGCGAGGGAATCGAGAAGAGAACGGCGCAAAGTGCCGTTCGCGGCGACCAGAAGGCGCCGGCTTTCGGGCGAGATCGCCTGCCGCGACGGTGAAACATTCGACTCCCTGCCTGGAATCTGGTTCAATCGGACCGCCGTTTCACATCAAAGCCGCTCCGCCGTCGGGACGACCATGCAGGATTTCGTCACCGGCCGCACCCGCGCGCCGCCGATTTTATGGCGTTCTCCGAGCCGTACCAGCCGCCGCTGAATATCAGCCCGGCACTGGCGGGAAAATACCGGGGCGGTACGGATCACCTCGCACAATTCGTGGATCTGCGGGCCCGCATCCATTGCGCGGGCGGCGCTTTGGTTTGACGCACCCATTAATCAGCCAAGTTTGCGCGAAAGGGGGTGAAAAAGGCATGAAAAAAGAGCCCGCGCGTGAACGGGCGCTTTACCGATCTGCCACGACCTGTTCCTGCGCCGCGGGATCGCGGAACCGGTATCCAAGCCATGGCTCGGTTGTGATGTATTCCGGTTTGGCGGGGTCGTCCTCGATTTTGCGGCGGAGCAACCGGATGTACGTCCTGAGATATTCGAGCTCGTGCCCATACTCGGGGCCCCAAATCGTGCGCAGCAATTTCGAGTGATCGAGGGGGATGTCCTGGTTTTGCATCAGATATTGCAGCAGGTTGAACTCAATGGGCGACAGGTGAAGTTCCTGGCCGGCTTTGCGCAGGGTGCGATGCGCCATATCGAGTTCGAGTTTGCCCGCGCGAATCACGCCGGGCTGCTCCGAGGTTTCCGCGCGCGAACGGCGCACGAGCGCGCTGACGCGCGCCAGCAACTCGCGCACGCGAAACGGCTTGGTGACGTAGTCGTCGGCGCCGGCTTCGAACGCCTGAACTGTGTCTTCCTCGGAATCGCGCACGGTGATCATCACGATTCCAATACCGCGCGAGGCGGCGCGGATGCGCCTGCAGGCTTCGATCCCGCCCATCCCTGGCATGTTGATGTCGAGAAGCGCGAGATCGGGGGGCGTTCGCGCGCCGCCGCAACGGCTTCTTCGCCGCTGCGAACTTCCTCGACCTCATAGCCGTTGACGTTCAGCGATGTGCGGATCCCCCGGCGCATGGCCGGTTCATCGTCCGCTACCAACACCTTGATTGGTTTTCTGTTCATGTTCGGATGCATGCTGGATTACCGGCAAACTGATGTGAAAAGTGGTAATGGCGGGCCGGTCCGGATTTCGCTCCAGCGTCAGGTATCCGCCGTGGGCACGTACGATCTTTCTCGCCACGAAAAGGCCCAGACCCGCGCCCGGGGCTCCATGTTCGGTCCCGGCGCCGCGGAAGAAACGATCGAAGATCTGCTCTTCCTCTTCGGTTCTGATCGGGACACCCTCGTTGCTGACGCGGATGCCGGCCCAACCGTCCTCGCTCTCGAGTTCCACCAGAACGGCACCGTCGGGAGGAGAGTACTTGCAGGCATTGTCGAGAAGCTGATTTACGGCGAGGCCGAGGAGTTCGGGGTCGGCCATGACCTCCGCCGTCTCCCGCGCCGGAGTCCCTGTGATGCGCCGGCCGAACAGGTTCTGATGCTGCTCGACGACACTTCGAACCAGCGAATTCAAGCTGGTCAATTCCATGCTGGGCGTCACGTTGTTACGGTCGAGCCTGGCGGTGCGGAGGAGCCGCGTTGTGAGGTGGCTGAGGCGTACCGTCTGGTTCTCGATGATGTCCGTCATCTCGATCTGGGCAGGCGTAAAAGAGGCGTCCCCCTGGCCGCTCATTGTTTCGCGAAGTCCGCCCGCCGCGGCAAGGATGATCGCGAGGGGCGTCTTGAATTCATGCGCGAACGCGTCGAGAATAGCCGATCGCAGCATTTCCGCCTGAGCGTTCGCCGCGGACTCGCTCGCGCGGCCGAACGCCCGCATTCTTTCGACCGCGGTGGCTGCGAGAAGCGAGAGCGCGAGGGCAACGGCTTCATCGTCAAACCGCCCTTCGAATCCCACAGCCCCCGCCATCTCGCCGCCTGCGCGAAGACAGCGTATATGCAGTTCGCCGTCGCGGCTCCGGTAATCGACCCCGTGCGCGCAGGCGTCCCGGATCTTCCAGGCCAGGCCACAGTCGGAGTTGCCCTCCATGCGCAATTTGTCGGAGCCGGAGTCGAGAAAACAAACTGCGCGCAGACCGAAAACCTCGCGAAAGATCCGGAGCGACTCGGGACCCGCCGCGTGCTCGGGCGCCAGGGAAAGCAGCCGGGACGCTACGTCATATAGAAGAGTCGCATCCCGGCGCCGGCGTTCGGCGACGCGGGCCTCATTTCGCGCACGGGACGCCAGACGCGTAATGACGAGACTGGTGACCCAATAGGTCAGCAGCGCGACCGTATACTCCGGATCGTAGATCTGCCAGTGCAGAATCGGTGGAATGAAGAAGTAATCCAGGCAGACGGCCGCGACGAGCGAGACAACGGCCGACGAGACAAACGCTCCCCATTGGGATTGCGCCACCACAATAACGAGGTAAAGAAGACAAGGAATGGCGAACCCGATGTGGGCCGCGAAGCAGACGGCGGTGATGACTGCGACGCTTGCGCAGCCGAGGGCTATTTCAGCCGCGATACGCGCTATTCGAGAAGGCTTTATTTCGACCATTCCGGAAACCTGAAACGAGCAAGCGAAGGCAACGTTCGCCGCTCAGGCAGACATGGCCTTTACGGTTTCACGAAGACAGTGTTGCGAAAACACTATGAAAGAGGCATAAAAATGATGTGAACGGCGTATGGTATTGGGGAGCTTGAGAACCGGGATTGGACGAGGAAGGGACTCAGGCCGCGGCGGCGCGGCTTGGCTGGTGATCAATCGACGGTGCCCGGGAGGGTTCGGCAAAGCGGTATCCGATACAACTCTCGGTCAGAAGATATTGAGGATGGATATGGTCGTTCAGCTTGGTGCGCAGCTGCCGCATGAAGATTCGCAGATATTCCACGCGGCCAATATGATCGGCGCCCCAAACCGCCCGAAGCAGAGATTCGTGAGCGATGGGACGACCGGCGTTGGACATGAGGTAATGCAGCAGCGTAAACTCTTTCGGCGTCAGGCGCACAGGCACGCCGGCTCGGTACACCTGACGCTGCGCCGGATCCAGCCGCACGTCCCCAATGACTATGGCTTCATCGCCGCTATTCGATGAACTCCGAGTCCGTCGCAGCGTGGCGCGCAGGCGAGCGACGAGTTCGGGACGATACATCCCGCGCGGAAGGCACTGGTCAGCGCCGGCATCAAGCATCTCGGCCACGCCGTCGGGGTCGCCGGATTCGGTCAGCACCAGAATGGCCGCCTGCGGAATTTCGGAACGAAGCGCCTGGCAGGTATAGCTGCCGCGCTTCCAGGGGCTGGTGATCAGCAGGACGATGTCGAATTCCATGACGCGGCAAAGAGCGATCGCGTCTTCCGGGTTGTCGGCGTCTGTAACATCGAAATCCGCTGTGAGGAGGTCGCCATGCAGCGCCCGCCGTGCTGCGGCCTCGTCGTCAACGATCAGTATTCTGCCTTGCTGCTTCATGGAATCCAGCGTACGGATTCAGTATGAAAAGGAGTCCGTGAAAAAGGCATGAACGGTTTTCGCGGAGCAACGGCCTGAAACATCGCCGGCGTGACGAATCGCGAGGCGGCGACCCGAATCGAACGCAGCGGTGCGCTATTTAACAACGCAGCGGTGCGCTATTTAACGAGGTTAAATCGCTATTTAACCCCACCAGGCGAACCAGCGCATTGCTGCTGGCGGCCAAAGTCAATTGTATTCAATAACTTGTAATTGGCGCTCGGTGTGTGTCAAGAGTGTTCGTGCAAGGCTGCCCCGTTTGTACCGAGCTTGAAGCGCGGTATGTATCCGCAGGGCAGAAGTATACCGAAACGATCAGGCGGCTTTGGCGGGGGATGCGGAATGACGCGGGAGGCCAAACTCTTGTGGAGTTGTCCGGAGCGAGGGATGCCGCGAGGGTCGCTCACAAAGCGGCTGAGTACGAACTCAAACGCCACCGGAGAAGTCACGGCGGACAGCGAGGCAACGGCTAGCCGGAATACTACGCTCGTTGGTATTGATTCGCACCCGCGTCCCGCATCCCCCGATTCCCGGCCGCGCTTCCCGATCCTATAGTGAAATCATGGCTACCGTCGTCAAAGGCGTTGAACCGGCTCAGAACCCGGTACTTGCGGAAATAGAAAAGAAATCTGGACCCAGCAACTTTCTCCGGGTCATGGCGAATCGGCCCGAGGCGATGCAAGCCTTCCTCAATTTGTATAAATCCGTGATGGGAACGGGAGTGCTCGAGCGCCGGCTGAAGGAAATCGTCTACCTCGCGGTTTCGAGTGTCAACGAATGCGCATATTGCTCCGCACACCACGTTAAAGGTGCGCACGCCGCGGGACTGAGCGAATCCGAGATCTACGAAATTCAGAGCGAAAACAACCAGCACTTCACGCCGAAGGAGCAGGCGGCTCTGCACTACGCGCGCGAACTCACCCGCAATGCCGATGTCGAGGACGCCACGCGCTACGCGATCGAGGAACTCTTCTCCGCCGATCAGGCGGTGGAGTTGACCATGATCGTCTGCCTTGCCAATTTCACCAACCGCTTCAACAACGGCCTCGAAGTTCCCGTGGAAGGCTGAGGGCCGTCGCCCGGTAGACGGCCGCCGTGGGATGATCGACATTTGGCCGTCCTGATCGGAGTTCACCCCGTCGCCGAAGCTTTGCGGGCAAAACGCCCTCTCGAACGCATACTGATTGCCCGGGGAGCGGGGGGGCATCGCCTCCAGGAGATCATCGACCTTGCTCGCACCGCGGGCACGCCAGTCCGCTTTGAAGATCGGGGCGCACTGGACCGTCTGGCCGGCGTCAAATCGCATCAGGGAGTGGTTGCGCTGGGTGCGGAGAAGAAGTACGCGGAACTCGAAGACGTTGCGCCGTCCGCCGAGCTTCTGGTCGTACTCGACGGCATCGAAGATCCCCACAACCTCGGGGCAATTATCCGGACCGCCAACGCTGCGGGCGCCGGGGCAGTAGTCATCGCCGAACGCCGCGCGGCCGGGCTGACTGAAACGGTCGCCAAAGCGGCTGCGGGTGCTCTCGAGTACGTTCCGGTGGTGCGGGTGGTGAATATCAACCAGACTCTTCAGGCCCTGAAGCGCGACGGTTATTTCATCTATGGCCTCGACGAGGGTGGTGAACAGCCGTACGATGCCATTGATTGGCCGGCCCGCACAGCCATTGTGATGGGGGCCGAAGGCAAAGGCCTGCACGAGCTGGTGAAGAAAAACTGCGACGCCCTCGTACGCATTCCAATGGCGGGCAAAATCGCGTCCCTGAACGTTTCAGTAGCTACCGGGATCGTCGTGTTTGCCTGGGCATCCCGTCGCGCACGGAAGCCCGAGTCTACGACTTCGCTTCGATCCGAAGATCGTTTTGAACCTTGAAAACCCCCGGCACCGCGTTGGCGCGGATGTTGCATATGTCGCGATCCATCTGGTTCGCCACGACGCCTTCCAGCCGGACGTTTCCGTTCTTGACGATAATGTGGATCGATGGAATGGCCTGAAATCCGTACCGATCCGACAAAACCGGGTCTCCGTAAATCGCCCGGTAAACCGCCCGGCGGATCTGGTTGTCCATCGGCGACAAGGGCAGGACCTCAATGTTATTTACCACGTTGGTGACGCCCTCCACCCCTTTGACCGTTTTTTCGGCGTCGATTTTGAGCACCGGTTGCGTGACTTCACCTACCAGCGTGACCGTCCCCCCATTTACGGTGAATCCGAGGTCGTCGAAGACCCCGTAGTAAGGCAGGCTGACAAGCTTATGCCGCACCTCCTGGATCAGCTTGCTCTCGCCTGCGGGCCCGTTTACAAACGGGTCCAGATGCTGTTTGTCGTCTTTGTCTTTGGCAGCCGCGATACCCACCAGCAGCATGCCTCCCAACAGAACGAACGCCACCTTTTGCATGTGCACCTCCAATGACGGCTTTTAGCACGCCACAGACCAAATCGGCACTATGAAAGACGCGACTTGCTTATGGGACCTGTTGGGCGAACCGGCTGAGGCCAACCGGATTGCCCGCCAGCCTAATCCGCGCCGGAGATCTGATGCAGAACCTCATCCGCCTGTTCCGCGGTGAACCCTTCCACCTTCGACGAATGGTTCATGGAACAGAACTTCGGTCCGCACATGGAACAGAACGCCGCCTCTTTGAAACCCTCCTCGGGCAGCGTCTCGTCGTGCATTGAACGCGCCGTCTCGGGATCCAGCGAAAGCTCGAACTGCCGATTCCAGTCGAAGTTATAACGCGCACGAGAAAGCTCGTCGTCGCGATCCCGCGCCCCTGGCCGATGCCGCGCGAGATCAGCCGCATGCGCCGCAATCTTGTACGCGATAATACCGGCCTTCACGTCTTCCCGGTTCGGCAGGCCGAGGTGCTCTTTCGGCGTCACGTAACAAAGCATCGACGCCCCGTGCCATCCGATCATGGCTGCGCCGATCGCCGACGTGATGTGATCGTAGCCCGGCGCGATATCCGTCACCAGCGGCCCCAGCGTATAGAAAGGCGCCTCGTGACACATCTCGCGCTCTTTGATCACCTGCAGTTCGATCTGATCCAGGGGAATGTGCCCCGGACCCTCGATCATCACCTGGACGTCATACTCCCAGGCCTTCTTCGTCAATTCGCCCAGCGTCTTCAATTCGGAGAACTGCGCTTCGTCGCTGGCGTCGGCGATACACCCAGGACGCAATCCGTCACCCAGGGAAAAGCTGACGTCGTACTTCTGGAAGATTCTGCAAATGGCGTCGAAATTCTCATACAACAGATTCTGGCGATGGTTCTTGACCATCCACTCGGCAAGGATTGCCCCACCCCGGCTCACGATTCCGGTAATGCGCTTCGCCGCCATCGGCACATACTGCACAAGGACGCCCGCGTGAATGGTCATGTAATCGACGCCCTGCTCCGCCTGCTCCTCGATTACTTCGAGCATGACGTTGATGTTGAGGTCCTCTACCCGCCGCACGCGCGACAGCGCCTCGTAAATGGGCACAGTCCCGATGGGAACCGGCGAATGCGCGATGATCGCTTTCCGGATTTCCGGGATATCGCCACCCGTCGACAGATCCATCACGGTATCGGCGCCGTACTTCACCGAGTACCGCAGCTTCTCAAGCTCTTCGTCGATATTCGACGTGGTCGCCGAGTTCCCGATATTCGCATTGATCTTGCACATCGATTCCACGCCGATGGCCATCGGCTCCAGATTCGTGTGCTGGATGTTGGCCGGAATGATCATGCGCCCGCGCGCCACTTCGGAGCGGATGAGTTCGGGCGAAACCTTCTCGCGCCGCGCGACATACTCCATCTCCTCCGTGATCGTTCCCTTGCGGGCGTAATGCATCTGCGTCCGTATGGAATCGGACATTCGTTTTTGAACCCACGAAGTGCGCATACTAAAAGCCAGTGTATATCGGTTCGGTGACTGAACGCGGGGCGATTTCCGTGTATACTCCGCTTCATGGCGGAAATCGAAAAACATAAGCCCGGCGGGTTCAGCTGGATTGAACTTGCCACTACCGATCAGAAGGCGGCCAAAGCTTTTTACACATCCCTCTTTGGGTGGACCTTCGAAGATTCCCCGATGGGACCTGACGATTTCTACACAATGTTCTCGCTGAAAGGCCGGGAATGTGCGGCTGTGTACACCATGCGCAAGGACGAGCAGGCAATGGGCCTTCCCTCGCACTGGAATCTCTACATCCAGGTCGAGAGCGCCGACGATTGCGCGAAACACGCCGCCGAACTCGGCGCGAAAGTACTCGCCCCGCCATTCGACGTCGCCGAACACGGGCGTTCGGCCGTGATTCAGGACCCCGCCGGCGCCGTTTTCCTGCTGTGGCAGCCAAAGCAGCACTCCGGAATCGGAATTAAGGACGAGCCCGGCAGCCTGTGCTGGGCCGACCTCAACACGCCCGATCCGAATGCCGCCGCGGAGTTCTATTCAAAGCTTTTCGGGTGGGAAGTGGAAGCTTCACATGACGGTTCCGGTTATCTCCACATCAAAAACGCCGGCGATTACATCGGCGGCATTCCTCCGAAGGAACAACAGAACCCCAACGCGCCGCCGCATTGGATGATCTATCTGCAAGTGGCCGATGCTGAAGCTACCACCACGAAAGCGAAGGAACTCGGGGCGCAGGTATACATGGGGCCGATGAAGATGGAAAAAGTGGGTGTAATCACCGTATTCGCCGACCCGCAGGGAGCCGTTTCGGCTCTCTTCCAGCCTCTCCGGTAGAACGGCTCGCCTCGGATCTCAATACTTCGCTGTCGTCAGCCGTCCCTTCTCTTCCCCGCGCAGCCACACATAAAGCGGAGCATGCGGCGAAGGAGCCGGCCACGGCACTGCAACCCGCAGGCTTTCCTTGTTGCCCGGACCATCCATCGGAGCCGGAATGGCGTCAACGGCCGTGCCGGTCTCATCGTCCCAACCGACCTTCGCAATGGTTTCCAGATCCTGCCCCTGCAGCACGGCTGCGTATAAGCCATCGCCGGCTTTCTGATCCGTCAGCTGAAACGAATCGATCCGCGGCAGCCGCACGATGACGCCCAGTTTACGCGGCACGGATTCCCCATCCCGGGGAGTTGCCAGCGTCGCCATGACCTCGCACCCCGCTTGCCCCACGGTTTCGGGGCGAAACGAAAGAAATACCGAGCCCGGCGACTCGCGAATGAACCGTGCATTCTTCTTGTCGTCTCCCGCGGCTGGGATCCGGAGCGGAGTTCCATCGTCGCAAGACAACTGAATCGACGAGATCGACGGCGCGTGCACCACATTCATTTCGAAACTGACGAGCGAATTCGCGGCCATTTCTCCGCTGTTCAACGCAACCACCAGGTTGTCCTGCCGCGACTCGCGCACCGACGTAATCGCGGGCTTCGGCCCCGCCACCAGCAACGCATCCTCGATCGTGACCGGCTGTTCGAAATCCCTGACCTTCAGATGCAACGTGATCAGCGTCCCCGCCTGCACATCCGGCGCGACTTTCACTGTGACGCCGCGCTGGTCACCGCTCGCGCCATCGCTCAGCGAAACAGTCGCGTTGTCCGCGGAGATCTGGTCGATGCGATCGAGCCCGGTTCCGTGCAGCACCACTCTCTGCTCCTCCGTTCCTGTGTTGAGAAGCAGCGGGGTCCCCGTAATGGAAGGCGGCGGGGGCAGAA
Organism: Terriglobia bacterium; assembly: GCA_963788485.1. GTDB lineage: Bacteria > Acidobacteriota > Terriglobia > Bryobacterales > Bryobacteraceae > BOG-234. Next base: position 63,025 of record CAWBIS010000240.1, read on the forward strand.
CCTTGAACGGCGCGTCATGATCTTTCCCGTCCGCCTGCGCAATCAGGAAGGTGTAGTTGCCGGGCGTCAGCGTCTTCGCGTCAAGACGTATGCGCAGCGACGATTCCGGGCCGTCCGGCGGTTCTTTTGGCAAGCGAAAAGGCAGCGGCTCCGGCTGGGCGAACGGATCGCCCGCTTTCTTGAACTCGATCTTCTTCACGAATTCGAAATCCGCGCCCGCGAGTTCGAGGTCGGTGATACCCGCGGCGGGATTGAGTTTGTCCTGCGAGGCCGCCGTCAGGTGCACGCCATCCAGATGCGAAATATCGTGCAGCGTGAGATCCCCCGGGACACTCAGTGGATCCCAATCCCAGTTGGCCGCCAGCTTCCAATCGCCGGGCTTCAGTTTTTCGCCCGTCAGATCGAGTTCGATGGATTTCGTCTTCGCATCGGCCTTCACCGGAACATTCACGGTGGTCTTGCCGTCGGACGAAACCAGCCGCCAGTCCTGAACGCGCGCGGCCAAATCCCAATTCTTGCCTTTCACCTCCAGCGGAAAACTCGACTTCACTCCGATCGCCAGATGCCCGGCCTTCGGCACGGAGATCTGGGGCGCCGTGGCGTCCGGTATGCGCGTAGCCCACAGAAACGCCAGCTGTGTTCGCGCGGCCGGCGCCGCCTTGCTGCCGCAGAGCCCCACCATTTTGCTGTTCGCGCCCTGGCTCAGCGCGGAGAGAAACTCGGTCTGCGGGAACAGCATGCTGTGCAGATTCACCAGCACCGCACCGCCGCCCGCGGCAAGCCCCACGCCGTTGCCGAAGAACAGCCCGGCCACGGCGGCCACAATACCCGCGGTCTGCGCCGCCTGCTGCTGCGGATTCTGCGCCAGCGGATCGTAGGCCGAGAGCGCGGGGTTGACCCCGCTCACCAGCACGCCCAACTGCTGATCGGCTGGCTGCGCCGGATCGATCTTAGCCGAAGGAAAGCGGCTGGCGAATCCACTCACCGCGGCATCCACGTTCAGGCTCATATCCTGCGCCCTCTGCTGCTGGGAGACCGCCTGAATGATGGTTTGCGCCTCCGCGGTCTTCTCGGCGTAATCGGCCAACTGGCCGATCAACTCATCGTTTTTCGCGATGAGGTCCGTAACTTTCGCCTTGTTCAGGCCCTCCGGCCCCCAGACGATGCTGGCGACCTGCGAACGAAACGGCACAGTCCACTCGGCGGGTTGGTCGGCCGGCTTTGGATCGAATACTACGATCTTCGCCCCTTTCGACGGCACCAGCAAAAGCGCAATCCGCACCCTCTTCTTCTCGATGGCGTCGATGTCGACCGGATGGTAGTAAATCTTATAGCCGTCGAGCAGACGATTGACGGATGTAAGCGGCCGCGGCACACCACCGTTCGGTGGGACCACAGTCAGATCGAACCGCCCCAGCGCCGCGCCGCCAGGGCACATCAGCGGTTCCATGGCGTGCATAGCCGAAAGCGTGAGAAGCATCGCAAGGACGCCGCGCAGGACCATCACTTTTTTGGGACGCCGCAAAGGCACGGAAAGTTTAAAGCGATGTGTCCACATTAACATCGTTAATGGTGCTATGGCTCGTCGCCGCGTTCACGATCCTGCTGATTCTGATCCGGCCGTGGAGCGTTCCCGAAGCCGTCTGGGCCTGCTCGGGCGCTGCACTTCTGGTTGTTCTGCGCATCGTTCCGCCGCATGATGCGCTCGCCGCGGTAGGCCGCGGTACCGATGTGTACCTTTTCCTGGCCGGCATGATGACGCTGGCGGAACTGGCGCGCCGCGCGGGCTTCTTCGATTGGATTGCCGCCGAAGCCGTCCATCTCGCGCGCGGCTCCCCCAGAAAACTCTTTGCCATCGTCTATCTTGCCGGAGCGTTTGTAACCATATTTCTGTCGAACGACGCTACCGCCGTTGTCCTGACTCCCGCCGTACTGGCGGCCGTGAGAAAGGCCCGTGCGTGTCCACTCCCTTATCTGCTGATCTGCGCCCTGATCGCCAACGCAGCCAGCTTTGTTTTGCCCATTTCGAATCCGGCCAACCTGGTTGTCTATGGCTCGAAGATGCCGCCACTGGCCGCATGGCTGAAGGCGTTCGCGGTGCCTTCGCTGATCGCAATTGCCACGACTTTTCTCGTGCTCCGGTTGCTGACGCGGGCGCAACTCGAAGGCACCATGGAAACTGAAGTGGACCCCGTTCAGCTCTCCCGGACGGGCAGGTTCGCCGCTTCGGGAATCGCCCTGACCGCTGTGGTTCTGATGCTCGCCTCTGCTTTCGGACTCGACTTGGGATTGCCCACATTCCTTTCGGCCGTCGCAGTGACCGCGGTCATTGCGGTTCTGGATCGCGGTGCGCCGTTGGGCATCGCCAGACAAATCTCCTGGAGCGTCCTGTTCCTGGTCGCGGGCTTGTTCGTGCTGGTCCAGGGCGTCGATCAGGCCGGCGTTCTCACGCTCAGCCGCGATCTGCTGGGGAAAGCCGGCCCGATGTCCTCCGCATTTGCGGTCGCTCTGCTGGCGAACGTGGTGAACAATCTTCCCGTCGGTCTGATTGCGGGCAGCGTACTGCGTGGCGCGAATGCTCCGAACCTGATCCGGAATGCCATTCTCATCGGCGTGGACCTCGGACCGAATCTTTCCATCACCGGTTCGCTGGCCACGATCTTATGGTTGGTGGCTCTTCGGCGCGAGGGCGAAGACGTAAGCTTTTTTCAGTTCCTGCGCTTCGGCATTTTCGTGATGGCGCCCGCCCTGGCGCTCGCCATACTAACCCTCAAGTCCGGATGGTGATCGCCTGGTTTCGTTGGCATTGGAGCGACAACAGAAATTTCAGAGTGGACTCGGACACGCCCGACCTGATCCTGAAGCCGACCTGAGTCGTAACGACGTCGCCCGCCTTCCCGGCTCCGTTGACCACGCCCGCCGAACTTGACATACTTGCTCCGAAGAAAAGGATTCGCAAATGATGAACCGGTTTTCACTCCTCGTCCTGAGCTCGCTTGGCGCGGGCGCCGCGGTAGTCTCCGCTGCCATCCCGGAGCCCGTCCGCATCGACGCGGGCCAGGTCACCGGGACGACCACCACGTCCGATGAGGTTCGCGTGTTCAAAGGCATCCCATATGCCGCGCCGCCGGTGGGCGATCTCCGCTGGAAAGCGCCCCAGCCGCCCGCCAAATGGGAAGGCGTGCGCAAGGCCGATCAATTCGGGCCCGCGTGCCTGCCCAATCGCGCTTCCGCGAACGGCGTCGCGCCGAGCGAAGACTGCCTTTACCTCAACGTCTGGACCCCGGCGAAATCCGCCGGCGAGCGGCATCCGGTGATTCTCTGGACGTACGGCGGCGGCTTCACATCCGGCGCCGGCTCCGAACCGAGATATGACGGCGAGGCGCTCGCGCGCAAAGGAGTCGTGTTCGTCACCTACAACTATCGCCTCGGCGTCTTCGGCTTCCTCGCGCATCCGGATCTCGAAAAGGAATCCCCGCACCACACCTCCGGCGACTACGCCATGATGGACATGCAGGCCGCCCTGCGCTGGGTGCAGAAGAACATTTCCGCTTTCGGCGGCGACCCGCAGCGCGTCACCATCGACGGCGAATCGGCCGGCGCGATCATGGTCGCCGCCATGGTTGGATCGCCCGAAGGCAAAGGGCTGTTCAAGCGCGCCGCGGCCCAGAGCGGGGCCTGGATGGGCGTTTCGATCGCGCGCATGCAGACCCGCGAAAAGGCAGAAGCCGCCGGCGTGAAACTCGCGCAAACGGTCGGAGCCTCGTCGCTCGCCGATCTGCGTGCGAAGCCCGCCGATGAGCTCCTGAAAGCCGCCAGAGGCGGTGCCGGAATCACGGTCGATGGCTGGTACGTTTCCGAAGATCTCAGCCTTACGTTTGCGAAGGCGAAAGAAAACGACGTCGATCTTCTGGTTGGCTCGAATCACGACGAAGGCACCTTCTTCGCGCGTGGACCCGCCAATCCCGATCAATTCAAAGGCGCCGCGAAGGAGAAATACGGCGATCTGGCCGACAATTACCTGAAGCTCTATCCCGCCGGCAACGCGACCGAGGCCACGGCTTCGCAGCTTGCCGGCATGCGAGACGAGCTCGGCTGGCACATGCGCACGTGGGCCCAACTGCAGTCGAAGCGGGGAAAAGGGAAGGCCTATCTTTTCTACTTCACGCACGTTCCGCCGGCGCCTCCGGGCCGGGCCTCGCGCGGCGCAACTCATACCGCCGAGCTCTCTTACATGTTCAATAACCTGCTGCCGAACACTCCCTGGACGGACGTCGACCGTAAGCTGGCAGACACGATGTCAAGCTACTGGGCGAACTTCGCCGCCACCGGCAATCCCAATGGCAAGGGACTTCCCAACTGGCCTACATACAACGCAAAGGATCCGCAGGCCATGGTGTTGGGCGACACCGTCGGTGTGGGAACCCAGATCGAACCGCAGATGCTGAGTTTTTACGACGCGTATTACAAAGCCCTGAACGCCCACGAGTAGGGGTCGGTTGTTAATCAGGTTAACTCGCGCACCGGCGCTGCGCCGGTTCTGCTAATTGGTGGTGACCTGGCAGAGATTCGTCGCGGCGGTTGTGACAGCCGTTGCGGTCGTGGATGCCGTCGCTGCGCTGAACGTCCCCGGAATCGCCGCAACGTTGATCGATTGCGGCAACACCACTTTGTCGAGAACGAGAAAAGATTTCTGAGCAATCAGCGGCGAGCAGGCAGGGATGGTGAGATCGGCCCCAAGCTTGAGCGCAAGAAACTGACTGCCTTCGTCGGGCAGGAGGAACGAGGTTCCCACCAGAATGATTCCACCATCGGAAGTAGGTTGGATAAAAGTACCGACGCCATTAAAACTCGATTGACCCAGAGAAATACCGTGGGAATCGAGTTTGAGTATCGCGGTTGGCGTTTCGGAGTACCCATTGATGTTCAGGACGTAGCCGCCGTCGGCGGTCTGTACAGCCGTGGGATTCATAACGAAGGAATTGCCGAAAAGCCGCGACCAGGCGGGCACACCCTTCTCATCCGTCCGCGTGATCTCAGTGAAATAACAGGCTTCAAATCCGAATGGACAGTATTGAGTCTGCCGCGTGGTTCCCGCCACCACGAATCCGCCGTCCGAGGTGGGTTGTACCGAGGATGCGGCATAGCCGGATTCCGTCCAGACCGGGTTGAAGTTCGAGTCGACTTTCATCAGTCCCACGCCGACAGCGATAACAAAGCCACCGTCAGAGGTGGCGACAATCGAACTCGCCGAGGCGATATTCGCGTTGTAATACGTGTATTGGGCGAGCAGGTTCCCGTTCGGGTCCAGTTCGAGAAGCCACGCAGTTCCCATGTACACGCCGACGGCGACATAGTTTCCAGCGGAGGTCTGAACGATCGCGCCAAGATCGCTGGGACCGGGACCGTAGGTATTCTGCCATGTAATCGAGCCGCTTGAGGTGAGCTTCGCCGCGAAAAAAGTCTGATTGTCTGCGGCGCCCAGATATCCGCAGAGGATATAGCCGCTATCCGAAGTCTGCTGGATCCAGTTCAGATTTACGGGCGTCGACGCCTCGCTGATCTCGGTTTGCCATTGGGGATTGCCGTTGACGTCGGTTTTTACAATGTAGGAGCTCTGGGACAAATCAAAAGAGTTGTAACCGGCGATTACGTAACCGCCGTCCGAGGTGATTCTAACGGCAGTGGCCTGGGCGCCCGTGTCCACGTTTCCATAACCGAGGGCGAAGGTGATGGGAGTCGAACTGGCGGATGGAGTAGCTGCTATCGCGGGAAATCCCGCGCAGAAGAACGTCAGTACAGCCACCGCGGAAACTGGCGAGTGCTTTGTCATGGGTGCCTCACTGGCAAAGATTGATTGACGGGGTTGTGACGGTGGAAACCGTGAGGGAAGACGCCGAAGCTGCCGGAGTCGTCCGTGGTTGGCGAGAGATAGTGCGCATTCAAAGAAGAGCAGGCGCCGATCGAGAGCAGACGATCCACCTTGACGATAAGGCCGCTCTGGACCGCTGTTGGGGACGTGTCCGACGGTTCGGATGCTTCCGAGCCGGTAAAAATTTACCCGCCGTCCGAGGTAAGTTGTATGGCATCGGCATAGTTACCCGAATTGAGATTTCCGTATCCGGCGGCAAAGGTAACCGGCCTGATAGTAATGGAAGTTTGAGCTGTCCCTCCCTGTAAGGACAGCAGTATCGCCGCGGCCGTAAATGTCAGAGGGAATCCCGTCACGTCCTCGCTCGCTTCCTCCAGACTGTTTTCTACCGGGGTCATCGAGATTATACAGACTTTCAGGGAGTTTTCAATAAAGAATTCGACCTGACCCGGTACTGTCCGTGTCTGGTAACAGGTATACTTCGGTTTATCCGACTATCGAGTTCTCCTATATGCACACGCTCCAGCTCGCCACCATAACGGCGGTCGTTTTCACGAGCGCGCTCGTCGCCGCTCCCCCGAGCACGACGTCTTCTCTCCCGGTGCTCCCGCGAACCGCCGACGGCAAGCCAAACCTCGCCGGTATCTGGCAGGCGTCCGGCAGCGCTGCCGCCGACCTTCAGGATCATGCCGCCGGATACAACATGCCGGCCGGGCGGTCGGTGGTCTCCGGCGGTGAAATCCCCTATCAGCCCTGGGCGGCGGCGAAGAAGGCCGAGAACTTTCGCGATCGCCGGACAGCCGATCCGCTGTCGAAATGTTACATTCCCGGCGTTCCCCGGATCATGTATCTCGATTTCCCGTTTCAGATCTTCCAGACACCGAAAGCGATCGCGATGGCGTTCGAGTGGTCGCTCGATTACCGGCTGATCTATGCCGACGGCAGTCCACATCCGACCGACGCGGATTTCTGGATGGGCGACTCGCGCGGCCATTGGGAGGGCGACACGCTGGTGGTGGACGTTGGCAACATCAACGACAAAACGTGGTTTGATATGGCCGGCGACTTTCACAGCAACGCGCTTCATGTGATCGAGCGCTACCGCATGACCGGCCCCGACACGATCCAGTACGAAGCGACCATCAACGATTCCAAGGTCTTCACCAGGCCGTGGACTATCACTCTCGCGTTACATCGGCGCGTGGATCGCGACAGGCTTTTCGAATACCCCTGCCAGGCTGAAGTCGAAGAGGCGAACGGCGCGTTTACGCCCGAACCGCGAACCTGGTACCCGGGCAGCGGAACTCCCCCTCCGGCCATGGTTGTCTCCCCGCCCGCATCTGCAAAGCCGCTTCAGTCGGTGGCCAACCTCCGAAGGACCCCTGACGGCAAGCCGGATCTTCAGGGTTTTTATGAATCGAAAGACGGCGCCGCCAACCAGGGGCTGGAGAAACGCGACGCCGATGCTTTCGCGCCTGCCGGACGCGGGGTCGTTGTCGACCCGCCGGAAGGTAAGCTTCCGATTCAGCCCTGGGCCGTTGCGGAATGGACCGACCGCAGGCGCGCCGAACGCGGTTATGACGATCCCACGGCGCATTGTTTCCCCGCCGGCGTTCCGCGCTCGATGTACGTCCCGCAGGGGATCGAACTTATCCAGACGCACGATTACGTTGTTTTGCTCTACGAGCGCACCGCATGGCGCATCGTACCGCTCGACGGACGCGCGCATCTTCCCGAGTCGATCCGCCTCTGGCAGGGCGATTCCGTGGGCCGATGGGAGGGCGACACGCTGGTTGTCGATACCACCAACTTCAACGGCAAAACCTGGCTGAACGAAGGCGGCCAGATCGTGAGCTACGCCGAGCACGTCGTGGAACGATTCACCCCGGCGGGTCCCGACGAGCTCCGCTATGAAGCGACGGTCGCAGATCCGGTCGTGTATACGCGGCCGTGGACGATCGCTTTTCCCATGAAACGCGAAAAGTTCGAATTGACCGAAGCCGCTTGTCACGAAGAGGATCACGACCTCCCGCATCTGAAAGCCATCAAAGACGCGGCCACGGCAAAAAAATAGATTTTGTTGTTTGAGCGGCGGACCGCCCTGCCGAATCACAGTATCCTGATAGGCATGCTTCGCGTGCTTGCGGTTCTGCCGTTTCTGGCATTGCTATCGTTCGCGCAATCGAACAATCGCGGGTGGTACAGTTCGCCCGCGATCCACGGCGACACGATCGTTTTCACAGCGGAAGGCGATCTTTGGCTGGTCGGTACTGACGGGGGCCTGGCGCGGCGCCTCACCACCAATCCCGGCAACGAGTCTTCCGCCGTCTTCTCGCCCGACGGATCCACCATCGCCTTCAGCGCGGATTACGAGGGCTTCGCCGAAATCTACACCATGCCCGCTACCGGCGGATTGCCCATGCGCCGCACCTACGAAGGCGGCGGCGCGCAGCCGGTGGGCTGGACACCCGACGGCAAAATCATCTATTCCACCCGCCATTTCTCGGGTCTGCCCGACACCCAGTTAGCCACTATCGACACCAGGAGCCGCATCGAGCGCATTCCCCTCAGCCAGGCGGCGCAGGGCTCCTATGACGCGCGCGGCGTCACGTTGTTCTTCACCCGGCTTGAGCGCCAGCCCAGTTTCACCAAGCGCTATCAAGGCGGCAGCGCCGAGACTCTTTGGCGATACGACGCAGGTAAGGAGGCCGTTCCACTCACGGCCGATTATCCCGGCACCAGCCGCAATCCCATGTGGTGGAAGAGCCGCATCTACTTCCTCAGCGATCGCGACGGCACCATGAATCTCTGGTCCATGGACGAGAATGGCAAGCGCCTGGAACAGCACACGAAACATCAGGGATTCGACCTCAAGTCGGCCTCGCTTTCCGAGGGCAAAATCGTTTATCAGTCTGGCGCCGATCTCCGCCTTTTCGACATCGCCTCGGGCCAGGATCGCGCCATCCCGATCGAGCTGCCTTCCGATTTCGAGAACTTGCGCGAGCACTGGATCAAGAGTCCGATGGAATATCTGTCCGCGGTTCACCTCTCGCCGGAGGGTGACCATGTGGTGCTGACCTCGCGAGGGCGCGTCTTTGTGGCGCCGGTTAAAGACGGCCGCTTCGTCGACGTGAGCGAACACCAGCCCGGCCGCTTCCGCGAAGCTCGACTGACGCCGGACGGTAAGTCGGTCATCGCTCTTTCGACTGAATCCGGTGAAGTGGAGTTGTGGCTTTATCCCGCCAACGGCAAGGGACCCGGCAAGCAACTGACGCACGATGGCAATATTCTGCGCTGGGAAGCGATTCCTTCACCGGATGGGAAATGGATCGCTCATCAGGATAAGAATCAGCAACTCTGGCTCTACAACGTGGCCGACCAGAGTAACAGGAAAATCGCTACCTCGCTGAATGGCGATAACGACGGCCCGGCCTTCGCCGATCTGCGCTGGTCCCCCGACAGCCGCTGGCTAACCTTCGCCGAAAATGCAGCCAACAGTTTCGAGCAGGTGATGCTCTACAGTCTGGATACAGGCGTCAAAACTCCTCTGACCACCGATCGCTATAACATGTGAGGACTTACGCGTTTATTTTTTAATGCAGGTATTTTTACAAATAATTTTTTTGCGTATCTTTTAACTAAAGCATGTATGCCAAAACGCGTTAGTGGTTTCAAATATCGATTTAAAAACACATGTTCATTTTTTTCTCGACCAGATATTAAAGGCAATATTTCCGTAACAGTTTTCTTCCATAGTGGACAGCGCCTTAATTTACTTCCTTTTCCTTTAATTGTGACGATTGAAAAGTCGTTTTTTTGCGTTTCAATTGTATCAATATTATCAATTATTAATTGCGCAACTTCATCAGCGCGTGCGCCAGTATTATAAAGAAACAATAAAATTGCATGATCCCTTCTACCTTGCCAGGTTTTACAATTTGGCGCATTAAGCAATGCATCCATTTCTGATTGTTCAAGATAATTAATTAAAGGTTTCTTTGTTTTTTTAAAAAGGTATTAAAAAAATTTGTCGGCACCATTCAATATATTCCGGACTATTAAGACTGATAAATTTTGCAAGAGCATGGATTGCAGCAAGCCTTTGATTCCTGGTTGCAATACTACAACAGCGCACAGTTTCGAGATCTAATAAAAATTTTTTAATAGCATCGTATGATATATCTTCAATGAGCAGCTGATCAATTGATTTGTGTGTGCGTTGCGCTATAAAAGGAAGGCACAAACGTAATGTATCGCGATAGCTCCGCTGAGTATTAAAACACAAATTTTTTTCATTAATCAGATATTCTAATAAATATCGCTTTACCCATGGACCTAAAATATTGTGATTTTTCATTTCACACCTCCCATTAACATATCGTTCAAACCGGTGCTCCAGCTTCACACAATAAGTTCGTTAGTCATTGTCAAATAAACTGATGTGCGGAAAGACGAGCGATGCCCCATATAAACAGATAATATGGGTAAATAATGCTGTAACATCAGCATGTGCCTGATACCAGCTTGTAAGGCGATGAACCGCAAAAGAATGACGAAGAAAATCCAAACGTTTGGATTTTCTGCGTTATCCAAACCTAAAACAAAAATCCAAACCTTTTTCAAATATTGCTGATATTTAACGATTTTGATTAAAAAAGGTTCGGATTTTATTCTTTGTTATTATATGAATTTCTATCCAGAGATCAGGAGGTCATACAAATGAATCTACAAAATCTACAGGATAATTATCCCAAACTCATTTCCTACATGGAAACCAATGGTTATTCAAAAACATACATAGACAGGATCAAACGAGAGATTAAAAAAATTCTGTCAGCTAAAAATTCAAAAAAAGTGTCATCATATACAGATATATATCAGGAGTACACCAAAACATCATCCTCTCATAGATATCTACGCGATAAGCGGACGATAATCGGAGTCATTAAACAGTTTGATGTTCACGGTAGATACCCGACGGAAGACGCAGGCATGAACTTTTTGAAAGAGGCGCTTATCCGCTGTTGGTACCTGAATTCAAATCCATCATTGACTTTTACTGCGAAGCAGAAAAGAAACGTGGAAAAAAATTTTCCACCATTTATCGGAATCTCATAGTGCATCTACATTTTTCTTATCACTCCAGCAAAAAGGAATAGAGAGGCTAATTAAAATTACAGAAGAAGCAGTGCTTTCCATATTTATGTCTCCCGATGGAAAACGCCTAAGAAGCTATTCTTTCAAGAAAAACATCGCTGCAGTATTGAAAGCGTGTATTCCAAATTATCCAGAAGCTTGTCATCGGATTTTGGCTTTTCTTCCCGCCTTAAGGGAAACTAGAAAAAATATACAATATTTAACACCGGAAGAAATCCAGAAAATTAAAGAAAGCACTAGCTTGGTGAAAATTAGCTTACGCTCTGTGATAAAGCCATCGGAATGCTTGCACTTTACACAGGACTGCGTGGCTGCGATATTGCAGAATTGAAATGGACGCCATAGACTGGAGGAGAGAGATTTAATCAATATCATACAGTAAAAAAACGGGGTTCTTCCTCTTGAGCTTCCGTTAATACAGCAGTTGCCGGCAATACCATATGATAACTATCTGACATCTGAGCGTCCCCATACAGAAAGCAAATATTCTTTTTATTTCACAAAATAAACCATACAGTTGCTTAAAAAGAAGCATTATACACGTGTCACTACAGAATCATGAAAGCTGCAGGCATCCGGCAATCCAAAGGTGACGGAAAGGATTCCATATCTTCCGCCATCACCTTGCCACAGCTCTTTTAGGAAATGGGGTCCCTCAGCCTTGTTATCAGCAGAACACTTGGCCACAGTTCACCGGATTCCCTTAAGGCATATCTAAGGGCAGATTTTCAGCATCTGAAGAAATGCTCTATCACCATAGAGCGTTTTCCTGTGCTAGAGGGGGTATTTTCCCATGAATAAGTTTACTTCTTTTCTTCAGCCTTTTATCCAGGAATATATTTTCTACCAAAAAGCATCCAGAACATTGGAATGAATTTTATGAAGCAAGCCTCTTCCGATTTACGAGCCGGTACTGCAAGAAAACAGTATCCGGAAATGTCTCTTCTCACTCAGGAGATGGTGGAAGAATGGTGCTATAAACGCGAAGGCAGAAACTAATAACTCCCTGTAGGTCAAGAGTCGGTGTTATTATTAGTTTTATACAATACTTGAGAAAGCGCGGGAAAACAGACGTTATGGTGCCCGAAATTCCAAAGGAAAGAGCGGCGTACGTATATTCCCCATTCTTTTACAGATACTGAGCTGCGGAATTTTTTTCGTGCCTGTGACAGCCTTCCTTCTGCTGCACCTAGCACTTCCGAACAGCGTTCTAGAAAGATAACTATTCCTGTATTCTTCCGTCTTCTTTACAGTAGTGGAATACGAACATGTGAAGCAAGAAAGCTAAGGATTGAGGATGTCGATTTGTGCAATGGAATTCTTAATATCCGTTATTCGAAAGGACAAGCCCAGCATTATGTAGTGCTGCACGACTCAATGCTTGAACTTTTGAAAATCTATGATTCAGCTATACGGAAGCAGTACCCTCAAAGGGTTTATTTTTTCCCTGCTAGGGGTAACTCTTTCCATACAGGAAGTGGGTAGCAGACAAACTTCCGGAATTGTGGGATAAATATAACAGCTCTCATGCTACTGCATATGAACTCAGACACCATTATGCCATAGAAAACATTAACCGGTGGACAGATGAAGGTTTTGGATTTGACGTAAAACTGCTTTATCTCAGTAAAAGCATGGGTCACAGCACACTGGAAAGTACAAAGTATTACTATTCCCTTGTTCCGGCAATGGCTGACATTCTGAAAGAAAAAACAGGAATCGATTTTGAAAGCATTGTGCCGGAGGTGGATTATGAAAAAAGCGACGAATGAATCCGTCATAATCGCACGCCATATCAATACTTTTCTGAATGAATATGTCCCTTCTCAGAAGACCCACAGTAGTCATACATTGAAATCCTATCAGTATGCGCTGACCTTATACATCGGTTTTCTGGAGACAGAAAAAAGGAATCAGTGCAGAGCGCCTGTGTGGTGTATGTTTTAGCAGGACAACAATCGAGGCATGGCTACAATGGCTGATGGAACAGCGTGGCTGCAGCCCAGAAACCTGTAATAACCGGTTGGCATCCTTAAGGGCGTTCCTAAAATACCTGGGGAGAGGGAAATCTCCCTGCTGTATCTTTTTGAGGATGCAACAAGAATTCCACGGAAAAAGGAAGTACGTAAAAAAGTAAAAGGGATGAGCAAAAAAGCAGTACAGGCATTGTTATCGGTTCCGGATTTATCCACAAAAGCGGGACGAAGGGATCTGGCACTTATGATTATCATATATAGCACTGCCACCAGAATGGATGAAATCCTGTCTTTAAAAATAGAACAACTACATTTGGATGCGGAAAAACCAAATATCACCATCATTGGAAAGGGAAACAAAATAAGGACCATGTATCTTCTGCCTAAGGCAGTTGCACATTTAAAGAAATACCTGAAAGAATTCCACGGTGATACTTTAAATCCGGAAGCTTATGTTTTTTATTCAAGGAATGCAGGATCGCATGGGAAAATGAGTCAGACTGCAGTAAACAAGCAACTGAAAAAACATGCCAGAGCCGCACATGAAATGTGTGATGAAGTGCCATTGGATCTTCATGCTCATCAGCTGAGGCATGCCAAGGCCACTCATTGGCTGGAAGACGGCATGAATATCGTGCAGATTTCCTTTCTGTTAGGACATGAACAGCTCCAGACAACAATGATATATATGGACATCACTCTAGAGCAGGAATTAAAAGCTCTTGCAACACTTGAAGATGAGAGCGACAAAAAGATATCAAAGAAATGGAAAAATGTAAAAGGCGAACTGGCAAAATTCTGTGGTGTCAAGTCAATGAAAAAGTAAAAAAAATCCAAACCTTTTTTCATCAAAATCCTTAAATATCAGGCATATTTGAAAAACGGTTTGGATTTTATTTAGGTTTGGATAACGAAGATCGTGAAAGTCTCGGTTGATATGAGGTCTCATCTGTTCGTATAATCCCTGATTTTTTACGAATTCTTCTAAAGATATGATTTAATGTTACGTATACCAATTTTTTATTTTTATAAAATAAAAAATGGCGCGTCATGATCAGAAGAAAATCCTTTATTCTTTCTCAACTTATGTAGGAAGAAGTATTTCGCGGGAACTTGATTTCCAATCGGAACAAGTCGAGTTTTATAAAACTTTGTTTCATGAACTGAAATTATGCCAAGTGAGAAATCGACATCTTTTAATGTTAAAGACAATGCTTCATTTACGCGAAGCCCCGTGCTATAGAGCAATATTAAAAATGTCTGAATCATATAAGGTTCTATTCCTCGAACATTCTTTTGATAAATCAAGGCCGTTTTAAAAAGATTACGCAATTCTTCTCGTGTATAAACATAGGGAATAAATAGAGGTGGCCTTTTAGGTAAAATTGTAGGTAATGGAGAATGATGGATATAGCAACGACTAATGGCATAACGATAGAAACCATTTAAAGCTTTGTACTTCGCAAACCAAT
>CAWBIS010000241.1:0-35860 GCA_963788485.1 Terriglobia bacterium
GCAAATGCAACAATCCGTATAGACACGGACATAATTACAATATTGAAGTGACAGTCAGCGGCCCGGTCAACCACCAAACCGGCATGGCCTGCAATCTGGTCGATCTCGACGGCTTCGTCCATCGCGAAATCCTCGAGCACTTCGACCACCAGAATCTGAACCTGCTCCCCGAATTCGCCAGCGCCGTCCCGACCACGGAAAATCTATGCATCGCCATCTACAAAATCGTGAACCAAGGCTTCCACAAAGCGCATCTAGAGAAGGTACGCATTGAAGAAACCATGATGAACTCCTTCGAATATCGAGGGAATCTGTAATTGGCAGTTCGTAATTTGTAATTGCGTACCCTGAGATCGAGAGCTTTGGCTTTTCAATTACAAATTAGAAATCACAAATTACAAATCCTATGAAGTCCACAACTGAACCGACATCCCTCACCGCCGCCACCTACGAAGAACTCGTTCGTGAAACCATCGTCCGCCTGGGCGAAGACCCCGACCGCGAAAGCCTCCTGCGCACTCCCGAGCGCGTTCACAAGGCCACGCATATCTCACCAAGGGCTACCAGCAGGATCCTGAAGCCCTCTTGCGCGATGCGCTTTTCACCGTCACCTACGACGAGATGGTCATCGTCAAAGACATCGAGATGTTCAGCCTGTGCGAGCACCACATGTTGCCGTTCTTCGGCAAAGTGCACGTCGCCTACATCCCCAACGGCAAAGTTATCGGCCTGAGCAAAATTCCGCGACTGATCAAGGTCTTCGCGCGCCGCCTCCAAATCCAGGAGCGCCTCACCACTCAGATTGCCGAGACCACAGCGTGCCTTCGGGTGAAAACTCCAAATCGAAATCGTATTTTTTCGTCAGTCCGGTTTTGTCGATTACCGGTCGATCTAAAAGGTCCTGCAAAACCGAGGCGAACCTGTCCATCGTGGCAGCGCGCGCCGGGAGCAGCGGCCCACCGCGTGGCGATGGATTGATCATCAGGTTGCCTTTTTCCTGCGGCAGAGTGCTTTCGGTCATTTTCGGCCCGGACTTTCCACGTGTCAGATTGTAGACGGCCATTTGTTTCCGCTCGCGATGGAAGCGGAGGTTAAAACGGTCCGCCAGGAGGTTCTGGAACCTCAGCATGTTTTGCTGAGCCGAAGGCCGGGTTTCGCCAGGTTCAATGGCAACGATTTCGTACCTCTCCGAATCGACCCATGCAGGGCCGCCGGATATTAATGCGGGAGGGAGTTTGTACGCCTGAGCGATGCATTGTTTCAGGGTTTGGTTGAAGGCGGTCCAGCGACGCGCATCAATGAAACGAAACCACCGCGGGCCCGGCTCGAAGGTACTTGGTTTAATCGTCGCGACTTCGAACTCAGAAGGAGTTGGATCGATGTTTTGCGGCTCCGGAGGCGAAATCTGCCCATGGACCGCAAAACCGAATAGAACGCTCACCATCAACAGGAGAGCACTCCATTTGCCTGGCATGCCCTTAAGTGTAGCCTCTCGTCGTTCCGGGGCGTTTCACAACCGGTAAGCCTTCCGTCGCCGGCGCGGAGACTGCAAACAAGGGTTGGCGTAAAGTTCCTGCTGCCGGAATGAGCCGACGCGCCTGGCGGACCCGGGACGGCCGCCGAAAGCTGGTCGCGCCATTTATTACAAACGAGATCTGCCTGAAGTTAATTGCCGCTGGAATTTTTCCCCTTGGACTGCCGATAAGAAGGTTGTGAGCACAAGCGCAGTAAGCACTCTCTCCAGTTATTTGCAGCAGGCGGTGGTCAGCGCCCTGCAGAGCGCCGGTGTGAACACCCAGTCGAGCAGCGCGAGCGCCGTGTCGTCTGCATCGCAGTCCGACAGCAGCCAGCTCTCGCCGTTCGCGCAACTGGTCAGCACGCTGCAGCAACTACAACAATCGAACCCGACCCAATACGCGCAGGTGACGCAGCAAATCGCCAGGAACTTGCAAACAGCGGCCCAAACGGCCCAGTCGCAAGGCAACACTACAGCGGCAAACCAGCTGAACCAGCTTTCGACCGATTTCTCGAATGCCTCTTCGAGCGGTCAGCTCCCGAACCTGCAGGATCTCGCCCAGGCGCTCAGTGGCAGCAGCGGCACCCACCACCGTCATCACCACCACGGCGGCGGGTCTTCCCCGGCGACTTCTTCCTCGGCAACGTCTGACGCCAGCACGAGCAGCACGGGCGCCACCAGCACCACGACGGATAACACCACCACCAGCAGCAGCAGCAGCGAAGTCAGTCAGACGCTGAGCCAGCTCCTGTCGGCGCTCCAGACGAACAGCAGCAACGAGAGTACGCAGAACAACTCGCTCAACCCGGCCACGATTATCCTCGATACGCTGACCAACGCCGGGATCAACGTTTCGAACAGCTGAATATCTATTTCGTCTCCGAGGTAAGGGACCTGATCAATACGCGCTTTCTGTTCCCGGCCGGGGCGGAAGTTAATAGTCTTGCCGAGTCCCCCAGAGCTTTGGTTGTTACTTGCGCGCTGCCGCGACTGCGGCCGTTGTGTTCCTGGCTCGCGTTGTGGTGATGACCACTACGCTGACCAGAACAAAGAAAGCGCCCAGAACGGTTCGGGCGCCGAGCGGTTCGCCGCCGACGAAATATCCGAGGAGCACGGCTACCAACGGGTTTACATAGGCGTAAGTCCCCACTTTGGTCGGAGATTCGTGGTGAATCAGCCATACGTACGCGGTGAACGCGATAATGGACCCGGCGACGATCAGGTAGAGCAACGAGAGCCACGCCGCAAGAGAGACCGTGCGCGGGTCAAAGCCGCGATATTCTCCGAGTACGCCGGAGGCGATCGCGAGCAGTAATCCGCCGGCGAGCATCTGCGTTCCGGAACTCATGGCTTTGGATTCCGGGAGCGGCAGCTTGCGAGTCAGGGCGGACGCGAGCGACCAGCTGATCGATGCGAAAATCAGGGCTGCAGCGCCCGCCCGATCGATCGGCGCGCCGCCGAGATGCAGCGAGTTACTGGTCAGCGCCGCCACGCCCCCAATCCCGACCAGCAGCGCCAGAGCCAGGCGAACGGTGAGTTTCTGCGTTCGCAGAAAAAGAATTTCCGAGAGCGCCATGAATACCGGGATCGTCGCCATCATGACCGCGGCGGCGCCGGAAGGGACGCGCTGCTCCGCCCAGAACAAGAGGCCATAATCGAAAACGAACATCAGCAGGGCGAGCAGGAAGATCGACATCCACTGCCGGCGCTCGGGCGATCGCTCGCCGCGTGCGAGGGTCCACCCGTAAAGGAAGAGCCCCGCGGCCAGAAATCGCATCGCGGCGAGGAGGAATGGCGGAACTTCGCGAACGCCGACGCGAATGGCGAGAAAGGTCGAACCCCAGACGAAGTAGATGATCGCGAATGCGAGCAGCGTCTTCCACGCCCGGCGATGGGGGCTGGCGTCCATCCGGAATGCCTACCCGCACTTTAGCAGTCTGCCGAGGATCGCGCCCCGGGGTCTTTACGAGGTCAGGGCAGTTCCAGATCGGGATGTACCGACGCCGCTTCCACAGTCCCGATGACATCGAGGTAGCCCTTGATGAGGTCGAGGTCCGGCGGGGTTTTGGCGAGGTCGAGATATCTCTTGACGTGTTGTTTGGCTCCAGCGACATCGCCTTTGGCCGCCAGAATCTGACCCAGTACGAACTCGCCGCGGTATTTGCGTTCGGGCGCATCCAGCTCAAGGGCTTTTTTGGCGCTCGCCTCCGCGGCGTCCAGGTTCTTCAGTTCGTATTGGGCCACGGCCTGATGCAGGTAGACCTCGGGATACATATGCTTGACGTCGAGTCTGATCGCAGCCTCGGCGGCGTTTTCGGCGCCCTGCCAGTCTTTGGCGAGGACATCTTCGCGCGAAAGGGTTACAAAGGCAATCGTCATCTTCGGATCGAGTTCGGTGGCGTGGATGTAGGCGTCGCGAGCTTCGGCGGTCATCAACATCGTTTCATAGGCGATTCCAAGCGAGTCCCATCCGCGCGCGAACTTCGGAGCCGCGGCTACGACGAGCTTGAGTTGCGACACGACATCCGGAAGGCTTCCAGTCCCCAGCGCTTTGAGAACTCCTTTCCACGCCGCTTTGGCCGGACCTGGCACGTCGGAATCCATGTCGACGATGACGCGCGGGTCGGCGCCGCGAACATGGAGCACGATCGGCGGAAGCTGCTTGTCGGTGCTGATAAAGCCGTTGATGTCGCTGATGTCGACGGACGAGGATGCGTAGCCCTTGAGCTCCGCCTGCAACCTGCATACGCGGGTAAGCATGTTGTCGAAATCCATCTGCCAGATGTATTCGCCCTTTTTGTTGGTGATGGGGCCGGGCGCATCGCCATAAGAATCGCTGCAGAGACGCTGGATTCCGGCGATGCCGGGAGGCGGGGATCCGTCCGGCATTACGACCTTGCCCCGGAGAATCACCTTATACGTGTCCGCGGCTGCCGTCTCGACGGAAAGGGCGATTGACGTAACCAGACAAAGGACCGCAAGTAAACGCTTCGAAAGCATGATCGCTCCTGAATGAGATCCAGCCTGAGACATTATATCGGCAAAAATCGAAACACCGGCGCATGTGAACGAGGCGAAGGCTGCGCCCCGGCAGCGGGCGATAATGTAAACGATCATGCCCGCCGCCGAATTATGCTCCGAGTGCAATGGGACAGGATGGAAGATCGTCGAGCGCGACGAAGTTTCGGGCGCCGTACGGTGTGAGTGCGCGGCCACGGGACGCGCCGAGCGGCTGGAGTCGGGAGCGGGTATCCCGCCTCTCTACGCCAACGCTTCGTTCGAGAATTTTCTGCTGCCGAGGGATAACCAGATCGCATACCGCGAGTTGACGGAGGTCTTCATCAACGTCAAAGCCTGGGCGCGCGAGTTCCCGAATACGAAACATCCGGGATTGCTGCTCATGGGCGATCCGGGGGTGGGCAAAACCCACCTCGCGGTCGCGGCGTTTCGCGCGGCCATGGCCAAGGGGTTTGAGGGTCTGTTTTTCGACTATCAGAACCTGCTCGACCGGATTCGCTCGGGCTACGATGCCTCGTCCAATTCGAGCGACCGCGAGGCATATCGCGTGGCCATGGATATCGATGTGTTGCTGCTGGACGATCTGGGCGCGCATCGGGTCACGGACTGGGTGGAGGATACCGTGACTTCGATCATCACCAGCCGCTGCAATCAGCGCAAGCCGTTGATCGCGACCACGAATCTGATCGATCCGGAAGTCGGCTATGCGGCTTACGAACGCACGGATGCCGGAATCGTATATCACAAAACCCGGCTGGAAGATCGAATCGGTCCGCGGGCCCGCTCGCGTCTGTTTGAAATGTGCCGTGTGATCAAGATGCCGCTGGTGGAAGATTTTCGGATGCGCAGGCAGACTCTACCCCGTCAGGGCGACTAATGATTCGTGCCGCTGTTCTCCTGCTGGTATCAGCCGTAATCGCTCCGGCGTGGGTGGAATCCGTTGAATTTCCGTGGAACGCCTGCCCCAGCCAGCTCTGGGAAAGCAAGCTGGTGTGGCTGAAAAACATAGGCGTGACCCACGTCAGTTTGCCGCCCGCGCAGGATGTGTCGCAACTGAAGGATCTGCTCCGAATCATTCGCACGCTCGGCCTCGAAGCGGATCTGGAAGGCCCCGTACCGGAAGAACTGCAGGCACTCACGCGCGCCCATGGAGGACCTCTGACGGGGCAGCTGCCGGGCACTCCCGCGAAGATATCGGCACTTGCGCCCGCGGCGGTGACGCGTTCGCGGGAACTGCTGATTGCGGGGGCCCAGGCTTTGGTGTGGACCGACGTGGAAGATACGCTTGGACCGGGCGGCTATCGGCCGGGAGTCATCAGCTTCGCGGGCGAAGAAAGATCGGGAGCAAGGGCTTTGCGGCGCAGTGCGCAGCTTGCAGCGTACTGGAGCAAGGCGTTCCCTTCGATGCACCCTGTGCCCGGAGCCGGGGTCAGATTGATTGGGGCGGCGCCCGAGTCGGCAACCCCGTCGGTGCGGCAGTTTGCCGGTTTGACCGGGATATCCGTGGTATCGGTCGTGAACAAGACGGCGAAAGCGTGGACGGGCGAACTCAAGATTTTCTACGGTGCGGCAAGGGCTGAGATCGCAATTCCGGGCGTATCGGTCGCCGCGCGCGATGCGCTCTGGCTGCCGGTGAATGTGCCTCTCACGGGGGGACCGCTATGCAAGGACTGCAGCGCGTTCGGCAACGGGGATCATCTGATTTACGCCACCGCCGAAATGACCGCGATGGAATACGAGAACGGGATTCTGGCGATGGAGTTCGCCGCGCCGACAGAGGGCGAGGTGCTGCTGCAGCTTTCGCGCGAGCCGTCGGGACCGCTGGTGGCGGGCGGCAGGCCGACCGCCTTCGACTGGGACGAGCACGCGTTGCGCGCGCGCTTGAAGATCCCACAGGGGAAGGGCCCCGGCAGCCGCGTGCGCATCGGTCTGGCTATTGAGCCTCCCGACGAAACCGGATTCTTCGACAATGCGCGCGTGCTGTTGATCGGAGAGACCAATCGGCTGACGGCGCAATTCTCGTCCGAGGCTATTGCGAAGCGATCGAGGTTGCGCCTGGCGCCGGCCTTTCCGGCGGAACAGCAGCCGGGTACCGAACCGCTGGCGCTGACGTACGACATCAAAGTGCCGGCGAACGCCATTCATGGAGATCATGCGGATCTGGCGATCGAAGCGGACGGCATACAGATGAGCCATGCGAGCCCGCAGCTTTTGCGGCCGGTGATGCTGCAGTTTCCCGATGCAATGGAGGTGCGCCTGGCCGCGAACTCGGCGATGCCGTTGTTTCCGGCTACTGTTCCGGTGAACCAGCGGGCGGGCCGGGATCTGGTGGTAGCGGTGCGCAACAACGCGCCGGAGATCCGGAATTTCGTATTGGAGCCGAAGGCCGATGGGCTGGAGTTTTCGCCAGCGAAGATGCAGGTCACGGTCGGGGCGTCGGTTTCACGCGACGTGTCGTTTCGGGTATTTGCGAGAGACGCTGCGCCGGGTCTGCATGCGGGATCGGTCACGGTCATGGGGGCGGCCGCGGTTACGGAGCCGGTTCAGTTTGTGGTGTTTCCGGCCACGGGCGCAGTCGCTTTTTCGTCGGGCGATTTTTCGCTGATCGAGAGCGCGAAATTTCGCGCTTCCTTCCTGCCAGGACGGTGGCTGGAATTCGTAAATAAGGAGAATAATCAGAACCTGCTGCCAGCTTCCGGGATGCCGTTTACACCGGGGGTTATCGAGACGGCCAGCGATGCGCTGGTGTTTGGCGATGGCCGAAGAACAGTTAGGCTCCCGGAACTGGAAGAGCTGGCTGCGAAGCCGAAGCGCTAGCAGCCCGTGGTGGAACTCGCGTGGGCCGCGTTGCGAGCGCCGCCCGGTCGCCAGCGCGAAGCAACGACGCAGGCAAGGGGGGCATTGGACAGGAGTTGCGACAAAGCCGGAGCCGGGCGCCGCCGCAACCCTTTGGGCGGGCAGGATTTGGCCCGATAGCTTCGTTGCTCGTCGTCGTAGCTGACCGGCGTCGACTTCCTCCTCGCGTCTCGCTCTCAGACCAAATCGTGCCCGCGCGGCCTCGCGCGAGTTCCACCACGCGCTGCCAGCGTTACAGAACCTGTTCGGACCAGTTCTCCAGCACCGACTTCACTTTGGCGGTGAACTGGTCGCCCAGCGCGCCGTCGATCAGGCGATGGTCGAACGTCAGCGCAAGATAGCACTGCGAGCGGATGCCGATGGCGTCGTCGATTACGACAGGCACCTTCTCAACGGTGCCGACACCCAGAATCGCCACCTGCGGCTGGTTGATGATCGGGGTGGCAAAGACGCTGCCGAAGCTGCCGAAGTTGGTGATCGAGAACGTGCCGCCCTGGATCTCGTCGGGTTTCAATTGCCGCGCCCGGGCGCGCGAAGCCAGGTCCACGATGGCGCGCTGCAGTCCGAGCACGTTCTTTTCATCGGCGTTGCGAATCACCGGGACGATGAGGCCGTTCTCGAGGGCCACCGCGATGCCGAGATTGATCTCGTTGTGATAGATGATGCTGGCTCCGTCGATCGAAGCGTTGACGATGGGAAACTCGCGCAGCGCTTCCACCGTGGCGCGGGCGACGAACGGCAGGAACGTCAGCGACATGCCGTAGCGGGCGGCGAAATCCTCTTTGTGCTTCGCGCGCATTTTAGCCACGCGCGTCATGTCCACCCGGTGCACGGTCGTGACATGCGCGGATACCCGCTTGCTCATCACCATGTGCTCGGCGATTTTGATGCGCATGTTGCTCATGGGCTCGATGCGGCTTTTGGCGGTGGGCTGCGCCTGGCCGACAGGAATCGCCGGTAACGACGGAGCCGGGGCGGGAGGCGGAGTGTATGGCGCGGGAGCCGAAACCGGCGCCGGCGCGGCCTGCTTCACCCAGGCGTCGAGATCCTCTTTGGTGATGCGGCCGCCCGCGCCCGTTCCAGTGACCTTCGCGAGATCGATGTTCTTCTCGCGCGCGATCCTGCGCACGAGCGGTGAAAGGGGTCCAACAGGCTCCTTCACTTCGGCGACCACCGGGGTTTCCACGGGCGCCGCGAGCGGGGCGGGCGCAGGCGTCGCAGCGGGAGCCGGCGGTGGAGGCGGAGGCGGCGGTGCAGCGGCGGCTGGCTGGGCAGGCGCGGCCGAAGCGCCATTGCCCTCGGTAATGCGGGCTACGATGGCATTGACCTGAACGGTTTGCCCTTCCTGCACCAGCAGTTCGCCCAGAGTGCCGGCCGCGGGCGAAGGAATCTCGGTATCGACCTTGTCCGTCGAAATCTCGAACAAGGGTTCATCGCGCTCGACCTTGTCCCCGGGCTTCTTCAGCCATTTGGTCAAGGTCCCTTCGACGATGCTTTCACCCATCTGGGGCATTACGACGTCTGTCATCTGATCTCCTCGGCGCACACTCAGTGCGCATAACTCAGGGCAGGCTCAGCCTGCATCTCAAATTCGAAAATCTGTCCGAAGCGCCGAACGAGGGCGCTCTTCACCTCTTCCGCGCCGGCGGGCACACCGAGCGCCGCCATGGACGTCACCGGCTTCGTCAGACCGCAAGGCACGATGTAGTCGAAATACCGAAGGTCGGTCGACACGTTGAGCGCCCAGCCGTGCGTCGAAACCCAGCGGCTGAGATGAACTCCGATGGCGGCGATTTTGGCTTCCACACCGCCCCTATCCACCCAGACTCCGGTCAACTTCGGCACACGCCGGGCTTCGATGCCGAAGCCGGCGAGCGCGTCAATCAGAACCTGCTCGATCCCGCGGACGAATGCACCCACGTCGCGCTTCCACTCCCTCAGATCCATGATCGGATATGCCACGATTTGCCCGGGCCCGTGGTAGGTGACATCGCCGCCGCGATCGCTCTCATGCAGTTCGATTCCGGCGCGGCGGAGCATTTCGGGAGAGACGCGCAGATTCTCTTCATGCCCGTTGCGGCCGATCGTGATTACGTGGGGATGATGCTCGACGAAAAGCAAATGGTCAACGCCGAGCCCTTGCTTGCGCGCACCGGCAAGCTGCTGCTGGATCGCGAGCGCATCGGTGTAACTCATGCGCCCGAGATCCCGAACGATGCATTGCCGGGTCATGCTCTATATTGGCAATCCCCCCAGCCGTTGGAGAGAGGAGCAAGAGGCCGATTATTAACCAGCCGCAGATTCACAATCCGCCCTGCAGCACTACGCATTGATCGCCAGACCGTACACGTTGTTGAACGCTTCGCCGACGGCTTCGTAAATCGTCGGATGCGCGTGGATGGTGTGCATCAGGGTCTCGACCGTGGCCTCGGCTTCCATCGCCGCCACGGCCTCGGAGATCAGTTCATAAGCCTGCGGACCGATGATGTGCACGCCAAGAATTTCGCCGTAGGTCTCGTCCGCGACTACTTTCACGAAACCGTCGTGCGAACCCAGAATGGTCGCTTTGCTGTTTGCCGCAAAGGGAAACTTCCCGACCTTCACCTTGTACCCGGCCGCTTTCGCCTGCGCCTCGGTCAACCCCACGCTGCCGATTCCCGGCTCCGTATATGTTGCGCCCGGGATGCGATTGCGTTTGATCGGCGTGGCCGGTTTGCCCGCGATCTTCGCCACCGCCACCATCCCCTGCATGGAAGCGACGTGCGCCAATTGCGGCGTTCCCGCCACCACATCGCCGATGGCATAAATTCCAGGCTCCGCCGTCTGCTGGTAAGGATCGACCTTGATGAAGCCGCGATCCACCTCGACCTTCGTGTTTTCGAGGCCAATGTTGGCGGTATTAGGGGAGCGACCGACCGCTACGAGCAACTTCTCCGCCTGAACCTCTTCGGTCTTTCCATTCGCGAGGGTCACCTTCATCCTGACCCCGCCTGGAATCCTTTCCACGTTTTCGCACTTCGCGCCCGTCTCGACGCGGATTTTGGCTTTTTTGAAAACGCGTTCCAGTTCCTTCGATACTTCCTCGTCCTCGACGGGAACCAGCCGCGGCAGCATCTCGAAGATGCTTACCTGGCTGCCAAACCGCTGGAACATGGAAGCGAACTCGACGCCAACCGCGCCCGCGCCGATAATCATCAGCGACTTCGGCACCTGGGTCATGTTGAGGATTTCAATGTTAGTGAGGATGTTTTCCGCATCCGGCTTCAGGCCGGGGAGCATGCGGGCTTCGGAACCGGTCGCGATCAGGATATTTTTGGTTTCGAGAGTTTGCGTTCCCTTGTCGCTTTTGACCTCGACTTTGAGAACCCCGCCAGGCCCACGGCCCTTGATGGTTCCAAAGCCGGGAATCCACTCCACCTTGTTCTTTTTCATCAGAAACTCAACGCCTTTGGCGTGTTTCTGGACGATGCCATTCTTCCGTTCGATGACCTTCGGGTAATTCAGAACGGGCTTCTCGATGGTAATGCCTTCGTCGGCCGAATGGTTGGCGAAACTCCACAATTCGGCGGTGTGGAGCAGGGCCTTAGTCGGAATACAGCCGACATGCAGACAAGTGCCGCCAAGCTTGGCATCTTTTTCGATAATCGCGGTTTTCAGGCCGTACTGACCGGCGCGCACCGCCGCCGAGTAGCCGCCGGGGCCGCTACCAATCACAATCAAATCGTATGTCACGTAACTCCATTCTACATGGCGCGTCCATATAAACTGGTAACTGGAATGGCGCGCATCTATCTGTTTTTATTGCTGTTCGCGGCTCTTCTGCCGGGTCAGACTCCAGGCCCGAGAACCGTGGTGGGCGATTTCCCGATAGATTCGATTACGATCGAGGGCAGCCGGATTCCAGCCGCTGCGATAATTCAGGCCGCGGGTCTGAAACGCGGCGAAAAAGGCAACACCGCCATTTTCGATGCGGCGCGCGACCGGCTGCTGAAGACCGGTTATTTCGATTCCGTCGGCTATCGCTTCAAAGCCTCCGCGACAGGTGGTTACGATGTCACCTTCGATGTGCAGGAGGTGACCATGTTTTACCCGATTCGCGTCGACGCCCTGCCTGCATCGACGGCTGAGGTCGCGACGTTTCTGAAATCGAAGGAGCCACTGTTCACCGGCGACAAGATGCCCGGTACGCGTGAAGTGCTCGAGCGGACGGCGCGCGAAATCGAGGAGTATCTCGAAGCCCATGGCAATTCCGACAAGGTCGCAGGCAGGGTGACGGCGATTTCTCCCGAGCATCTGATGATCGATTTCACTCCACCGCGGGGATTGCCCGCGGTCGCTTACGTGACTTTCGAAGGCAGCAAGGTCATCGACGCCATCACGCTGCACAACAAGATCAACGAAGTGGCCTTCGGCCAGCCGTTCAGCGAAGACGGCTTCCGCGCTCTCCTCGAGAGCCAGATCGCTCCGCTCTACGAAGCCAAAGGCTATATGCACGTCACGTTTCCCAAAATGACGTCGGCGCCGTCGAAGGAGGTCAACGGCGTTGACGTGAAGGTCACGATCAATGAGGGCGTGGAGTATAAACTTTCGCGCGTGGCGGTGTTCGGCCGTTCGCCAGAGGAGAGCGCGCGCATACTGAAGCGGGCGAAACTTCCGGCGATGACCGTGGCGAATTTCGACGAAGTGAGGCAGGCCGCCACGCGGGTGCAGGAAGAGATGCGGCATCAGGGTTTCCTCGACGCGGAGGTGACCACGGACAAGAAACTGGATGAGGAGAAAAAGACCGTCGAGCTTTTTCTGGTGGTAACGACCGGTCCCGAATACACGTTCGGGAAGCTGACGGTGAACGGCCTCGGCCTCGATGGAGAAGATGCGGTTCGTAAAATGTGGGGGCTGAAACCGGGAGATTCGTTTTCCCAGGGTTATCCGGACCGCTTCGTGAAAGCGGTCAAGGAAGACGGGGTATTCGATAATCTTGGCGATATCAGGGCCGACGCGGAAATCAACGCCGACACGCACATCGTGGATGTCACGCTCGACTTCAAGTACGGCGCGCCTAAACCGAAAAACCTGAAACCGGGCATTTTCGGTCCGCAGGAACCCTGATGAAGAGCATGGTGGATACGATAGCAGAGTGCGGCTCGTTTCTCTGCTCGCTCTGCCACTCGTCGCCAGTGGCCAGTTGATTCCCGTCGGACAGCCGATTCCGAAGGGCCCGAATCCCCCGGTTGTTTTTCTGAATGGATATCAGTTCGGCTGTACCGGAGGGCCGACCAGTTTCTCCAGCACCTTTGGTATCGCCGATCAGATTTTGCAGGCGCAGAACATCGCCAGCGTCTTTTTCGATAACTGCAGCGTGCCGAATTCGCCGGAGCCCTCCATCGAAGCGCTGGGAATCGATTTCGGGAAGTTCCTGGCCACGCTCCAATACGCAGACGGGTCCGTGGTGACGCAGGTGGACGTGGTCGCGCATAGTATGGGCGGGCTGATCGTTCGCAGTTATCTGGCGGGTAAAGAGGACGTGACGCCGGCGATGTTCACGCCACCCGCTACGTTTCCCATCCGTAACGCGATCTTCCTGGCCACGCCAAATTTCGGCAGCGCAATCGCGAACCTGCTGGGCGACGATACGCAGACGCACGAGATGGCGGTCGGGAGCCAGTTCCTGTTCGATCTCAGCACGTGGAACGAGAATAACGACGACCTGCGCGGAGTGAATGCGCTGGCGGTCGCCGGGGATGGCGGGACGGGACTTGAATCCGGGATTCCGGGATTCGATGATGGGGTGGTGACGTTGACGAGCGCGTCCATCGGATTCGCGCGCGCCGGGCGGACGCGGGTGGTTCCGTATTGCCACACGAGTAATGCGCTGCTGGTGGTTTTCTGCCCGAGTTCCACTCCTGCCATCGCCGACATTACCAGTTCCAGCGATGTCGTGGGCCAGATCATCGTTTCGTTCCTCACCGGGACCACTTATTGGCAAAGTCTGGGTCAGGCGATCGAGGCGAATCCGCAGGGCTCGACAAATTCGGGCATATACGTGGAAGCGGAGGAGATGAACGGGGAGCAGCAGACGATATCGTCGGCTTCCGCGGGAACCACAAAGCTGGCCGTGGATGCGGTGGCCTACTCGGAAACCGTTCCGCCGGCCACGAACACGGTACAGGTGACGCCGGTGGGATCGGCGGGGATCATGCAAACTGTGTCGCTGCGAGCCGCCAGCGGAAATTCTGTGATCGTGAAGCCTGGACCCTCAGTCACCGGCGCCGTTACTGCGGGCAGCGCCATCTTTCCGTACAATGTGGCGCCGGATGGATATGTGGCGATTTACGGCTCGAACCTGACCACGCTGGCGCAGCCGATGGCGGCCGCGGCGCCATATCCCACGCAATTGGGCGATGTCCAGGTGCTGGTGAACGGAACGCCCGCACAGATTGAATTCATCAGCCCGGGGCAATTGAACATCGTTTATCCCGACCTCTCGCCGGGACCGACGCAACTCACGGTGATGAACGGAGGGGGCCAGCAGACGCTCAGGGTGTTCGTGGCAGGGGCCGTGCCAAGCATCTTCACGCTGGATGGAACTAACAACGGTCCGGCGGCGGCGCGCATCGGGAATGTAACAGGAGACCCGGTTGTCGAGGCGAACGAACCGCTCCACTCCGGCGACACGGTCGAGCTTTACGTCACCGGACTGGGACAGACTACGGTCCAGGCGACCGGTCTCAGCACCGCCAATATCCAGCCCGCGGTCAGCGTCGGGGGACAGAATTGCCCGGTCGTCTTCGCCGGTCTGGTGCCGGGATTCACCGGCTTCGACCAGGTTAATTGCCAGATCCCGACTGGCACAACCGGCACAACGGTTCCAGTCATCGTGACCTCCAATGGCCGGGTGTCCAATGCGGCCACGCTCAACATACAATAGCTCACGCATGAATACCGCTTTTCTCGCCGATCCCATTGCCAAAGAACACGACCCGGGTCCGGGCCATCCGGAGCAACCGGCGCGTTGGGATGCAGCCATCCGCGGGCTGGGCGATTACGCGCTGACGAAGGTCGCCCCGCGCGCCGCCACTGAAAGCGAACTTACGCTGTGCCACACCCCCGGGTACATCGCCACGGCGCGGCGCGATGTGGAGAGAGGCGCGCATTCCCTGAGCACCGGCGACACGGACATCTGCCCGCGATCCTTCGACGTTGCGTTGCGCGCGGCGGGAACGTGCCTGAACGCGATCGATCTGGTGATGGAAGGCAGGGCTGGAAACGCCTTCTGCATCGTGCGGCCGCCGGGCCATCATGCTTCCGCGGGCCGGGGCATGGGGTTCTGCCTGTTCAATAACATCGCAATCGCCGCGCGATATGCGCAGCGCAAACACGGAGTGGAACGCGTGGCGATCGCCGATTGGGACGTTCATCACGGTAACGGCACGCAGGATATTTTTTACGCGGATGGTTCCGTCTTTTTCTTCAGCACGCACCAGTCGCCCTGGTATCCGGGCACCGGCGACAGGCGGGAGACGGGCGAAGGCGCCGGTAAAGGATGCACGCTCAACTGCCCGTTTCCGGCGGGCGCGGGCAGAGATCAGATTCTCGGCGCGTTTCGCGATGAGTTCTCGCCCAGGATGGACGATTTCCGTCCCGATCTGCTGCTCATTTCCGCCGGATTCGATTCGCGCAGGGGAGATCCGCTCGGCCATTTTGTGCTGACCGATGCGGATTTCGCGGAACTCACCACGACGATGCGTGGCATTGCGGACAAACACGCAAACGGACGGCTGATATCGATCCTCGAGGGGGGATACAACCTCGATGGGCTTGCGAAAGCGGTATCCGCGCACGCACATTCGCTTTCGGCATGATTCGTGCAAAACCTCGTGACGGAGGTGTTCATAAAAAATGAATTGGGACAGAATCGAAGGAAACTGGAAACAGTTTTCCGGTCAGGCGCGCCAGAAGTTCGGCAAGCTGACCGATAGCGATTGGCAGGTTGTCGCGGGGAAGAAGGATGAGCTCGTCGGCCGCATTCAGGAACGCTACGGGATTGCCAGAGATCAGGCAGACCGGGAAGCGAATGAATGGGCAAAAAGCCTTAAAGAGGAAGAGAAGATCGAGCACACTCGCCAGGCAGGCCATTGAAATAGCTGATTCCTGCCACCCCCGCAGCGCCCGCCTCTGCACAGAGGCGGGCGTTGACGGATGTCACCCCGCCTAATGCGAGTATTGGTATCCGCGTAAGGCCAGCCAGTTCGGCGATCGCGGAAACCCCGAGCGACTTGCGCGAATCCGCTTTGGATAACGGCTGGAAAATGGGCGCGAGAACAATCCAATCGGCGCCGCGGCAATGCCGCCAATCGGCCGGATGGTGACAGGCGATACTGACGAGAAATCCGCTCTGTGAAAAAACTTCCGGCAAAACAGAACCATCTTTAAGGTGAACCCCGTGCGCGCCGCAGGCGCGAGCCACGTCCGCGCGGTCATTGATCAGGATTTTCGTCCGGTGGGGATTCGGCACGCGGAGAACTTTTCGGGTTAATTCAGCCAGCTTGCGCGGCGTCAGTTCCGGTTCGCGAATCTGAAGGAGGTCGACACCGTCGCCTATCCATGCGGCAACGTGATCGAGCCACCTGTCCTCATCTTTCGGAGCCGTTCCGTCTGTGATAAGGCAGCGCAACACTCAGGATGCGCGCCTCAGGTCTTCTTTTTCCTTCGCGCGCCGGTGGAGCGTGAAAAGATCGATATCGGCGAACAGAACCGCAATGGCGCCGCCGACCGCGATGGGCAGAGTGAGTAAACCGAACATGATCTCGGCGAAAGCCTGTGCATTCGGACGCTCCACGAACAGGAAGCCGAAAGCGTAGACCACGGCCGCCTGATAAGCGCCCACATTGGCTGGGGCGTTCGGCAGCAGCGTCCATACGGCCTTAACGACCAGCAGGAACGCCGCGGCGCTGAGGCCGAGATCGAAGTGGTCGGCCCTGGTCAGCGCCCAGATGGCGAGCACCTGCGCCGCCCAGTACAGCGAACCAATCGCCATGGCGTTTTTCATTTCAGACCAGTTGCCCAACCGGTGGATCTCGTCAAGCAGATGAACGAACCGCGCCGCCCAGCTGGTGGTTCGCACGAAATGGTGCGCATGCTGCCGCCGGAACAGGACGAACAGAACCAGGGCCGCCAGCACGACCGCACAGATTCCGAAAACCCACATCACGTCGCGGATGACCATGTGTGTCCCGATCTGCAGGGTTACCGCCAGATAGAGAAGTACGATCCAGACCCCGTCCATCACGCGCAGGATCACGTCGGATGTGATGGCGAGCGAGAGCGGAACCTTGCTCTCATAGGAAAGGAGGAAGCAGCGGACCAGTTCTCCCGCCTTCGCCGGGAGAATATCGTTGGCCAGGACGCCTACGAAGACAGCTTGCAGGCACAAGCCGAATGAGGGCGCTCCCACCGGTTTCATCAGAGCGCCCCATCGCCAGGCATCGGCGAAATAGACCGCTACCTCGAACGCGATGGCGAGCGCTACCCAATTCCACTCCAGCGTGCGCAGGTGATCCGCCAGCTGTCCCCAGGGAAATCTCCAGAAAACCCAGACCAGGGACGCGGCCGAGACCGTATAGCCCAGCACCGGAACCAGCCAGTTCGCGATTCCGCGCCGCGTCGGCGGCGCTTCAACAATATCCATGATGCGCGTCCAGGGCGGCCAACAACCTCAATGATAGCGCCCATACGCGATCGTCAACTGGGTCGCATCCCGCGGATCAACGCCCGCGCGGACCAGGTCACCGACACAAAAAAGAAGCCGAAACTGATCAGGATCACAGCCAGCCTGCGCTGCGGAGAAAGCATCCGCGCAACATCCTTCACCGGCGGATTGACGCTCGTTCGCACCTGGAGCGTAACCGTGGCGGGAGGGGCGTGCTTGCCGTTCACGACCACGACGGCGTATTGGCCACTGGAATCGATCATGCGCCGGAAATCGCCGCTGCGGCTTTCCGGCGTCGCGGCCAGCGTGTCGTGATCGAGACCGCGGTCGAACAGGCGGAATTCGCTCATGGGCAGCAGTTCAACATGGACGCTCGGATCTCCCGCGACAACCTCAAAATGACAGTCCACTTCGGCGGGAGTTTGCCGGACCTGTATCCTCATCCAGCGAAAATCGCCCGCGGCAAGCTGGAATGGCTGCCCTTTTTCCGCTGTAGCGTTTTCCTGCGCCGCCGCGCCCCAAACGGCCAGCAGCATTGCAATCGCGATTCGCAATCCCATCGTGTAAGATGATTTTCCCAAAGTCCCGCTCGCACCGGGTGACGTTAAGCTGGAAGGCGAGACATGGCTCGCACCGTATTTCGCGTTCTGATTGCCGCCACCCTGGCGATTATGCTGGTTGCCCGGTTCTCCGGCGGGCGATTGCCGTTCGTGGTTTTCCCGCCGTTTTACTACTGGTTTCTGATTTCGGTCTTCGTGTTTGCCGCTTTCGGCATGGTGTCCGCGTGGCATGCGTGGCGCGAGCCGCACAACCGCCGTGCCTACCTCACCGACGTGGTTCTGGCAGCGGCGTGGATTCCTTACTGGTTTTCAAATCTGCGGTAGCGACGGGTCAGGGGTCGTGATAGCAAGAGGCTCTGTCTCTCCGGTCATCGCGTGTTCTTCTGCGTCTGGACGACCGAAGAACTGGCCCAGATGTTCCTCATGGGCAGATTTGCGTTCAGGACTCTGTCGACGGTCTGAATGGCCGCCCGAATGGCCTGGGCTGTCTTCATACGCATGATCGTGACCTCCTTTCCGGGTAAATGACGGGCATCCTCAGAATAAACCCCCGGGGGTATACTTGTAAAGTTATCCCAGATTAATTCGCACAGTTCATGGCGCACACCGTCGAAGAGAAGAAGAGATTATTGAATCGCGCCCGCCGCATCCGGGGGCAGATGGATGTCGTCGTACGCACTATCGAAGAGGAGTCGGAATGCGCGGAAACACTGCACGCCATCTCGATGTGCCGCGGCGCGCTGGATTCATTGATGGCCGAGGTGATCGAAGGGCACATCCGCTATCACGTGCTCGACCAGAAACGGAGTCCCACGGACGAGCAGACCAATGCCGCCGAGGAATTGATCGACGCGCTGAAAACGTATCTGAAATAACGCGTTTTCGCTCCGCGGCCCGAAGGCCTCAACGCTCCAGGATCTTCTCTACGGCTTTAGCCAGCGCGCGGAACTCTTCCTTAGAGGTTGAAGCTCCGGCGAATTCGCGCACGGTCAGCCCGTAATTGACTGCTTCCGCGACGGCGACGCGCTGGCTGATCCCGGGTAGCACCTTCCTGCCCATGCCTTCGAGCGAAGAGGAGAGACCGCGGCCGAGGTTGGTGTTCAGGGTGACGCGCGAGGGCACGAAACGCACACGCGGCTTCTTCGAGCGGCGCTCGGCGCGGGCTTTCAATGTGAGCGAAAGAGCGTCCTTCAGCGCAAACATGTCGAGCGGCGACGGGCCGCAGGGGAGAAGCACGAGGTCGGCGGCCAACGCGGCTTCGTAGAGCGTGCCGGTCATGCCGGGAGGCGTGTCGATCACAACGATGTCGACCTTGTTTGCGGCTTTGCGTGCGCGGGTCTTCAGTTCCTCGGGTTCGCCTTTGTGAACACGTTCGACGCATTTCGAAAGCATGCCTTCGCCCTGCGATGCCCACGCGGCGAGGCTGTGCTGCGGGTCGGCGTCGAGGACGATCACGCTGCGTCCCATGTCGGCGAATTCGGCGGCGAGATTACCCGCGATGGTGGATTTACCGATCCCGCCCTTGCGTCCGGCGACGGCGATGATGGCCATCAGCGCCGCGCAATCCTTTGTTCGGTCCGGGCCACCAGCCTTGTCCACAGTGTGGCGGGATCCGAATCGAATGCCATATCGACGCTGCGATCGAAAATATACCAGGCGCCAAGGCGCACTTCGTTCTCCAGCTGGTGTGGCCCCCAGCCGCAATAGCCGAGATAGACGTGAAGGCCGTTGGCGCCGGTAGCGCTCAGAGCTTTCTCAAGCGACGGCCTGGCCGCGACGAGGTAAATGTCGCCCAGCACCGCGCTTGCACCCTCGGGCTGTTTGGCCGCGCGCGCCAGGGCGAGCACGTTATCCAGTTCAACCGGTCCTCCGACGAAGACTGGCTCCGGGTGCTTCGCCGCGGCCTGAATCTCGTGCAGGGCGCGCGACACCGGCACGGTCGAGCGGCGGTTCACCATCAGGCCCACGGCCTCATTGTCGCTGTAGCGCACGAGCAGAATCACCGATTCGGCGAACAGCGGGTCGGGCGCATTGCGCGGCGTGACCAGGATCTTGCCAATGCCCAGATCCTCCGGCCTTTTGGACTGCGCCGCCAGACAACAGGCGCAGGCAACCAGCAGGAAGCACGGACGCAGCAGGGTCATTTTCCCACCAGATGCGGACCGGCCTTGTCGTTTTCCTGGCAGACGAACTCGATCAGGTCGGTGTCGGGAAGGAGACGCTGGTGCACCGTGACCGTCCATGGCTTAGTGTAGGCCTTTGGATCGTCGATGGTGACCTGGATCTGCAGGTGGCCGTAATCGGGGCGGCTGAAACGCTCGGTGATTTTGCCGGAGTCGGTCAAGGGGCTGCCTTCGACATCCAGCCAGCCGTTATCGCGGAAGTGGGCCGACTCGACTACCAGCGTATCGCCATCCCAGTGGCCGATTGAGTAGCCGTACCACCAGGGTTCGGGATCATTCGGCATGGGCCGGCCGTCGAGGAAGATCTGGCGCAGGCCGGAGTTGGCTTCATACATGATCACGATCAGCTTCGGGTTCTGGACAATCTTGCGCGGCTGGCCATGCGTATGAAGCTGCATGACGCCGAGAGGCAGGCAGTGCGCGTCGGGATTATCCTTGCTGTTTTGCTCCACGCGCCGGCGGTGCAGTTCCGCGGCCCAGGGAGTGAAGGGAAGGCCGTCCTTGAAAGATGCGCCGAGATTCCAGAACTGACTGCGGCGCACGGCAAGCGGGATTATGTTCTCGTCCTTCGACGTGGGAGGCGGTGGGGGCGCCGGTGCGGGCTCTCCCGGCGGACGCATGTATTGCCAGATGCCGGAAAGGTCGGGTTTGCCGTCGGCGGTCCTTGGCGCGGGGCCGGTGAGGTTGAGCTTGCCGTCGGCTGTTTTGGGAGCGCCAGGGGTAGGGTAATCGGGCCATTGGGCGAGAAGTCCGATCGGTCCGGCGGCCAGAAGAATCGTTGCGGCGAACAGGTATTTCGGGTCCATATCGGTGACCGCAACATAGTATATGCTCCTTCACATGCGATTGCTTCCCGCTTTACTGCTCGCTCTGTTCACGCATGCGCTCGAGGCGCAGTCCACCGTCCCCGGAACCATCGGAGGCCAGGACGCTTTCGGCGCTTACGAAGTGGTGAAAGGTTGGCCGAAGGACATCTCGACGCTTCCGGGCAACCAGAAATGGACGTGGGGCGCGGGGCAAAGCGTCTACGCCGAGAGTCCGAACCGGGTGTTCCTGTTGTTTCGCGGCGAGCTTCCGAAAATCCCGAGGCCTGTCACCAGGTTGCTGCCGGAGTTCGGTCCCGGCATTCAATTCCCTATCGGAAGGCTGCCGTGGCGCGATGCGACCGTGGCATCGCTTCCGGGCGGCGGCGCCGCGGGCTCGGCCCCCGGCGCGCCGACAGACGGATGGCTCGGGACCCCAGGCGTGGATGCCAAATGGGAGAACTGCATCACCATCGCGGACGCCAATGGGAACATCGTCGAGCGCTGGACGCAATGGGACAGGATTCTGCAGCGCCCGCATTTCGTGGCGATCAATCCTTACGATCCGGAGAAGCATGTCTGGATCGTGGACGATCACATGGGCGTGATTTACAAGTTCTCGCATGACGGCAAGCAACTGGTGCAGACCATCGGGACGCCCAAAGCGACGGGCGCGGATGGCACGCATTTCAACCGTCCGACCTTTATTGCGTGGCTGCCCGACAGCACCATGTTCGTGGCCGACGGATACAACGGAACGCGCGTGGCGAAGTTCGACAGGAACGGCAAGTTCCTGCTCGATTGGGGGAAGAAAGCGACGCCGCCGGACAAGCGGCCGGGGTACATGAGTAACGTGCACGGGATTGCCGTGGATCCGCAGACGCGGAGGGTTTTCGTAAACGACCGGGGCGATAAGCGGATTCAGGTGTTCGATGAGAACGGAAAATACCTTTATGAATGGAGCATGGGTGAAGACCCCTCGGACATTCATCTGATTTACATCGGCGCCGACCGGACTTTGTGGGCCGCGGATCGCGGGACTTCGAAGATGCTGCACTACGATCTGGAAGGCCACTTCCTTTATGCGTGGGGCGTGTGGGGCGATTTTCCCGGAGGCTTCTGGGGCGTGCACGGGTTCAGCGTGGATCAGGACTGGAATTTTTACGTGGCCGAAGTGGATAGCGGGCGAGTGCAGAAGTTTCGCCCGCGGGCCGGCGCGAAGCCGGAATATCTGGTGAGCAAGCCGGTGTATTCGGCGTGGAGATAGGATTCGGGCGGGTCAACGCTCTTGCCGCTTTGAGCGATCAGCGTGCCGTGCGTCAAAAATCAATTCCCGCGAAATGCTATCCCATTGGTTGAAATCGTTGTAATGGATGGGTTGCGCTGCCACACGCGAACACAATCAACGTTGAGGCTCAGATTGAGGGTGGGCACGCCGGTCATGCTGCCCTGTATCCAGTTGACTCCCTCCGCCATGTCGAGGATCAGTTCAACATCCTGGCCATCCATGATCGGTGGCTCACGCGCCGTCAGGACAGGATTGTTATCGTAATACCACGTGATGGAGCCTGGCTCCCACAGGACGCCATATTTATGCCACTGAGTATAACTGTTCGCCAGTCCCAGTGAAAAATAGTTTGGCTGGTTCTCTGTTGAAGTGCGCACGCCGTTGACCGCAGTCCAGTCATGAACGGTGCCGAAGAACATATCCGGCTGTAGCCCCTGCCCTTCGAAAGCATCGAGTTCTCCCCAATTGCCGTTATTAGTTGCGCTGTTGAGAGAAAGTAACCAGAATGCCGGCCAGGCACCGGCTACCGGGCTCCATTTCATTTGCGCCTCGAAGTATCCATATCGAAACGCCCGCCCGGTACGTCCGCCGATGTCGAACGAAGCGACGGCGGAATCGTTTGCGCCATCGCCAGTGAGCCAATTGAGCGAGAGCATGGAATCCGAGACCGACGTACGCGCCGATGATACCGGCTTCACAGCGCCGTATTCCGAGTTGTACCAGTCGTGGAACTGACCGGTCCAGTTCTGGCTGATATCCAGATTGTTGAAGTCGTCGGCGTAGATCAAGGTATATCCCGACGCTTGTGAGGGAGGCGTAATCCCCGCCTTCGGCGCGGGCACCATGGCGGAGACGCTGCTCGATGCAGGCGACCGCTCCCCGATACTGTCAACGGCAAACACTTCATACGAATATGACTTCACGGGATAGACGCTCACGTCCTTGTATTGAGTGGCGGTCGTATAGTCGTAGTGAATACCGTTTCTGTAGAGATCGTAAGAGATACTGCCTGTACCTCCCGAAGAGGGAGACCAGGATAACGTTATCTCCGGGGGAGATGACGCGCTCGCCACCAACTCGCCGGGAGCGGTCACTTTGTTCGAAGAAAAAATCGTACCGATTGACAAACAACCGAGTACTAAAACCTTTACCAGTTTAAGACTGCGGCCTGTTGGCGGTAGCCACAACGTTTTTCGGCGGCCAAATCCAGGCAATGTATGCGCAGCGTTGATTGTCGTCACCGTTTTTGATCTGCCCGTCGCGCCCGCGCGGGCTGATCCAGCTCAACGCGACGCGGCCTTTCTTTGCCTCTCGAGGTACATATCGACAGAATGTGCGGGAAATTACAGAACAATCGCTGGGGCGCGGCAAATTCGGTTGTGACGAACGCTGATCAAAAAAGGCGGGGTCGGCAAGCGGGCGAGGGTTTTCGCGAGGGAAGCAAGGCGAGGCCGATCAGGATCCCAGTGGGAAGCAATGAGCGTTCAGCTTTTCGGAGTCCCCACCGACCGACGCCAGACGACCGCGCGTACCTCTCAGGCAGCGTGCGCGGGCGAGGGCGAGTTTCACGCCGGAGCGGACTTGTCGTCCGCAGCGCGGGTCAAGACGGTGGATCTCAGCGGGGCCGGTAAGGCCTCTGAGAACTCGTCGGCAGAAAGACTCCCGTGGGGCTGGTAAATCCGCTGACCGCGACCTGCACCACCTGGTTTCCCGCTCCGACCGACGGCGGCACCGTCACAACTATCGAATAGCTGCCGGGCGATACCTTCGCTACGCCGTTGACCTCGGCGGCAAGACCGCCGATTGTCACCGTAACCGGAAGCACCGCGGGATTCCAGCCTGAGACTGTCTGCGTCGCCGGCGTTGCGGGATTGGTCGCTCCCAGACCCGAAGCAAGCAGGGTTATCGACTCGCCCGGAATCGCCGGCGAAGAAACGGAAACCGGTGCGCCGCTCGGGTGTAGGGCCTGCGGATAAGAGAACCCTCCCGACGAGGTCGGCAGGATACCCGGAGCTACAGTCTGCAGCGTCGCGGTGCTCGAGTAAGTCGTGCCATTCACCGTAATTTGCACCGGCACGGTCCCGATGTTTGTGTCATCCGGAGATACGACGACAACCTGGGTCGGGCTGACCGAAAGAATCGGGGCCGAAATCCCGTCAATCGTAGCCGAAATGCCGCCCAGCGATGTTGGCAATAGATTACCGTTGGGCGTGTAATTCAGCGTGGCGGTCCCGAAGCCATACCCGAGCAGCGAGACAAGCGACCCCGGCGAAATTCCCGGTTGCCATGTAGCGGTGTCGAGGACGTTGTTGAGCGCCCCCTGCGGAGCGGCAACCGGAGTCTGGCGCTCGAGAAGAATTCCATCCATCGGAGCGAGCGTCACGGTGGGAGCCGCGGCCCCGTTGTTGTAAAGGGCAGCCGATGTGACGTAGAGGGCATCGGCGACCAGCACACCTGAGGCTCCGTTCGAAATCACGACTTGCGGATTGTCCGCCGCGGTCAGATTCAGTGTCGCCAGGGTGTGCCACTGATCTCCGCCTGCCGCTGTCGTTTGATCGAGGCTGACGGTATCAATGACTGTGCCGTTCGAAACGATCTGATACACGGCGTTGGTGCTCCAGGTCGATGCGGTCGGCGCCGCCGGCAGCCATGCCTGGATCGTATATGTTCCATCCGCGGGGATATTCAGATTCCACTGTCCGGTTCCCGTACCGCCGCTGAGTTGCTGCAGCGTGCGGTTCCATGCGTGATACCAGGGCGCGGTAGTTGTCTCACCTCCGCCCGACGATAAAAAACCGGTGTCGTACGTGACAGTGCTCCAGGCCCCGGTCGCGCTGAAGCTGGAGCTCGCATCGTCGATGATGTATTGATACATCGGCGCCTGCGTACCGCTGAAACGCTGAAAACCCGGCTCCAGCGAAATCGTCTGCGTGCCGGCGGTCCCGTTCAGCAGCACCGTGCCGTTGGTGAAATCGCGCCGAAAAAGTGCCGTGGGCGACTGATAAAGCGAAACACCGTCAATCCAGACATTTCCCGTCTGGTCGCCCATCAGGAATTGGATGCGGCCGTCGTTGGCTGTCGTCGTAGCCACAAAATCGACCGTATAAAAGGTCCAGGAGTTGTTGAGTGCAACGATCGACCACAAGCCATAAGGGGAAAAGTTCGGCGGTCCGCCGAGCCCATGGAGATCGATGCGCCGCTCGCTGTCGGAGCGCGCCCAGAACTGCAACTGGTAGTTGACCCCGGCCACCAGAGGTACATTGTCCTGCTCAAGCGAGACCATCCAGGAGGACGTGCCGATGGTTGTGACCGTCACATGGGCGGAGGTGCTCCCCTGTGCCACGATTGCGGAATCCAGAGCCGCACTGGCGGCCGCCGGCGGATTTAGAACAAGAAGCCAATCGTTCAGGCTGCCTTCGAAGCCGGGATTCAAAAGCATGTTGGCAGGGATCGCCGGCGCGGCCGTTTGCGCGATCTGTGTTGCAGGCCCGAGCGGCACGCCCAGATTGAAGTTGTACTCGTCATACCACCAGGCCACCGGCGCACCAGTGTCGCCGAAATCGTAGGTGGAAAATCCGTTGTTCATCAAAGCGGTAGCCAGACCGAACCGCATATTGGGATAAAAGCTCTGGCCGAACTGTTGCGTGGAGGGCAGCATGACGCTCTCCGGCTGGAAGCCGTAGCCATATGCAATCTGGTTGGGCGGAGAGGATTGCACCATGGCGACCACCGGCGCCTGTCCCGCCGTGAACCAGTTATTGTAGGTGTTCAGCATCGAATAGAACGCGTCGCTACCCTCGCGCACGTCGACAGCGGGGAACGCGAGGCTGTCTGCATTGAACAGGGAAAGTGTGGTGGGCGACGGAGGGAGGTCGCCTATATGCCCCACCGTGTAGCCATTCGGCAGAGCTTGCCGGAAGGCGGCAATTTCCGCATAAACGCCGGCAACCCAGGCAGCATCGAGCGTCGCGGGATCGTCGACAATTCCATCGTTGTTGGAGTCGAATTCTATCGGATTACCCGCCAGGTCGTTAATGTAAGCGATGGTTGTCTTGACGTTATCGAAGAATACGCCGTCGAACGCATAACCCGATTGCGCGACCATCTGCGCCGCATAGTTCCCCATGAACTGGGCGACAGCCGGCATGGTGAGGTTCAGCAGGTAATCTCCCGGCCAGTCCTGGATCTTGTTACCGTTGATGTCCTTCAGAAAGTAGTTGTCGGGAACTACCGGCGACCCGTCTATCGTCTCCGTGGCGTTGACCGTGGGCAGGATGATCGCGGTTGGATTTGCCGCGCGAATCGCGGTCGCCTGCTGCGGGGTGAAACCCGATCCGAGGAAGAGTCCGATCTTCTGGGTCAGCGCGGGATTCGTCGCGTATACGTATCCGCCGCTCCAGATGCTGCCGATACGCGGATAGGACTCGCTCGGGAACGCGACCGCCCGATATTGAAGCGTCGTCATGTCACTCGGATTGTTGCTGCATGCCACGTAGACGGAGTTCGTCACTCGTGGATCGCTCGAGAGGCCGGAGATCGTACCGCTGTGAGCGACAACCGCGCCGCCGGTATCGAACGCCTGCATCGAGTCAAACCCCGGCGAACTGCCGACTGAAAATCTGCAGGAAGCCGCCTCGGGTGAGGTGAAAGAGAGGTTCACGCTGGTGGCGCCGGCCGGCAGAAGACCGCTCGGTGGATAAATGTTCGTGAGCGTCGGGGTAGCGGCAGTGGCGGCGCCGCAGGATGATACGGACGCTGCGTTGGCCACGGCATTTCCGCAGCCAGTCTGGGCTTCAAGGTGCACGTTTCCGGCACAGATTAAGATGCCGGCGATGTAGATGGCTCTTCGCAAGAATCCGGATCCATGCCGGAAAGCAGTCGATCGCATTGTGAGAGTCACTCAAACGAGTGTTACTGAAGATCGCCCCGAACTCCAATACCCGATCGGGTTAAACTCCTCGGGGATGGGAAGGAACAGGTGCAATCAGCACAGTGGCAAATCAAATCACATTTGTCACGCGCCCGTGGTTAACGCAGCCGAAACAGGTTTTGTGAAGCAGCACACGCTGCGGTGTCAGGGGGACAAGCGTCCGTTGGGGTCTTTCGCGCATCGCGATTCTCCCAGCTCCAAGTGACCTGAGCCATCAAGACTGGCAGCACTTTCTCTTACTAACCAAATACCAGGGCCGTCACCGTGGTGGTGCCCGTATCGTTTCCCAGGGTGAGCGTGATCGGAACCGCGCTGGTCGAGCCGGTCAGCGCCACCGGTACACCGGCGGCGTCGAAAGCATAGGAGTTGTCCCCCGCCGGGACGATCTGCAGATTGAGCAGGACTTTATTGATACTCCCGACATACAAATAGCCAGTCAGGGAACCCAGTCTCACCTCATGGAAAGAGCCCGCCGGGAGAGTGACCGTGTAGCTGCCGACCGCAAGCGTGACGGGTTCGGTGAGCGGGTTGATCCCATCGCTGCCGGCGCCGAGCGTGAAGCGCGCCTCCAGATCGAATGCCGGCACTTTACCGGTCAACAGTTGCAGTTCCGCGCTGAAGGCGGAAAACGGCACCCTGGGCGCGGGCGTGATCGCCATGCCAAGTGGAGCGAGCCCCACGCCCACGCTCGCTACGACGGTATTCGTGCTGGTATCGATGACCGCCACGGTAGTGCTGTTACCGTTCGTCACATAGGCACTGCTCCCATCGGGCGTGATCGCCACAGCCGAAGGATATGTCGGCACGGTTACGGCCGCCACGACCGTATTCGTGCTGGTGTCGATCACCGACACCGTGGTACCGCCTTGATTCGTTACATACGCACGCGTCCCATCAGGCGTGATCGCCACGCCGTAAGGATATGTCCCCACGCCCACTGTGGACACCACCGTATTCGTGCTGGTCTTGATCACCGATACCGTGTTCGAGCCCACGTTTGCCACGTAGGCATGGGTTCCGTCGGGCGTTATCGCCACGCCGTAAGGACTGGAACCCACGCCCACGCCGGCTACCACCGTGTTCGTGCTGGTGTCGATCACCGACACCGTGTTCGAGCCAGTGTTCGTCACATATGCAACGGTCCCATCGGGCGTGATGGCCACTCCGTAAGGAGTGCTTGCCAGACCGCCGACCGTGGCCACAACTGTATTCGTGCTCGTGTCGATTACCGACACCGTCCCATCGAAGCTGTTCACTACATAGGCACGGGTTCCATCGGGTGTGATCGCGACGCCGTAAGGGCTGTTCCCCACGACCACGGTGGCCACCACTGTATTCGTGCCGGTGTCGATCACCGACACCGTGTCATCATAGTTGGCCGTCACATAAGCACGGGTCCCATCGGGTGTGATCGCCACGGCAACGGGACGGCTCCCCTGGGTATTCTCCGAGTTGATGCTCGGGACCGCCACCGTGGCCACGACCGTATTCGTGCTCGTGTCGATCACCGATACGCTGTCCGAGTAGAAATTCGCTACATAGGCCTGCTGGCTCCAGAGGGGAACTGCGCCGAGCAGTGATAAGACACTCAGCATCAGCCCCGCGCGGTAACAACCAGGCG
Source organism: Terriglobia bacterium (assembly GCA_963788485.1). Classification (GTDB taxonomy): domain Bacteria; phylum Acidobacteriota; class Terriglobia; order Bryobacterales; family Bryobacteraceae; genus BOG-234. The sequence continues at coordinate 28,482 of CAWBIS010000241.1, forward strand.
ACGCATGTCGAAAACCCGTGCCCTGAGCCGCCGGGGCTCTTGTGGCGTGCGAGATTGAATTCATTGGTAACTTTTCTCTGGCAGAGTGAAGCTAAGCGGACCTATTATATTCGGGTGCGGGACAGAATACTGAAACATAACGTATGTTTCAGCCCGCGCGGCTCCCCCGAATTAAAGAAGGCTAAGTTCCGACACAGTTTCGAAACGGGGCTTAATCAGCAATTGCGATTTGGTGACAGAGGGCTGTTTCCGCGGAATCTGGTATTTGTGAGATTCCCCACCAACGTGATAACCCATCCCGCGCTGTGGGTGGATTGCTCTACTGTTTTGCTCTGCCCCGCCGCTGCGGCCTGTCTAACAGGACATCGCAGGGATCCCACGAAGCAAGCGGACGCGGCTCCCAAAGGCAATTAGATAATCCTATTGCGTCAAGACCAGGTAAGTGGCCGCGCGGGGCGGACGGTTCCCGCGCGGCGGCGCGCCGACACCGGTGCAACAAGAGACTCGACGCGGGCGTGTTCGCGCTCAGAACTGGAACCGAGCGACCAACTGTCCTTGACGCGGAGCGCTGAAAACCGTGGTTGTGTTTATGTATCCGAACCCCGCGGTGGTTTGACCAGCCGCGTTCGTAGTTTGGGCCGCCAACGCATTCGAAGAAGAAGGATTGTTGGGTTCCGCGCGATTAAAGATATTGGTGAATTCGGCCCGGATCTGCAGATTCATCCGTTCCCTGATGCGGAAATTCCGCGCCAGGCTCATGTTCTCCGCAGGCCGGCGTTGATACCGGTAATCGTCATAATAGGCCGCGGATGTGCCCCATTGGCCGGCAGGCGGATTTACCCATGCTGCCGGGTTCAAAACGAACGTGGTGTTCGGATTGTAGCAGTGACAATTGATGTCCACCGTATACAACGGGACACCTGGCACCCGATCCATAAAGGTCCCCCCTGTCGTGCCAGTCGCGCCGGTGTTCCGGAACAGCAACTGAGCCAAACCATTGGTGGCTATTGGCGCCATGATCGGCAGGCCGCTCGAGTATCTCAACACAGCGCCTATTTGCCAGTTGCTCCCGATCCACGACACAGCCTTATTCCGGAGAATGCCCGAAGCCGCAATCCTGGGCGTGGTATACGATCCCGCGAACACAAACAGAAATGGCTGATCCAGGCCGGAAAGATACTTGTTCTGCGCGCGATTGTAGACGTCGTTGGTGGCAGGAGTGACAGGCGAGAGAGTGGAAATATCCCCTTCAGTCCCTTCGGCGAAACTCTTGCTCCACGTAAAGGAGCTGCTGAATTCGAGACCATGGGAAACTCTTTTGGTTGCCTTGGCCTGCATGGAGTCATACCAGTTGTCGCCGTCCGGAGCCCAATGCATATTTGTGATGCCGCTGAACTGGGGGAAAGGCCGCAACGACTGCGCCACGCTGGCGGTCAGCGGGAAACCCGGATACGGCGGAGTACCAAATCCGTCCGCGATGGCTGTTGGCGAGTTAATCGGGAGACCCAGGAGTTGCAGGTTGGCCGGGTTGTTAAGGCTCAATCCGTGCGCTGCCAGAATCTGGGGAGTAAGGCAATTGAGGCAGCTCATATAGGCTGAATTCCACCACACGCCGCGATTCCCTACAAATGCCGCCTCGACGAGGAAGTCCCGCAAAACTTCGCGCTGCAACCCAGCGCTCCACGATAGTATCCTCGCGGGTTTCCCGGCATTCTGATCGATCTGCTGGCCGGGCGAGGCAATGGTACCCGGCAGTGGCACCTGACCCGGATTCAGATTCGGCCAGGTGATCTGGTATGGCAAGCCCGACGCCAGTGTGTAGGCGGGAGTACCGTAGGTCGACGCCGAATAAATGTATTCGGAGCCCGTCGAGTAAGAATTGAGACCGTTATCGCTCGTCGTGTAATATGACACACCGGCGCCAGCCCGGAATACTGTTTTCGGGGTGATCTGATAGGCAAGTCCGAGGCGCGGCCCGTAGGCATAGGGATAATTATGAGCGAGGCTGCAGTCGCAATGTCCCGGCCCATAGCCGTCAAACGCCACCGCGCCTAATAGTCCTCCGGCAGCCGGATTCGGCGTGCTGGGCGAGAAATAGGCGATCCGGCCATGCTCTTCCTTCAGGTAGCTCTGAAAATCGTACCTCAACCCGTAATCGAAGGTGATCTTTCGAGTCACTTTCCAGGAATCCTGTGCAAACCACGAAAAGGCATGGTTTCCCAACCGCGAGTCTGACGGCACACCGATAAATCCGTTGTCGACGGCGCCTAACAGGAAGCTGGCATATGGGAAGCCGGGGCTGCCTCCCGTAAGAGCCTGGCCGTTAGTGGAAGGAAGTCCGGATTCGATCGCGCTGAACACGAGCCAGCCGTTCGCATAGGTCTGATTTTTGGCCTCATATCCCTCCAGAATCATTTCTCCGCCAAACTTGTAGGTGTGATTACCGTGCACCCATGTAAAGCTTGTAGTTGCCGTTGGCTTTGTGTTGATGATCCGCGCCGCAACGCCCGGGCCCATATTCGCCATGCCGCCCTGACCCGTGCTCGAAGTCAATCCCTGCAGTGCCGGAAACAGATCCGTATATGTTCCGGTCAGTCCGATGCCGGAAACGGGATTGTATGCGGGTACCGGCTCATTGTCATTCAAGTCAATCAGGCCGACACCGAAATGAAGCAGCATGGTCGGTGTAACCGTCTGATCGAAATTCACACGAACCGTATGTGCCACGATAGCCGAAGAAACTGCCGTTGTGATCGGCACCGGCAGGGGCCCGTTGTTCGGGGTACTGGTGGATGTTCGCGACCAGTATCCGGACAGCTTCGATTTGGAACTGAACTGGTAGTCCATCTTCAGCGAAGGAATCATGCTGAGCGTAGGGTTGCGGTAAGTGGTGAGATAGTTATTGACCAGCCCGGAGGAAGTCGGAAGAGGGATCAGACTTTGAATCTTCAGTGCGACGGGATCCTGTTGCGACAGGGGGATTGTGTTGTTGGGGAAGGGATCGCGAATAGTCTGTCCGTCGACAACACGCTGCGTAGCCGGATTGTAAATCTCGTTGGCCAGAATAGGCCGGCCCAGAGGATCGGTACCGACGACTTGTCCGGTGAGGGCTTGTGTGAAATTACCCTGCCGGTAAAGTGTAGTGGGAACCGTGGTCGGGGTATTATTCGTGATCACGGTCTGGCGGAACTGCTCAAAGCTGAAGAAAAAGAAAAGCTTGTCGTGGCCGTTGAAGACTTTGGGAATCCACACCGGACCACCCAGTGTGAAGCCATAATCGTTGCGGCGCTGCCGCGGCCGGAGTAACTGACCATCCCCATTGTTCGTGAAAGGCGTACCCGCATTCAGCGCTTCGTTGACAAAGTACTCATACGCGCTTCCATGATACTGATTTGTGCCGGATTTCATGGTGACGTTGAAAAATCCGCCTCCGGCCAAACCATACTCGGCGGCATAGTTGCTTGTCTGAACGGCAAACTCCTGAATCGCGTCCACGCTTGGCTGTGTCATGGACTGCGTATAAATCAGGCTGTTGGTTGCGTTCTGCCCCTCGATTTGCAGCGTCTCGGTGTTGCTGGGCAGGCCATTCAGGCGAATGTTCGTATCGGGCGTCCAGGCCGAACCGGGTAGCATTTGCAGAACCGCATACGGATTTCGAATGCCTGCGCTTCCCGCGTTGCTGCCGGTTCCCAAAACAGGAAGCTCATCCATAGTCTGGGTCTGAACATTATGGCTGAGTTCGCCGCTTTCGGTCTTCAACAGAGACGCTTGCGCGGTAACTGTTATCGACTCAGTGCTTGCACCCACCTCAAGAGTGATATCCACGCGGAGCGTTTGCGCTACTGGAAGCACCAGATTCTCGCGGACGAATTTCTTGAATCCGGCCACTTCGACAGTCAGCTCATAGGTTCCCGTGGGCAATTGCGAGAGCGTGTAATTCCCCGTTGTGGAACTGCCCGCCTGGTAGACGGCTCCCGTTTCGAGCTGTCGTGCTTGTATGGGAGCGTTCGGGACTACGGCGCCGGCGGGGTCCGAAATAGTCCCCGTGATTGTGCCGCGGTCGCTTTGCCCCCACGCCACTGCAATAAACACAAGCAGACCTGCCAGGAATCTGAAAGTGCGCATAGTCGTTATCTTTCCTCTCACCGACAGCGAGATTCGTCAATCGCCCCGGAGTTTATCACCAATCCAATTTCCCCTGCAAGCACTCTTATGTATCACTTTGACAATTGCTTGAGCAGCGCCACGGTTTCAAGTTGAACTACAGGAGCTATGCCCCCGCCGCGATACAGGCCGTCAGCCCACTCTATAGGTGTTCGACCCTGTTTATCCTTTGCGTCCAGCTTTGCACCCTGATTCACCAGGAAGCGAACACCGGCGTTCCATCCTCTGAATGCAGCCCCGTGGAGCGCCGTCACGCCGGCAGTGTTAGCCAAATGCACGTCATTCAGTTCACTACACAAGCGAAGTGTTTCCAGTCCGTCGCTTTCCGGCCACGTAAACGCGCCACCCGGAATAAAACCCACGCCCGATGCAACCATCAACGGAGTTGAGTTATCGCTGGCTGTGATCGAAGGGTCCGCTCCACGAGAGAGCAGCAGGCGCAGTACGGTAATATCATCGGACGCGGCAGCCCGATAAAACGGAGTTCCTCCCACTTCGTTCAGCCAGGTCCGATTGGCGCCGCCTCGAAAAGGCGGCTTGCCCGTTAACCGCACGTTTGGATCCGCTCCGCGATCAAGAAGGGTCTTGATGAATGTCAGAGCGACTCCTTTATTCACCGCCGGCTCCGGGGTATCGGTTGGCCACCAATCGCGCATCTCCACCGCCGCGTATAGAGGCGCCTTACCGTCCTTGTCCGCAAGGTTGGGGTCGGCCCCACGACTTAGCAGAAGGCTCGCCACCTCGAAATGCCCGTTAAGAATCGCCATTAAAAGAGCCGTCGTTCCATCTGCCATGGTCGAATTCAAATCGGCGCCGCTCTCGGCCAAAAACCGTACCGTCTCCAGGCGATCTTCGCGGGCTGCAAACATGAGCGATGTCATCCCACCTGCGGGCTGTCTGTCCAGTTGCCTCTCACGCGCGTGTATTCTGTCGAGCACCGCTCCGATGCTGCGGAGATCGTTCCTTTGCTCATAGATCCGCAGTATGTCCTGATAAACATCCGGCAAAAGTTTGGACCTGGGAAACTGCTTTTCAAAGTTCAAAAGCAGGGCAAGCTTGTCATCCGGGCCGTTTGCAGCCTGAATCGCGTTTAATGACGCAGCTTCCGGACCGTCCGGTACGGCACTGGCGGAAGCAGGGGCTTTGGCTCGTGCGAAAGGTCCCGACACGGCGACAGGCTGGACAAGGTGGAAATGTGAATGCGTATTTACATCCGCACCATGCCCGACCAGCATTCGCACAACGGAGGGGTGGCCTTCAGCGGCGGCCCACATCAAGGCCGACTGTCCATTCGAACTCTCTCTGGCATTGACGTCCGCCCCACGGGAAAGCAGAACGCTGACGGCGTCCGGGTTCCCCGTCCTCGCGGCCATCATCAAGGGTGTTTCCCCGAGATCGGAGAGAACGGCGTTGGCGTCCAGGCCTGCCTCCAGTAACGTTTCGATCATCGCCGCATTCCCGGTGACACATGCCAGTAACAGCGGAGTAACGCCGAAGCGATTCGACGCCTTGACATTCGCGCCGGCTCCGATCAGCAGCTTCACCAATTCCAGGTTGTCTTGCCGAACGGCCCAGTGCAGTGCTGTAGTTCCATCCGCTTGTGATTGATTTACGTCGCCCTTCTGCTGCAGCAGGGAGCGCACGAGCGGGATATCCCCGTTCATGGCGGCATCGGCCACGGTGCCGACGGCCGCACTCGCGGCGGCAGAAAAGAGAACGAAGAAAAGGCCTGCGACGAGATACACTCTGCGCATGTCATCCACCTCCTGGGGAGCGGTTTCTGTTAAATTTCGAGGGGCCCCGTACTGTCGCCGAATTTCTGTTCCGGAATACCGGCCTTGTGCAGGATGGTGAGCAGCAAATTGGATAACGGAGTATGCTGCGGATAACGAACGTGCCGTCCTCCCTTGATCTGGCCCGAGCCACGGCCAAGGAGAACCATCGGCAGCGGAGAATGATTGTGGATATCGCCATTGCTCATCGTGCTGCCCAGCAATATCGTTGAATGATCCAGCAAAGTGCCGTCTCCATCGGGCGTAGCCTGAAGCTTACTGGCGAAATACGCCAGGACATCGAGGTGGTACCGGTTGATCTGCGCGAACTCTTTTTTGGCCGCCGGGTTACCGGAGGTGTGTGACGCTGCATGAAACCCGGCTTTAATGCCGCTCTCCGGAAAGGTCCGGTTGATCTTGTCCTTGGAATACATGAACGTGGATACTCGAGTGATGTCGGACATAAAAGCCAGCGCCTGAAGGTCATACATCAGCCTGGCGTGCTCGTCCCACGATTGCGGTAGCCCGGCTGCCGCACCCGCCTCGGGCAGGTCCGCCGAGGCTTTGGTGGAAGCTTGCAGGCGGCGCTCAATCTCCCGAATTTCATCCAGATATTGATCCAGCCGGGTCCGGTCGCCCGGTCCGATCGAGGTACGAAGACGGGTAGCCTCCTGCATAATCGAATCCAGAATGCTGCCGTTCTCCTGGCGATTCCGGATGCGCTCGCCGGCCGTGCTTCCGTCGCCAAACAGGCGTTCCATAACTGCCCGGGGGTTTCTCTCCATGGGAAGCGGCTTTTGCGGTCCTGCCCAGGAGATGGTGTTCAGGTAGGAACAGCTGAAACCGTCATCGCAGATGCCGGTATAACCGGTGTCCTCGATTCCGACTTCGAGCGATGCCAGGGGCGAATCGCGGCCGATCTTCCGGGCGATCACCTGATCTACCGTGGTGGCCAGGTAGGCGTTCTGGCCGGCATTTTTCTGCGGCGGACTACCACTCAGGTACGCGGCGGCGGACCGCATGTGATCGCCGGCGCTTCCATCTCCGGCAGGTTTCGCTTCAAGGCCGCTCACAATGGTCAGACAGTCTCGAAAACGTTCCAGCGGAGTAAGAATATTCGTAATCTCGAAATTTGTCCCTTCCGAGGCAGGGGTGAACTCATCCATGATCATCCCGTGCGGGACATAGACGAAGCTAAACCGGGACGGAGGCGCTGCGGCACTTCCGCGTATCGGTGACTGGGCAGGCAGCATGGCGTCGAGGAAAGGAAGCGCGACTGAAACGCCTGCTCCACGTAAAAGTGTTCGTCGAGAGAGGTGCTTTTTTGTGTTGATCATTCTGAACCTTTTAGTTTTTCTCCAGCTCCGCGCCCGCGTGGCCCGGCCCCGGACCAGGTTTCTTCTGCTCTGCAACCGCATCCCTGGTCTGCATTAGCAATACATC
>CAWBIS010000242.1:0-6645 GCA_963788485.1 Terriglobia bacterium
GTGCCGTCAAGTTTGCCGCCCGGCAAAACGGCATCCGCCGCCCAATCGTCAATCGTCTGGCCGCCGACCAGCAGCCGAAATTCCGAGACGCCATTGTTCTGATCGAAATACTCCACGCGAATCGTATACCATCCGGGCGCGCCGTTGTATCGGAGGGTTGCGGTGCACTTGTCGATGGGGCAGGCAACGGCCTTGCCGCCCGATGCCGCTTCCCATGGCTTGACATCCGTCTCCACGTATCCCTCGAGCGTCATGGATTCGGCTTCGAAACGGCCCGGATAGCGGCCTGCACGCCCCTTTTCGTCCGCTATGCCCGATTCGCGCAGGAACCAGCTAGTCACCGCGTCGCGCCATACCTGGGCCTGGCCAGCCTGATATTCGAGCTGATCCAGAACCTCCTGGTAACGATCGTCGTCCACCCGGCCCTTGAGCGATCGCCACTCGCGCACATAACCCTCGACCGCTTCGGCTCCTTCGTAATGCGAATCGTAAATCGCCTGAATGACCGTCTTGCCCGAATGGAGTTTATAAACATACGGAACGTGATGCATAAAAAGCAGCAGATCGTCCGGACAATTCGCCGGCGATTCATATATGCGCGCGACAGCCGGGCTGTACTGGCCGATATAACCCGTGCCGGTCGCCACCGTGCGGTCCATGCCCACGCCTTTCTCATCGGCGCGATGCCACTGGCCCCAGCCGTTACGCTCCGATGCTTCCACCGAAACGCCATAGTGGTTTCCCGTGATATCCGTGAGCGTCTGCAGACCCAGCGGCCCGGTGTAGTTTTCGTAGGTGCGCCACGAACTGAGTTGCATCGCGGTGATCGCCGGGATGTCGCCGAAGGTCAGCCGCGTCCATTCCGAAGCGATTTGCTGCGAGCTCAGATCCGGGTTCCAGGCGAGGCGTCCGAAGCCGTAAAGGTTCGCCTGCGAAAGATGATTACCGAGCCAGTTATCGTCCAGCCCGACATTCGCCACACCCACGAACCCGCCCACCAGTTTCTTCACCGGACTGGCGGCATTGTGCACCCGCATGTCGAAATCGAGCGCTTCTTTCCACATCGGCACGAGGAACACCATGTGTCTCGCCTGGCCCGTGTATTCCTGCGTGATTTGCAGCTCGACGGCCTTGTTCGTTTTCTCGAGCGCGCCGAAAAGCGGCGATGCCGGTTCCCGCACCTGAAAATCGATAGGGCCGTTCTTGATCTGGATCACAACGTTATCGTCGAACTTCCCGTCGAGCGGTTTGAAATTATCGTAGGCGGCGCGGGCCCGGTCGTTCTTCAGGTTCTGCCAGTCCATGTGATGGTCGTAAACGAAGCCGCGATAAAAGATGCGGCCGCCGTGCGGCATCAGCGCCCGCGCGACCACGTTGGCGGCGTCGGCATGCGTTCTGCCATAGGTGGAAGGGCCCACGCGGCCTTCCGAATCCGCTTTCATCACGAAGCCCCCAAGGTCGGGTATGGCGCGGTAGATTTCATCGACCTTCGATTTCCACCACGCGGCCACCATCGGGTCGAGCGGGTCAAACGTATCGAGGCCGCCCATTGATTTGGGGCTGCCGAAATCGACGGAGATCACCGTCTGTACACCCCATGGCCGAAGCGCATCCGCGATGCGCGCCGCCTGCTCGATAAGCTCAGGCGTCAGTATTCGCGGGTCGGAGTTAACGTTATTGATCGCGCAGCCGTTGATGCCCACCGAGGCCAGCAGCCGGCCGTAATCGGCGACCACGCTCAGATCTTTGCGCGCCCGGCCGCGGTTCCAGAAAATGGATCGCCCGCCGTAACCCCGCTCGATCGAGCCGTCGAGGTTATCCCACTGATTCACCCAGCGCACCGGAACGGCGGGCGATTGCCTTTCATCCAGTTCACCAATGCCTTCTCCGAGCGACATCTTCCGCAGCAAGGCGAATGCGCCATAGAGCACTCCGCGATCGTTGACGCCGGTGATCACCGTATACCGGACGCCGTCACTCGCGATCGTCTTCAGCCAATAGCCATCCGGCTCGATCGCCGCGTGCAGATTCCATTGCGGCGGCAGTTTATCGATCGTGCCGATTACAAGCGCCGATTCCTTTGGAATTCCCGATTCGATGCGCAGCGTTCGGCCAGTCAGGCCGTGAACGCCCCGGATCAACTCGCTCCGCGCGCTGCCGGCGACGGCCGAATCGTCGAAGCTGGCGATGACTGCCGGAACAGTCTGGCTATACTTCGCCGCATACCGCAGCCAGGCATCGTAGCCGGTCTCGGCATGCAATCCCGCCGCCGCGAGGACACTAAGAATTAACGCCCGATGCAAGATAACCTCCATCCACCGCGATCGACTGGCCGGTGATGAAACTCGCCCCGTCCGATGCCAGCAGCACTGCCGCGCCGATCAATTCCTCGGCCTTCCCAAATCGTCCCATGGGAGTTCGCATCAAAAGCTCCTGGCCGCGAGCCGAGCCCAGGATCAGTGAGCTGTTCATCTCCGTGGGGAAGACGCCGGGCACGATCGCATTCACGGAGATGCCGTCGCCCGCCCATTCGCATGCCAGGCTGCGGGTCAACGAGAGCAGCGCGGTCTTGCTGGCGCAGTACGCGCCGACATCCCGAAACGCCAGGAACGATCCCAGCGAAGTAATGTTGATGACGCGTCCTCTCCCACTGGCTTTCAGCGGCTCGTGGAAAGACTGGCACGCGCGCAGAGCTCCGTTCAGATTCGTATCGAAAATGCCCGCCCACTTTTCTTCGCTCACTTCGGCCACCGGTTGCTTGAACGTATATCCAGCCGCGTTCACGAGGATGTCGATGCGCCCAAACTGTGCCAAAACGGCGTCCCGCAATCGATCGATCGATTTGCGGCTGGTTACATCGGTGGTTTGGCGAAGCGTGCGTCTGCCCGCCGCTTCCATTTCCTCGCACACGATTTCCAGTTGCTCCTGCCGCCGGCCCGTCGGAACCACATCGGCCCCGTGTTCGGCGAGCCCGAAAGCAATGGCTCTGCCCAGTCCCGAGGTAGCGCCGACGACGACGGCCACGCGTCCCGACAAGTCAAAGTAATTGCGCATGCGGATCGGCCCAGCGGTCGTTCGGCACCAGGGGAGTCCAGCCGGGCCTGCCGGGATCCTGATCGTAGGGATAGTTTCCCAGGCGCCGATAGAGTTCGCTATATTCGCCCAGCTTGTCACGATCCAGTTTCACTCCCAGCCCCGGCCCATCCGGCACTTTGATCGCGCCATTTTCGTACCGCATCAATCCGCCCTGAATAACATCATCGGTCAGATGATGATAATGCGCGTCCGCGGCGAATGACAGGTTCGGCAGCACTGCGCCCAGATGCAGCATCGTCGCCAGTTGAACGCCCAGTTCACCGGACGAATGCACCGCAACGCCCAGTTGAAACGTCTCGCAAACGCCTGCGGCTTTGATGCAGGCCCGAATCCCTCCCCAGAACGTCGTATCGAGAAGAATGACATCCACGGCTGTATTGAGGACATTAGCGGCGAGCTGTTCGAAATTGACCACTACCGTATTCGTCGCCAGCGGAATTCGCACCATCTGCCGCACGCGGCGCATGCCGTTCAAGCCAAACACGGGATCTTCCAGATAATCGTTTCGCAGCCCTTCGATGGCCTGACCGAAGCGGATCGCCTGTTCGGCCGACCAGACGGCGTTCGGGTCGAATCGCAGCGAATCGCCGGGGAATTCGGCGGCCAGTGCGCGATAGACCTCCAGTTCGTAATCCGGATGGAAGACGCCTCCCTTGAGCTTATGCGTGGTGAAGCCGTATTTACATTTCAGCGCTTTCGTGGTGGCCACCATCTGATCGACGGTGCGCACCTCGCCCTTACCGGTTTCCGCATTGTGGTAACGGAAGAAGCAGTAGCTCGCGAACGGAACGCGATCGCGCAATCGGCCGCCGAGGATCTCGCAGACCGGCACGCCCCAGGCCTGCCCAAGAATGTCGAGACAGGCGAACTCCAGCGCGGCCAGAATCTGCGTGCGGTTGTTGTAGAGCGACGCGGTGGGGTTGGCAATGAGGAACCGCATCTCTTCCAGCCGCGCCGGATCGCGGCCCATCAGATAAGATTTCATGGCCCGGAAAACGGCTTCGGCGGACTCTCCGCCTCCGCCCATTTCGCCCAATCCGATGAGTCCGTTGTCGGTTTCGACTTCGACGATCGTGCGCACAAATCGTCCCCAGTGGCAGCCGTTGGCGTGCCGCAGCGGAGCTTCCAAAGGTACGGTTACAGTGGTGGCGCGAATATCGACGATCCGCATGGATTGTTTGCTGCGAAGATTGAGTTTATACGATGACTCCCATCCCTGAGAATCAGCAGCAGGCGCTGGTTTCGCGTCTCATGACGGCATGCGGCGGCGCTTATAGTCCGGCGACGCGGCGAAAATACTTCATCTCCGGACCGCAGTGGGCAGCGGCGTATACCGGGCATGCGCTCTTCCATGCGCCCACGCGTCCGGAGATCGGTTTTGAGGATGTCATCCGCAAATACGCCGAGATCGGCATCGGCTACTGGAGCACGCACGACACGGACGTGATTCCGACCGAGGCGCTCGGTAAGGACCGGCAGGGCGAAATTGTCGAGCGCATCAGGACCGCCCTGGCCGCGAACGGAGTCGAGTGCTCGATGGTCACCGCGGAGACGTTCCACCACGCGGTGTGGGCGGCCGGGCCCGCGGCCGAATCGCCCGGCGTGCGCGAATACGCGAGATTCCGCGTGAAGAACACGGTCGATATCGGTCACGAACTGGGCGCGAGTTTCGCGGTCTACTGGCCGGGATCGCTCGGCTATTTCGTGCAGGGCGCGATCGAAGAAACCCAAACGCTGCGCTGGTACGCCCAGGCCATCAACGCGGCCTGCGAACACGATATCGAAGCCGCCCGCGCCAAAGGGCGACCCACGCTGAAGCACTGTCTCGAGGCCAAACCATTCGAGCCTCAGGCGGAAATTCTTCTGCCGACCAGCGACTCCATGCTCGCCTTTATCGCCTCGGGCCTGCTGACGCATCCCGAAATGGTGGGCCTCAATCCCGAGTATCTCCACGAACTGATGTGGGGCGTGGCGCCGCGGGCCGCTCTGGCGCGCGCGCTGCTGGCGGGCAAGCTCTTTCACTTCGATATCAACGACGGCTACCGGCTCAAACACGATGTGGATATCGGCGTGGGTCTCGTGAACCCGCTTGACTGGCTGAATGTTTTGGTCCTGCTCCGCAGCCACGGGTACAACGGGCCTTTTAACCTCGATTACAAACCGCCGCGCACCACCAGCCAGTTCGGTGTCTTCGAGGTGAGCTTCCCGACGGCTGTCGATCGCTTCATCACCCTTTGGGAAATGGCGGGAGAAGTGATCGCCGATCCCATCGTCAAAGAGGCTACGGACGCACTGAAAGCAGGCGGCCCGGCCGTTGACGCAGCCGACGCCGATGCCCTGACCCGGGCCAATCGCGAACTGCTCACGCTGCACGAGCTGATTGCGCATCGGATCGTGCAGATCCTGCTCGGGTTGCATCGGGGCCGGGTGGTTTCCGCTTAAGCCGAATTTAGGATATATTTATTGGGAGCTGCACTACGGCAGCAAGGAGATGCTTTCATGAAGACACTCACCATCATTGGCGCGCTGGCCCTCGGTCTTGCCGCGAATGGCCTGGCTGCGGAGTTCAAGGGTTTCGTTGAGGACACGACGTGCTCCACGATGCCCGCAATGAAGGATAACGCCCAGTGCGCGAAGAAATGCATACAGGGTGGATCGCCCGCCGTGCTCGTCACCCCCGACGGCAAGATCTACAAGATCGCCAACCAGGATAAGATCGTCTCCCACGCAGGAGAACATGTCACTTTGGACGCCAGCCTGAAGGGCGACACTCTCACCGTCGCCAGCGTGAAATAGTTTTTTGAATTTGGGACAGCGGGCCACGATCGACCCGCTGTTCCTTCCCCTCGAGAGGCCTCATGAAAATCCGGACGACGGTGAAGTATGCCCCCATGTTGCTGGCTGCGGTCGTCGCGCAGGCCCAGGTGCCCCCGGACATCGAAGCCGGACTGCTGAAGATGGGGCACATTGTCGATCCGCCTTGTACCGCCAGGCTCTACCGGCCGTTGATGCCGATGAACGACATCAACAGTAAAGTGACGCCGCTCTATCCTGGCATCACTATCACGCGCGAGGTTTCGTTCGGTCCCAATCCCAAAGACTTCGTGGACATCTTCACCGCCGACAAAGGACCTGCCTCGCGCCCCGTGCTCATGTATATCGCGGGAGGCGCGGGCAACCGGATCGAGCAGCAGGACCGGGAAGCGAACGCATTCTACGACAACATCATGCGCTGGGCCACGCAAAACGGCATGGTCGGCGTGAACATGCAGCGCCATCCCGGCCCCGATTGGGATTCCGGCGGCAAGGATGTTTCGCTGATGGTGCAGTGGGTGCAGAACAACATCGCGAAATACAAAGGCAACCCCGATCGCATGTTCATCTGGGCGCAATCGGCGGGTAACGGGCCGCTGGGCGTTTACATCGGCCGTCCCGAACTCTGGGGACCGAAGGGCGTGGGCGTGAAGGGCGCGATTTTCATGTCGGGGCAATTCAATATTCTGCCGCTGCAGCCGGGCGCCGGCGCTGGCGGCGGCCGCGGTGGCGCGG
>CAWBIS010000243.1:0-4271 GCA_963788485.1 Terriglobia bacterium
AATTCGGACGATAGCCGAATCGCTGCAGACGGGGAATTGAAAAGCCCCTATTCCCGCCGGGCGGCAGTGGGCGCCAGTTCCGATACTACTTCCTTTCCATGGGCGAAAGCCGAGGCCCAGGCGTCCTTCTTTTCCAGCTTCGAGAGACCTGTCCCCGTGCGGTTGACCTTCTCCAGCCCCAGGCCGACGACATAGGTTCCGGCGAAAGCCACGGCGGCTTTGGGGATCAGGCCGCCGCCGAGAGGAATCTTGCCCACCAGTTCCCGCGCGAGGGCGCGCCAGCCAAATGCGCCCGCGGCGATCGCGGCAATCTGTCCTTTTTGTTCGGTGTATCCGACCGTCTGGCCGTGCAGCGCGGCCATGAGCAGCGCCATGCGGATCTGGTTCATGGTGAGAAAGGCGGTATCGGTGGCGAATTCGCCCACGGCCCATGGAAGATCGATGATGCTCGGGACCACGTTCGGCAGGGCCGTAACGAGTGAAAACAGCGCGTTCTCGCGGGAGACGCGGTGCACGATGCGCTCCGCGGCAGCGCGCCGGAACAGCGGGTAATTACGGGCGATCGACAATTCGAGGGGATAGTGCCCGGAGACGATGGTTTTCGCCGTGGACCCGGTGTCGGACGGGTCGAACCGGTAGCCGTTGGCGGGCAGGGGAACTTCGGGAGCACAGAGGACAAAATCGAACCGGGCAGGCGGAGTGCCGTCGACACGGTGAATGGTGCGCAAAGCGTCGGCGCGGGCGCGCGGGTCCATTCCGCGGGGGGCGAGGAATTGCTCCATGGCCTGGTATTCCTCTTCGGTCCCCGCCATGAGGCCAACCTTGAGATCGTGATACGCCGCGCCTCGTATCTCATCCGCGTTCAAACCGGCGTATATCCTGCGAATGTCTTTTAACACGGAGAGGGGCATAGGTATCTGTTCGACATTCTAACCCCCGCGCGAGAGGGCGCGGTTCGCTTACCTCCGGAGGCCCCAGGTAATAGGGGTTGCCCCGCACAAACATGGTATCGATGGAGTGTGAAGGCAAGCATTTCAATGCTGCTCGTTCTCTCGTCCCTGTTGGTGGCGGGAGACACCGGAAGCCGGGTCCTCTATGCAGGCGGGACCGTGCCCGGAGTACCGAACAAGTCGAGCGCCAGGATCGACATTCATTCAGACGACGCACTCAAGCTGAGCGTGCGAGGTAACTCGTTTCTGATTCCATACAAGGATGTCACCACGCTTGAATATGGAATGCGGATGAGCCGACGCTACGTGGAAGCGGCCCTGATTTCGCCGATGTTTCTGCTGGGCAAGAAAAAGACCCACTATCTGACTATCGGGTATACGGATGCCGAAGGAAGACAGCAGGCAATGGTTCTGGAAGTGGGGAAGGACGACATCCGGCCGTTGCTGGTGTCGCTGGAGGCGAGAACCGGCCGTGTGGTCGAGTTTCAGGACGAGGAAGCGCGAAAGGCCGGCAAGGGATGACACGTTGGATTCGGCTGGCGGCGGCGCTGTTGGTCCTGCCGTGGCTGGCCGCGGCCATCGAAATTGTGGCAACGCCGCCGGATCTGGCGCAGGTGAAGAAAATCTATGTCGATCAGCTCGGCGGGGGGCATACCTCCGATCAGATGCGCGACATGATCATCGCGGCGCTGCAGAATTCAAAGCTCTTCGCGATTACGGAGAATCAGGAGCGGGCGGACGCGATTCTACGCGGTTCGGCGGACGACAAGGTTTACACGGACGAACACAATACGAGCGATTCGATCGGAGTGCGCGTGACTTCCGGGTCTGGAAGCGGCACGCATAACTATACAAACGGAACGTCGTCGGATGAGTCGCAAGGCATAGGGATAACGGACAGCGAATCGAGCCGGACAAAAGAACGGCGCCACGAAACATCGGCTTCGATCCGACTGGTAAATTCCGACGGGGACGTTCTCTGGTCGACGACGCAGGAAAGCGCGGGGGGAAAATTTCGCGGGGCTATGGCCGACGTGGCCGACAAAATCGCCAGGCAACTGGCCGAGGATACGCGTAAAGCCAGGGCCGCAAAAACGAGATGACGGAAAAGCTGGCGACGTTGCCGCCAGCTATCCCGTCCAGTTTGCGCCGCAGCTTTGCGCCGCCCAGTTTGCGCCGGAGCTTTACGCCGCGCCGGCTTTCAGTTTTTCACGCTGCTCGCGTAACACCGCTTTGCGGCTGAGTTTGATTTTGTTGCCTTCGAGACCGATTACCTTGACCAGGATCTGATCGCCTTCCTTCAACTCGTCGCGCACTTCCTTGACGCGGCTTTCGGCGATTTCGCTGATGTGCAGCAAGCCGTCGGTCCCGGGGAATATTTCGACAAATGCCCCGAAGTCGACGATGCGGACCACTTTCCCGAGATAGGTCTTGCCCACTTCGGCGGTAGCGGTGAGGTCGGCGATGATCTGCAGCGCTTTTTTGGCGGCGTCGGAATCGTTCGAGGCCACATGCACCGTGCCGTCGTCCTCGACATCGATCTTGACACCGGTTTGCTCGATGATGCCGCGAATGACCTTACCGCCCGGTCCGATGACGTCGCGGATTTTGTCCTGCGGGATTTTCACGGTGTAAATCCGCGGCGCATAGGGCGACATATCGCCGCGCGTGGCCGCGAGAACTTCGTTCATCCTGTCGAGAATAAAGAGACGTCCGCGGCGCGCCTGTTCGAGCGCTTCCTTCATCAACGCCGTGGTGACGTTCGCGACTTTGATGTCCATCTGCAGGGCAGTGATGCCGTCTTTCGTGCCTGCCACCTTGAAATCCATATCGCCGTAGTGATCCTCGGCACCGGCAATGTCGGTCAGAATGGCGTATTTATCGCCCTCTTTGACCAGACCCATCGCGACGCCGCCGACCGGCGCCTGAATCGGTACGCCCGCATCCATCAGCGCGAGGCTGGCGCCGCAGACGGTCGCCATGGAACTCGATCCGTTGGATTCCAGAATGTCACTGACCACTCGCAGGGTATAGGGGAACTTCGCTTCGTCCGGAATCACGGCGCTGACGGCGCGTTCAGCCAGAGCGCCATGGCCGATTTCGCGGCGGCCGGGGCCACGCATGAACCCGACCTCGCCGACGCTGAACGGCGGGAAGTTGTAGTGCAGCATGAAGCGCTTGAAGGATTCGCCGGGTTCGAGCAGTTCGACACGTTGTTCGTCGTCCTTCGTGCCGAGTGTTACCGTTACCAGAGCCTGGGTTTCGCCACGGGTAAACAGCGCCGAACCGTGCGTACGCGGGAGCAGCCCCGCTTCTCCCCAGATGGAGCGGATCTGATCGAAGGCGCGGCCATCGGGCCGCCTGCGCGCCTCCAGCATTTCGTCGCGGAACACGCGCTCCTTGAGTACCGTCGGCGTCGCGCTCCTCGAGCAGCTCCCGAATGTGAACGTTGAAGCCAATAACCCTTGAGGGCATCGGAGCCTGGAAAATCAGGGAGTCAGCATATTGTCCCAAGAGGAAGTGGAACAACGTGAGCTCTTCTGGGAGGGTATGAGAGTACATGAGATGAAAATCAAAGAATTTATGAACCCGTATCCTTACTCATGTTTTTGGCACCGGAAAGGTAACCTCGGCAGCTCTGGGAGTCGCAGAAGCAGGAGAAGCCTTGGGCCATGTCCCATTCCGTGGACGGTAGAAGAAGGTTAGTTCTTGTCCCTTATTGAGACCGTTTGGACCAGCGAGGACGCAGAGGGAGGTTGTGTCGAAGATCTAGGGTGTTTGTTAGTCTGTTATTTCAGGGGCGGATTTGGGTGAGTTGTGGGTTTGAGAGGGGAGGAGAGAAGAAAGGGTTGCGGTTGCAGTTCGGTTAAATCGAAGGAAAAGAGGGAGAAAGGGGAAACAGGAGAGAGTTTAATACGTAGTGAATTTTGAGACAGTGAAAGAGAAGCGGTTCGGATTCGATCTCCGACTTCGGATATGTAGGGGATCAGAGAAAGAGAAAGGGATACTTACGACGGATGGCTCACAGCTGTGATTGATGTAAACCAGGTCGCTGTTTAGATTCATATGCTCATTACGTCCAATCTGGACGGTTGCATATGTGGGTTCATCTGCCTTGTCACAGGGCGGGAACGAGAACCTGGCGAAGACCGCGTACGGAGGGAGATCGACCAGAGAGATGGACTTGGTAGTGAACTCGCTTGGATCGGAGGGGACGATAACCTCTTGGATGCTGCCATGAGAGGGCTGGACCCATTTTGGAGTGAGGGGAGCCATTTTGACTTGGTTTTCGAATTGGAGTTGCAGGTTTGTGGTTGACTT
>CAWBIS010000244.1:0-8485 GCA_963788485.1 Terriglobia bacterium
ACCGCCGCGGCCAGGCCCAGTTCGCGCAGCGCATGGAGCAGGAACACCGAGTCGGCGCCGCCTGAAACCGCCACGCCGATGCGCCGGGCGCAGGCAAGCACCCGATAGCGGTCGATGGCGGCGGCTACTCGGTCGACCATCCTCCGATTTTCGCGCATCTGGAACGGCGCCTTCATGAAGCAAACCGGCGGTCCCGAATGGGGAGGATTCTCACACAAGGCAAACCCACGATGGGCGCCTGCTATCCTTCGATTCGGCTATTGCACGTCGTCCGCGTTTGAAGAATTCGGAGCCGGTTGTATCGACTAATAGCCCTGCCGCCAGCGGTGTGGACCGGTTCAAACGGTAATGACAATTTTCCCAAAAAAATCCCCCGCCGCGAACTGCCGGAACGCCTCGGGAGTCTGATCGAACGGGAAAACCTTGTCGACTACCGGCTTGATCCGGTTGACTTCGATTGCCCGATTCATCTCCTCGAACATCGCCGTGCTGCCAACGCCAACACCGTGCAGGCTGCCGCCCTTCATCATGAGCGCGTAGGGTTCCTGCTGACCCGCCGGGCCGCCCAGAAAACCGATCAGCGCGATCTTCCCACCGAAGCCGATCGATTGATAAGACCGCGCGAGTGTACCTACGCCACCCACCTCGATGACATGGTCGACGCCGCGCCCGCCGGTCAGCCGCAAAACCTCTTTGTCCCATTCGGGATGGGTCTTGTAATTAATGCCGGCGTACGCGCCCAATTTGCGCGCGCGCTCCAGTTTCTCGTCGCTTGACGAAGTGATAATCACGCTGGCCCCGGCCGCCGCCGCGAACTGCAGGGCATGCGTGGAAACCCCGCCCGTGCCAAGGCAGAGAACCGAATCGCCCGGCTTGACGCGATTGCCGAGCACCATCAGCGAACTCCACGCTGTAACCCCGGCGCACGGCAGCGTTGCCGCTTCTTCGAAGGACAAGCTCGGCGGTATTGCCACAACTCCGTTCTCGTCGAGCGCCACATACTCGGCCAGCATCCCGTCGAGCGGCACTCCCAAAGCGGGGACCAGCTTCGAACGCGGACCATCGGCCCACACCTGGAAGAACGTACCCGCAACGCGGTCGCCGATCTTGAACCGGGTTACGCCGGGGCCAGTGGAGACGACTTCACCCGCTCCGTCGGACAGCGGAATGGTATCCCGATCCACCGCGCCCCCCATATACCTGCCGATCACGACGGCATGGTCGCGATAATTCAGCGAGGCCGCGCGCACGCGGATGAGAACCTGATTCGGACCAGGCCGCGGGTCGGGCCGCTCAGCGCGGCGCAGACCTTCCAGACTGGTGCTGCCCTTACTAACCTCGTAAACCTTCATTCCCGGTAGTTTACTTTCTCGTATCTTTTCCGACTATGTGAGGGACGTCCTGGTTGTTCTCGTTGCACACATACTCCATTAACTCGGAGTTGGTGATGACCGAGTGGCCGTGCATCGTGAACGGTTTCGTGTAGGCGCCCGGATCGTCGATGGTAACGTCGTAATCCAGGTGGCCGGAATCGGGCCGGCGATATCGTTCGACGATGTGCAGTTTCTCCGTGTGCGGATGGCCGGCGAAATCGAACCAGAACTTATCGTTGAATCCATTCGAATCGACCACCAGGGTGTCGCCGTCCCATCGGCCGATGGAATCCCCGTACCAGGTCGGCTGCGGGTCCTCGGGATGGCCGCGGCCATCGAGAAAGATCTGCCGGTACGTGTGGATGTTGCCCTCAAACAGAAGCACCACGAGCTGCGGAGTCTGCACGATCTTCCAGGGGTACGGAGCCATGCGCGGCACGCCCGCGGGCAGGCAGTTCGCCTCCGGGTCGTCTTTCGACATGCGCTCTTTGGCGAGCTTTGCCGCCCATGGCTGAAGCGGCAATTCCTCGCCTTTCGCAAGAGACGTCGAGATATCGTAGATGAACGTGCGGTCGGGGCTCCAGATCCCCGAAAGATCGGGCTTACCATCGGCAGCGCGCGGCGTGGCACCGGCAGGTTTGCCTTTCTGGCTGGCGAACGCCGCAAGCGCGGTGCCGCCGCCGGCCGGGTCGGTGGCATCGTTCTGGCAGAATGCCGACGGAATCGACAGACACACGATCGCCGCAAGCAGGTTCAGCCGGTGCGTCATCGATGTACATTCTATCCCGAACGTTCCGCCGCTGAGATCGCATCTCCGCCTGGTCCGCGCGACTTGCTCAACTTCGATACCCATGCGCCGGCGCGATACAGCAGCAGAAGTGCGAGAATCGCGCCGTAAAGCATGGGCAAGCGGATATCCGACTTCACGCCCCAGTAGTAGTGGACGACTCCGGCAATGGCGCTCAGGTAAACCAGCCGGTGCAATTTCTGCCATCGCTTGTAACCGAGGCGCCGCACCCACCAGCCAGTCGAGGTGACCGCCAGGGGCGCCATCAGCAGGAGCCCCAGCATTCCCGAGGTAATGAATCGCCGCTTCACCACGTCGTCCCACATCTCGCCCACATCGAAACCTTTATCCAGCCAGATCCACGTCGTCAGATGGAGTAATCCGTAGAAGAACGCGAACAGGCCCAGCATACGCCGGAAGCGAATCAACTGCGGTTGATTCAGAATCGCGCGCAGTGGTGTGATCGCCAGCGTGATCAGCAGCAGGCGAAGCATCCAGTCGCCGGTATAGTGCGTGATGAATTCGATGGGGTTGACCGTGAGGTCGTTCCGGTAGCCCCGCCAAAGCAGGTTCGCGAAGGGAGCCACGCACAAGATGGAGAGCAGGGCTTTGGTCCACCCGCTCAACCAGACCTTCTTCATGCCCTTAGTAGTAGCGCTTCAGATCCATCCCGGCGTAGAGACCGGCAACCTGATCGTAGCCGTTGAACAACTGCGTCCTGATTCGTTCCCCGAATCGGCCCACGCCGAGCCGTTCCTCCATAGCCTGGCTGTGCGTCGGATGGTCCACCTTGGGATTTACGTTGGAGTAGAATCCATACGCTTCCGGCCATTCGAGATTCCAGGTAGTGGGCGGTTGTTTCTCCACCAGACGAACTTTCACGATCGATTTAATGCTCTTGAATCCGTATTTCCAGGGAACGGTGATACGCAGCGGCGCGCCATTCTGGGGCGGCAGTACTTCGCCATAGACTCCAACGGAAAGCAGCGCCAGCGGGTGCATCGCTTCGTCGAGACGCAGGCCTTCAATGTAAGGAAACCGGATGTGGGCCTCCTCGGAAGACAGCATCTGCTTGCGGTCGTAGAAACTCTGGAACGCCACGTATTTCGCTTTCGGCGTAAACTCCACTTGTTTGAGCAGCGCGCTCAGAGAAAATCCGACCCAGGGAATCACGAACGACCATCCCTCGACGCAGCGATGCCGGTAAATGCGTTCCTCCAGAGGCGCCAGTTTCATGATCGCGTCGAGATCAAGCGTTCTGGGCTTCACCACTTCGCCTTCGATTGAAACCGTCCACGGCGAGGTGCGGAAATTCCGCGCGTTTTTCGCGGGCTCGTTCTTGCCGGTACCAAACTCGTAGAAGTTGTTGTAAGTCGTGACCCCCTGATAAGGAGTCGGCTGCTCGTTCGTGCTGAACTGGCTTTTGGTGATGCCTTCCAGCCTGGTGCCGCCTCGCGCGGCAAAGGGAACGGCGAGGGCCCCGGCGCCGGCCGTCAGAAATCGGCGCCGACTCAGATATGTCTGCCTGGGCGTGATCTCGGAGTAGCGAACGGATGGGGTTTTACGGATAATCATGGCTACGCCAAACATGGTAACGCCACATTCGGTATCCTGAAAAATCAAGGCAGCAAGGAAAAGGCAGCAAGGAAAGGTGCAGCAATGGTTCTCAGCCTGACGTCGCGGAAACGCGATCCCGGCATTATGATCATCGAACTCGGGGGGCGAATCGCGATCGGGCGCGAGAGCGGTCAGATCGAAATCGCTATCGTCAAGGCGCTCAGCGAAGGCGAGCGAAAGATCGTGATGGATCTGGCGCAGGTTTCCGCAATCGACAGCACCGGCATAGGCATCGTTGCGTACTGCTTCGGAAAAGCTTCGAAATCGGGCGCGCAGTTGCACGTGGCGGGCGCGACCGGGCGCGTGCTGGAAGTTTTTCAGATTACTCATATGGACCAGGTGATTCCGTTTTTCCCGGACGTCACCTCCGCCTGCGACGCGTTTCCAAAGGCCGCTTCGGCGAGCTGAAATTATGCAGGTTCTTCAGGCCGGCCGGCACAAGTTCATACTGCTCGAGATCGACGCCGCCACCATATCGACCGTAGTGCAGCAGGCGGGCTTCGACGCGAAGCTGAAGGAATCGGCGCGCGGCATTCTGCTCGAATTGACCGTCGATCAGAGGGAAACGCCCCTGCTGTTATTCGATGCGGCCGATCCCGCGAATCTCGGCTGGTTCTCCCGCTGCCAGTTTTACGTCGACGGCAGAACCGGTGGCGTGATGCAGACGCCAATGACAGTCGCCAACAAGCGCGACCGCGCCGGCCGCAATCTGGCGAATGGCCTGCGGTTGCGCATCGCCAAAGAACTGCCCGCCACCTTCCGGCTTCCCGGCAAGCAGCCCATGACCGAGCAGGTGTGTTACGCCATGCTGAACAACTTTCTGCAGGCGCTGATTCGCACAGGCGTTGCGGTTTGCGGAGGCGGAGTGGTGCAGCCGCTCGCCGGCCGTTCCGAAGCCCCGGGCTCGCGCAACTAATCCTTTCCGACAAACACCGAGATTCCCCGCGGCGTTACCGCAATGTGGTCGATGTGCCGGGCGAGACCGAACCACTCGCCTATCGTCACGCCCGGCCACCATGTGCGAATCAGAAACTGCAGCACGGCTCCCTCGACCGGAACACCCGCCATCTCGATGCGCTCCACATCCACTCGAGCCTCACCGCCGCGCGATTCGACCCGCATCCACACCGTTACGGGCCTCGGGCCGGCCAGAAGGTTTCCTGCGATCCAGTTCCGGATTTCTCCCGCGCCGCTTTCCCGGAACTGGCTGAAATCGACCACCGCCGTGCCGGTAACGCTTGCGTCACCGAATATCAAATGCAGATCGCTCAGGCCGCGGGGCGCGATCGCTTTCGCCTGTCGGGTTACCCAGGAGTCGATCTCGGCGGCTGGAAACAATACGCGAGAGCCGGGGCGAAACCGTCCGGCTTCGATGGCATCGAACTTTTGCTGAGCCAGCCGGGCCTCGGCCAGGCCGGCTTCCAACAGTCCCATGGAAGCCACTAATAGAACCACGATTCGCGTCACAATGGTATTTGGACTGCACGACTGATTCCATCGATGCCTCGATCGTGGTGCGCCCCGCGTCGGAGCGGGATTTTGCGGCCGTCGCTCGTATTCAATGCCGTTGTCCGGAAACCGCGCAATGGCCTTTGGGCGACTACTCCGGATTTCCCCTGCTGGTGGCGTTCATCGGTTCGAACGCGGCCGGTTTCTGCTCGTGGCGGCAAAGCGCACCGGACGAAGCGGAGATCCTGAATCTGGCGGTCGATCCCGCATGGCGCCGCCGCGGCGTTGGGTCCGCTCTCCTGAACGAGGTGACCTGGCAGGCGCGCGGCATCGTTTTCCTGGAGGTGGCCGAGCCAAACGCCGCGGCCATCGCGCTCTACCGCAAGCTCGGCTGGTGTGAAGCCGGCTTTCGTCCCGGCTATTACAATCAGGGAACGGTAAACGCAGTTGTCATGAAAAAACGTTCATGGTAAAGTCCTGGTAGACGAGCGGTGAATCGTTCGCCACTTCAAATGAAGTGAAGCTACCTGCCGGATCGAGGCCACAGGTTCCAGTGACCGTCTGGCGAGGCGACTCCACTGAGGAGAGATGCCACGAATGGAACAGAACGCACAAGCAGAACTCAAAGCGCACCTGATGCAGACGAATGAGAAATTCCGCCAGCTCGCGGATCAACATCACGAGTACAAGCGGAAGGTTGAGGCGCTGGAGGCAAAACCGGCCCTCACCACAGAAGAGGAACTGGAAGAACATCGTCTGAAAAAGCTCAAGCTCCATATCAAAGACGAAATGGAGCAGATCCTGAGTGAATACAAGCTGGAACACGCAAGCTAGTTTCGTCAGGCGCGCTGCAATATTAAAAATGCCCGGCCGGCTCATGCAGCCCGGCCGGGCTTTCGTTTTATGAGCGAATCCGAGATCCCTTTCCGCATCCCGGTCACGGATGTTTTCGATCTTCACACGGTTCCGCCACGCGACGTGAAAGCGGTGGTGGAGGAGTATCTGGCCGAAGCTCACCGGCTCGGTTTCAAGGCGTTGCGGATCATTCATGGCCGGGGCATCGGCGTGCAGCGGGAAATGGTGCGGGCCATACTTGCCCGCACGCCCTTCGTAAGGAACTTTCGCGATGCGCCTCTGGAATCGGGCGGCCGTGGCGCGACCGTTGTTACCCTCGAGTGAAAAACTGCCCGCGGCGCCTCTCAGTCGTATCGGGCTCGAAGAGCGCGGGCAATCTCCGGGTACTTATCGAATATCTCCAGGCCAAACAACAGTAACTCACGCAGCACCGGCCCAGGACGCTCGCCGGCCGACGCGATCCGGGCTTCGATCTGCGCCGCATCCGGCTTGCGCATGTACCACGCCCAGCTTTGCTTGCCCGAATGCGCATAATCGCTGGCCGTTTGCTGGAACAAAGCAGCCGCTATCCGCGCCGCCTCGGTATCCCTGATTCCGGCTTGCCGCAGCAGCGACGCCGCGCAATCGATGAGCGGCGTAATCGCGGCATTCCCCAGCGTAACGGCCGCGTCGAACACGTCCGCGGCGCCGGGCAGGATTTCGACCGGTCGCAGCCTCAGCTCGCGCGCGATTCGCTGCGCCGCAACCAACGCGACGCCGCAGCCCGCGATCGCAACACGGCCCGGAATACCAAACTGCCGCGCCACGGCCGTGCTCGCACCCAGGGCATTGTACCGGGTACGGGCTGCCGCATCCAGATGGCAGTCGCAAAAGATCAGCGCCTTGCCCTCCCAGTTGATTCCGGCGCTTTCGAGCAATTCCAGGAGAGTCTCCGCCTGATCCGGCGGCGCGTGGAACAACAGCACGGCGGCGTCGTTCAGTTCCTGCATGGTCCGCACCGGATGGCCGGCTCGCAACGTGTTGGCGATGCGGCTCGCCACGCGATACGAGACCGCCGACACCGGCCCGAAGTCCCGCGTCTTCGACGGGAGCTTGCCGATCAGGCTCTTCGCCACCGCTCCCGCCCCCAGCACTCCATATTTAAACCGGAATTCCAATCCCCGCCACGTCCTTCGCTCTGAGGTGTTTGATTCTATCGCGAAGTTGGGCGGCTTTCTCAAACTCAAATTTGCGGGCCGCCTCGCGCATGCGGTTCTCCAGTTCGCCAATGAACTGCTCGCGCTGCGCGGGCGTCAGTTCCTCATCGCTCTCCTCGGGCTCGGCCGGGACGGTCACATAGTCCCCTTCCGCGATCGCCACGAGGCTCATATCGATTGGCTTGACGATCGACTGCGGCGTGATTCCGTTTTCCTCGTTGTACCGGAGCTGCGTCTCGCGGCGGCGCATGGTTTCGTCGATGGCGCGCTTCATGCTGTCCGTCATCACATCGGCGTAGAGGATCGCCCTGCCTTCGAGATGCCGGGCCGCGCGACCGATGGTCTGGATCAGCGCGCCGCTCGATCGCAGAAAGCCTTCCTTATCGGCGTCGAGGATGGCCACCAGCGAGACCTCCGGCAAGTCCAGACCCTCGCGCAGCAGATTGATACCGATCAGAACGTCGTGCTCGCCGCGGCGGAGATCGCGCAGGATCTTCATTCGGTCGAGCGTGCTGACTTCCGAGTGCAGGTAATTGCAACGCACACCAACCTCTGAATAATATTCCGCCAGATCCTCGGCCATCCGTTTCGTCAGCGTGGTCACCAGCACGCGCTGGTTGTTCGCCGTACGTTTGCGAATCTCGTTCAGCAGATCGTCCACCTGGCCCTTGATAGGCCGGATCTCAATTTCCGGGTCGACGAGCCCTGTGGGCCGGATGATCTGCTCCACCACCACGCCCGCGGATTTCGTCAGCTCGTAGGGTCCGGGTGTGGCCGATACGTAGACCACCTGGTTGACCCGATGCTCGAATTCTTCGAATGTCAGCGGGCGGTTATCCAGCGCGCTGGGCAACCGGAAACCATGCGAGACCAGAATCTCTTTGCGCGAACGGTCCCCGTGATACATGCCATGCAACTGCGGGATGGTCTGATGGCTCTCGTCGATGAACATGATCGAATCGTGCGGAAGGTAATCGAGCAGGGTGGGCGGCGCTTCGCCCGGCAGCCTGCCCGAAAAATGCCGCGAATAGTTTTCAATCCCATGGCAGTAGCCGATCTCCTTCATCATTTCCAGATCGAACATTGTGCGCTGATGCAGCCGTTGCGCCTCGATCAGTTTCCCCTGCGCTTCAAGCTGCGGCCGCCAGACCTCGAGTTCCGCTTTGATCGATTCGATCGCGGCTTCCTTCGTCAGGTTGGACATCACG
>CAWBIS010000245.1:0-8580 GCA_963788485.1 Terriglobia bacterium
TTCTCCACGTCAATCATCGGCTTCGGGGGCAGGAATCCGATGCCGACGAAGCCTTCGTGCGCGATCTCGGCTTGCGCTTCAACCTTCCCGTGCATGTGCTCGCTGCCCCAGTCTCAGCCGGCAATATCGAGCAGGAAGCCCGACGCAACCGGTACGATTTTTTCAACGCGCAGATCGGCGCTGGAGTCTGCGACGCCGTCGCCACCGGTCACACCCTTGAAGACCAGGCCGAAACGGTGCTCTACCGGTTCGTCCGCGGCGCCGGCACCGCCGGGCTGAGCGGCATTCTGCCGGTTACCGAATCGCGGATCCTGCGGCCGCTGCTCGAACTACGCCGCGACCACATCCGCTCGTGGCTCACGGAACACCAGCTCGACTGGCGGGAAGACAGCTCCAACTCAGACCTCAAGTTTCTCCGCAACCGCATCCGGCTGCGGCACCTGCCGGAACTCTCCGCGAGCCTGAATCCTTCGTTGCCCGAGGTCCTCGCTTCAACCGCATCGTGGGCCTGGGCGGAGGAGCAATACTGGTCGGCGGAGATCGATCGTCTGGCTTCGGATTATCTTTCGTGCGGCCCCGAAACCGTTCTCATCGATACGAAGCCATTTCTCGATCTTGCGGTCGCCGTTCAGCGCCGCTTGCTTCGCCGCGGGATCGAAAAGGTGAAGGGCTCTCTGCGGGGCATCGATTTTCGCCACATCGAAGCCGTTCGCGCTCTGATGGCCACCCGCGAAGGTAGCGGCCGGATACAGCTCCCCGACCTGGATATCTACCGTTCGTTCGACTGGCTCCGCCTAGCGCCGGTCGGGTTCGACTCCCGTCTGGAGCGAGATTTCGAGGCCACTCTCCCGATTCCCGGCAGGATCGAGATCCCGGAGCGATTAATAACCATCGAGATCGAACTGGTGCGCAACCCCGCCGTATATAATGATGGTGGGCAAGCTTTGGACTGGGATCGGTGTGCCGGTCCATTGCTGCTGCGGAACTGGCGGCCGGGCGACCAGTACCAACGCAGGGGGCGTTCTGCCGCGGAGAAGATAAAGACGCTGTTTCAGGAATTCCGCGTGCCTCTATGGCAGCGGAGAACCTGGCCGGTGATTGCGAGCGGTGGTTCGATTCTGTGGACGCGGAGGTTTGGCGTCGCGAGCGAGTTCGCCGCGGGGCAGGATAGCAGGAATGTTCTTTTGATCCGTGAAGTAACGGAATCAAATGCCGTGTTCCCCACGTCTATCCAGATGGGAACGGTTGCAACCGAAGTGAAGCGCGCTCGTAACAATCGGAACCCGGGGGCCATGGAGCCGGGCGCGGAGGTATCGTGAACTCAAACGTTAAGACAGTTATATTCTGGGCCGTCCTGATTTGCGTGGCAGTCCTGCTCTGGGCGGTTGTCAAAAGTGGTCACACCAAGCCCGATAAATCTCTCAATTTCAGTGAGTTTTTGACCGAGGTGGAGGCTGGCAATATCAAGTCGGTCAGCATCAACGGGAGCACCGTCAAGGGCGATTTTGTCACGGGTCGCGATTCTTTCCACACGGAAGTTCCCTCGAATTATCCGAAGCTTTACGACATGCTCAACGACAAGAAGGTGCAGATGACCTTCGAATCGAGCAATTCGAACGGCTGGGTTTCGATTCTGGTGAACGCATCACCATTCCTTCTGCTGATCGGCTTCTGGATCTTCATGATGCGCCAGATGCAGAGTGGTGGAAATAAAGCACTTAGCTTCGGCAAAAGCCGCGCCCGTCTGCACTCCACGCAGCAACGCAAGGTGACTTTCAAGGATGTAGCCGGTGTTGAAGAAGCCAAGGAAGAGCTCCAGGAGATCATCGAATTTCTGCGCGAGCCGGCCAAGTTCCAGAAGCTCGGCGGACGGATTCCGAAAGGCGTGCTGCTGATCGGCCCTCCCGGAACCGGCAAGACTCTTCTGGCCCGCGCCATC
Source organism: Terriglobia bacterium (assembly GCA_963788485.1). Lineage (GTDB taxonomy): Bacteria > Acidobacteriota > Terriglobia > Bryobacterales > Bryobacteraceae > BOG-234. The sequence goes on from CAWBIS010000245.1 coordinate 1,940, forward strand.
GCGGGCGAAGCCAATGTGCCGTTCTTCTCCATTTCCGGTTCGGATTTTGTGGAAATGTTCGTCGGCGTCGGTGCAAGCCGCGTGCGCGATCTGTTCGAGCAGGGCAAGAAGAATGCACCGTGCATTATTTTTATCGACGAAATCGATGCGGTTGGACGCCATCGTGGCGCCGGTCTCGGCGGTGGACACGACGAGCGTGAGCAAACGCTCAATCAATTGCTCGTCGAGATGGATGGCTTCGAATCGAACGAAGGCGTAATTCTGGTTGCGGCCACGAACCGCCCCGACGTCCTGGATCCCGCGCTGCTTCGGCCGGGCCGCTTCGATCGTCGTGTGGTGGTGGGGCGTCCCGACGTCAATGGCCGCGAAGCGATCCTCAAGGTTCATACGAAGAAGGTCCCGCTGGGCGACGACGTCGATCTCTCGGTGCTCGGTCGCGGTACGCCCGGTCTGGCCGGCGCCGATCTGGCGAATCTGGTCAACGAGGCCGCGCTCAACGCCGCCCGCCAGAATCGCAAGCTGGTGATGATGATTGATTTCGAACTGGCCAAGGACAAGATCCTGATGGGCGCAGAGCGCAAATCGATGATTCTGAGCGATTCGGAAAAGCGTACCACGGCTTATCACGAAGCCGGTCATGCGATCGTCGCCGTGGTAATGCCCAACGCCGATCCGTTGCACAAGGTATCGATTATTCCGCGCGGCATGGCTCTTGGCGTGACGATGCAACTCCCCATCGACGACAAGCATAACTACAGCAAGGTCTACTGCGAAGACCAACTGGCCATCATGATGGGCGGCCGTATTGCGGAAGAGATTTATCTCAATCAGATGACGACCGGCGCCGGAAATGACATCGAGCGGGCCACGGAAATGGCGCGCAAAATGGTTTGCGAGTGGGGCATGAGCGAACTCGGGCCGCTCAGCTTCGGTAAGAAGGAAGAACAGATCTTCCTCGGCCGCGAAATCTCGCAGCATCGCGACTACAGCGAAGAGACCGCCATCCGCATCGACGAAGAGGTCAAACGGATTATCTCGACCGCTTACAGCCGCGCGCGCGCCATTATCGAGCAGAATTCCAACGCTATGGTGCGCATTGCCGAGGCCCTGCTTGAACGCGAAGTGCTCGATGGCGGGGAAGTGAAGCTGTTGATCGACGGCGGCGATCTTCCACCGATGACACCGACCAGACCGTCAAAAGACACCGCGGATCACGCTCAGCAGGTGATTCGTCCGGAAACCTCGGGCGGACGCCGATTGCCGGGTCTGGCTGAGGGAGAGCGCCCCGCTCCCGCTTGATTCCAGCTTTTAACGTCTATCTGTTTGACCTGGACGGTACTTTGCTGGACTCCGCCGTGGATATTTGCGGCGCAGTCCAGCAAGTGCTTTCAGCCCACGTTCCGGAACCGCTACCCTTCGATTACCTGAAGAGTTTTGTCGGTTTTCATCTCGATGCGGTGTTCACCCAGGTTCTTCCGAACGCATCGCGCGATCAGCTCGATGGTTTGATTCAGTCCTACAAAGCCACTTACCTCGGGCGTGGTCATGTCTCTACCCGCGTTTTTCCCGGCGTGCGCGAGACTCTGGAAAGTCTTGGCGGGCGCAAGGGTACGGCGACCACGAAGGGCACTCCGACGACCCGCGCCGTTCTCGAGCAATTCGGAATTCTCTCTTACTTCGATCATGTCCAGGGCACCGACGGTTTCCCGTGCAAACCCGCTCCCGACGTCTTGTTGCGATCTATCGACGCGCTTGGCGCGAAGCCGGAAGACTGCCTCTTCGTCGGCGATTCGGAAACGGACATGGAGGCTGGACGTCGCGCGGGTGTCCGAACCTGCGCGGTTCGCTACGGCTACGGCAATCCAGCAAGACTGGCGGCGTGGAAGCCCGACTTCTGGGTCTCGGATCTACGCGAATTGATTTAGAGCGCCGTCATCGATCGCGTAACGCGCGACGAATGCAGGGCGGATTCCCAACCCGGCCCGCAGGGGCGATATCCGTCGGTGCCGAGTAATAACCCGGTCGCGAAAAGGCTATCGGGGCGGGGCTGCGTACTCCCACAACCCTTACCCTCAAGTTGTGATATCCGCCGCCGCTGCACCCACTCGAGGGCGAGAATCCCAATACGTAGAGGTTCCGCAGCGCGGCGCCAACCGCTATAGCGGCGTCGTTGAGCTCTCTCACGTAACCCACCGAATATTCCCAGCCACCGGTCTGTTCCGCAATCTCCTTGAGCAGGCCCGGCCCCGCCAGTTCCTCGGGCGTGCTTCCTCCCGTATCCAGCGCATCATAGACCCCGATCGCATAGATCGGCACATCGCTCTCCCTGGCCAACTCCCCGATCTCTTTCTCTCTGTACCGGCTGTGATTGTCGCCGCCATCGGAGACGATCAGGAGCGCCTTGCGGCTCAATTTCGATTTCCTGATTTCGTTCACGCCCAGGTGAACGGCATCCAGTAGAGCTGTCTTCCCTCTCGGATCGGCCGATGCCAGGCGCGCCTCGATTGCATGAATGTCTCCCGTGAGAGGAACGGTAACTCTTGGCGCACCGTTGAACTGGACCAGAAGAAATTCATCCGCGGAATTGGCTGTATCGAAGAACGCCTTGACTGCCGTGCGCGCGTAAGGCAACTTTCGAGCCATGCTGCCGCTGACGTCGAACACCAGACCCACGGCGATCGGTTCGTCGGCGGTCGAGAAACTCTCGATGGACTGCTCTAGTTTGTTGTCGAAGACCCGGAAGTTGCATTGCTCCAGACCGAGTATCGGGCGATTGCTGTCGTCGAGCACGCTCACGGGCACGAGCACCAGCTTTTTTTCCACTCTGATGGTCCCCTCTGCAGGGCCGCCCGAAGACTTGATCGCGGCTTGCCCGAACAAAATGGAAAGCGCCGACAGGAGAAGAATCACAGTAGCCCCTTACGTTTCGCTTGTCCGATCGCTCAGGCGCCCAGCCAGCGCCCCCACCCCCGTGGCAATCGCCATTCCGCTCCAGTGCCAGAGAAGCAGATGGAGGGTCTCCTGATACATACAGGCGTATTGGAGGACGGCCACGCCGAGCAGACCGCCCGTGGCGCCGATCGCTGCGCCTTTGGCAGTCCCCGAGAGGACCGCCGCGTGGCGAAGCGATAGCCAGGCCAGCAGAGACGCCACCCCCGCAATAACCAGCACGCGGATGAGACACTGCCAGCTCAGCGTAATGGCCGTGTCCGGGGTTCGCCAGGGGAACAACAGCGCGGTCAATGACAGAGCGGCAACGGCAAAAACGAACGCCGCCAGCGGAGTCGGAATCCACTGCGTCATCGCCGGCGCTACCTGCTTCGTCAGAAGGAATGAGCACAGGATGGCGCCAATCGCCAGCGTGACGGTAATCGACCCCAGTTGGACGAGACTCATCAGATGCAGCCCGGCAATTCCCATCGCAGCGGTAATCGCACATGCGAGAGCGGTGAAGGCGGCAAGGAAACCGCCAAGATAAATCCCGGGTCCGGGAAGCGGCTTCACGGGTCCCAGCGAGGCGAGCAACCGGGCCTCGATCCGGCGATTCAACTCCGGCGTGACCCCGCCGTCCGGTACTTCGAGCATCCAGCGATAGAGGCCGCGGCAGCGTGAACAAGCTTCGAGGTGGGATCGCGCTTCGGCGGTGAGTTCGGCCGCCGCCCCGCCGAATCGGCGGTCCAGTTCGGCATCGATCCGCTCGCAATCCACGCGATTCTCAGCGTCCATAACCACTTTCCTTCAGCAATTCTCTTAGCTTCTTATACGCGCGATGGGCTTTCTGTTTGACTGCGCCGGGCGTGGAGGCAGTCGCCCGCGCAACCTCGGCCAGGCTCATGCCGGAGACCTTCAGCATCAAAACCACTTCCCGCTGCTCCCGAGGGAGGCTCTCGACCATATGCCCGATGTCGACGGTTTCGCGAGCCTCCGGCGGCGCTGCGCTGCAGGGGATATCGGCTACATCGGCTACCAGCACTTCACGCACGCCCAGCCGCCGCTTTTTCCGGAATCCATCCAGTTTCGAATGCCGCGCGATGGCAAAGATCCAGGGCAACAGCGGTTCCGAAGGACGGTAGGTCTGGCGCGATCGGTGGATACGTATCCAGCATTCCTGGAGAAGGTCCTCGACATCGCTGCGGGCCATTTCGGGGCCGGCCAGGAACCGGTACAAAGCAGGGGAAAGCCGCGCAACCAGTTCTTCGACTGCCGCAGAATCGGCGCTCTGGTAACGGACCATCAATTGGCGCAGGCCCTCCTCGTCCGCCAGGGCGCTCCGGCCGCCGGCGTTATCCGGCGCCTCTGAGGTCATCGCCGCCACGCCGCCGCTGAAAGAGTTTGAACCGAACGGTCCCGTCCGCAACAGCCCCGCACACTGTTCTTCGTTCGCTCGACGGCTTTGGTCACGGTCCCGGTTCCAGCGTTTCTTTGATTTGATGATACCTGCGTAACCGCGTGAGGACCCGCAGCGAACTATTTAGCAATGGGTTCACCTGGGACCACGGCTGACTGGCTCGCGCAGTTCTCGAAGCAGGAACTGATGCCCTCGCCGGACCGGGCAGCAAAAACCGGACGCGCGGTGATCGCCTGCGTGATCACCATGCTGCTGGTGCTGCTTTTTCAGTTGCCCAACGGCTTCCTTGCGGTCTTTTACGTCATGGCGCTTTCGCGCGACACCCCGCAGTCGGTGATTCGGAATGGATTCGCCCTGTTGCTGGGTAATCTGGCGGGCCTCGCCCTGGCGCTGGCCGGGATCGTACTCTTTATCGACTATCCGCTGCTTCACTTTATTTTCGCTCTGACCACGTTTTTCCTGGCTTTTTACGCCATGCGCACGCTGTCGAATTACAACCTCGCGTTTGGCTTCAGCATCATTCTGGTGGCAGCTACTTCGGTGAACATCATCTGGGCGCGGCCGGCCCCACTCAGACCCGATATTGGCATCACGATCTGGACGGCCTTCGGCATGGCACTGGGCACGGTGGTGACCGTCCTGATCGATTGGCTATTCCAGTTCGGCGGCAAAGCCGCTCCGCAAGCAGGCGCTGCGCCCTGGCGCCTTTTTGTGCCGGATGCATTTTCCAATCCGCAGAATGTTCGCTTCGCGCTCAAGGGGTGTCTTGCCGCCGCTATCTGCTACATCGTGTGGTCGGCAATCGATTGGCCGGGGCTGGGGGTTTGCACCGTCACCTGCGTGATTGCCGCACCGCTGACCACTCCGGGTACCGCAAGCCGGCGGCTGTTCACGCGCATTGCGGGATTGCTTTTTGGCGGCGTGATTTGCGGCATCGGCACGCAGATTCTGATTCGGCCGGAGATAGACTCCCTGGTGGGGTTCACGCTGGCATTCGCCCTGATATCCGCGGCCGCCGCGTGGGCCAGCACATCGAGCGCCCAGTTTTCCGTTTTCGGACGCCAGATGGCCCTGGCCTGCTACCTGACGCTGTTTCAGGGCTTCGGCATTGGAGCCTCACTAGCCACCAGCCGCGACCGCCTGATGGGGATTCTCCTCGGGCTGCTTTCGATGTGGCTGGTATTTGACGTCACTACCGGATTACAACCATGGCCGATGCACCCACCCGAAAATATTCCGGGTCCGGCGCCACAACGCGAACCCTGACGGGGAAGCGCGCGGCCAGGTGCACCCAGTTCAACGACCGTTGCACATCGGGTAACCCCTGAGAAAGGCTCCCAACCAGTGCGGTATCCGGGGTTACCCCGTAGCCCACGCTGTCGATCACACCTGCGAACTTCTGATCCGGGCGGGACATCACAAATACGTCGGCTTGCATACCCGGCTGGATCCGCTTCAGTTCGGTCTCGCGAAAATTGCCGATCACCCACCACTTCCGCGCATCGATCAGGGTGAATGCCTGTTGCCCGACGTGGGCGTAAGCGCCTTCCGAGATGGTCAGATTGGTGACGCGCGCATCGAATGGGGCGCGCACCTTGCACCGAGTCAGATCGTATTCGGCATTGGCGACGGCCGCCGCGCGCGCCTGCCGCTGCGCCGTAAGCGGTTCCAGCAGCGCCACGCTTCGCGTGGATTGCTCGAGTTGCGCCCCGCTCTGCTCGAGCGCGGCAAGGGAGACGTCCTGCTGGGCGACAGCCGACGCGAGGTCTGCCTGCATTTGCGCGAGCTGCGCGCGGGCCTGGCGCAGAGATTCGGCCTTAACCTTTTCCGCCGTTTTCGCCTGATCCACCTGATCCACCGTGACAAACTGCTTCTTCAGCAGAGGCTCCAGGCGCTGCACATTATTCTGCGCATACATCAGATCGGCCTCGGCCCGTGAGACGCCTGCGGTGGCGCCGGTGACGGCGGCCCGCGCTGCCTCCACGCCCGCAGATGCGCGTTCCACATTGGCCTGGGAGCTCTTTGTGTTAGCCCGCGCCGAAAGCACGGCGCTGTTCTCCGCGCCGACGGTTCGCTGCAAATCCCGGATCTGCCCTTCAAGCGCGGCCTGCTGCGACCGTGCAGTTTCGAGGGCGTACTCATAGGGAACGGGGTCAATCTCGAACAACACGTCTCCCTGCTTCACAAACTGGTTGTCCTGCACAAGGATTTTGACGATGCGCCCATTCACTTCCGGAGCGATGCCGATCAGATTGGCGAAGACCTCGGCGTCGTCGGTGCGCGGATGAATATC
>CAWBIS010000246.1:0-26168 GCA_963788485.1 Terriglobia bacterium
GTCACCACGCCGAGCGTTCCTTCGGAGCCGATGAAGAGATCCATATAATCGATTCCGGCGCGCAGATAATATCCGGCGGTGTTTTTGGTTGTGTCGGGCGCGGGCAGAACGGGGACATCGAACGGCGGCTTGTCGCCACGGCGCAACTCGAGGGTTGAGCCATCCGCCAGCACGACTCGCAAACCGCGCACATGCCGGCGCGTGGCGCCATAGAGGAAGCCGCGCGAGCCGCTGGCGTTGGTGGCGATGGATCCGCCAAGGGAAGCGCTGTTCTCCGTCGGATCGGGCGCATAAAACTGGCGCGGCGCAGCAGCGTTCTGCAGTTCTCGCAGAAGAATGCCGGGGCCGCAGACGGCATAGCCTGGGTGGATGTCCATGCGCCGCAGCCGTTCCAGCGACAGCACCCAGCCGCCATGGGGCACGCGGCCACCGGTGACGCCCGTACCCGCGCCCGAAATGGTTACGGGCGTTCGTTTCTTTGCGGCTTCACAAAGGATGCGGGCGATTTCAGTCTCCGACTCCGGGGCGAACATCCGTTCCGCCTCGCCCCGGTAGCCGGATGCGTCGATCAGATACGGAGAATCGGCTTCAAGTGAAGGCATCGGTCACCTGCAGTTCATTCATCTACAGTATGGAACGCGATCGTGTATGCTGGTGCGTCGGAGAATCCACAATGAATCTTTTCACCCATGTCATCGCGCTGGCGGTCGCCAGCGCACCGCTGTTCGCCGCGCTCCCGGTAGTTCCCGGGAAGGATCAGGCGGGTATGTTAAAGAGCCACGATCCAAAGCTGGCCGCGAACAAGAAGATCGCTTACGATTTTTATCGCATCGTGCTGCGGGGGCTGCGCCTCGATCAGGCCGATAAATACATGCGCGAGGATTACATCCAGCACAACCCGAACGCAGAAACCGGGATGGCCGGCTTCAAGGCCTACTTCACGAAACTGGGCGGGCCGAAGCCGATTCCGGATACGCTGCCGGATCTGGTGGCGATTCAGGCTGAGGGCGATTATGTGACGTTGTCGCTGGTGCGCGAGTACGACGATCCGGGGCATCCGGGGCAGAAGTACACTTCGACCTGGTTCGATATGTTCCGCATACAGGACGGCAAGATCGCCGAGCACTGGGATAACGCCACGAAACCGGTACCGGCGGCGAAGTAGGAACGCGGCGGGAGTATTCCGGCACGCCCGGCGATTGGCAATCGGCCTCCTCGTTTTCGTGCTAACGGCCACGCAGATTGCCAATCCGCCGCAGATTGACAATCTGCCCCACCGTGTCAGTGTTTGCCAGGCAGCGGCACGGCCCAGGCTTTGAATGGACCGGGGTCCTGATCCTTCAGCTTCGGATCGTTCATGTAGTTCAGTTTGCCTTCGAGGACCCACGCAATGTTGCCCGTCTGGGTCACGGCCGTCGGGCCGTTGAAGCCATCCTTCAAGACCTCGATTTTCGCGGTATCGCCGTCGATGGTCACATGGTCGAGACGTCCCACCCCTTCGATGAGCAGGAACTGATTCCTGCCGAATGACCGCATTCCATCGGGCCGGGAAAGCGCCTGGGAGGGCTTGATCTCGGTTATCGCGCCAGCCGCTCCGTCCTTGCCAACGGGAATGCGGAACAGATGACCCGTGGTTACGGTGTTCACGTAGATGGTGTCGTTATCGCCGAAAGCAATACCATCGGCGCCGGCGAGTTGCGGGTCTTTGGCCCAGACGTCCAGAGCGGTGGCGCCCTTCCTCAGGCGAAGGACGCTTCCGACAAGCGTATCGGTCGCGTATGCCGTGCCGTCCGGGGCGATCGCGATGTCATTGCACAGAGCGTTGGCGCCGGGGAAATCGTAGCTGCCTTTCGGCGCACCCGTCTTCAGATCGAAGGTCTTGAGCGCGCTGGGGGCGCCGTTCGGAGGCAGTTTGTCGGAGCACACCCAGAGGGTTCCGGCACGCTGGTCGGCGAAGACACCCAGAATTCTCTGCAGGCCATTTGTGCCGGGCTTGATCCATACCTCGGCTTTGGCCGCGCCCTTCGGAGCCCGGAAAATCTCGCTCTTCGTCACGCTGCCGATAATCAGCGCGCCGTCGGAGGTCGAGGTCAAGCTTTCCGGAAAAGGTTTGACCTCCGAGATCGTCACATCCATCGGGACCGATGCGGCAAAGGCCATCGAAGCCATTGCCGCAACCATCCAATATCGTTTCAGCACTATTCAGACTCCTGTCTTGTACAGCCTAAGGTCGAAGGATTTACTGCCCGCGAAGCGATCATTTGGGTGTCACGTGGATCAGGGCGCCGGGATTGGCGTCTTCCAGCATCCAGAGCGAGCCATCGGGGGCTTCTTCCACGTCGCGGATGCGTTTGCCCACATTCCAGCGTTCGGCGGATTTGGCGCCGCCGTGGCCATCCATGATGATGCGGTTGAGCGACGTGGTCCCGAGGCCGCTGACGAAGGCGTTGCCATTCCACTGCGGGAAGGTCTGCGTGCCGGTGTAGAACATCAGATTGCCCGGCGCGATCACCGGCACCCAATAGAGCACGGGCTCCGTGAGATCGGTCCGAGTCGGGGGTTTGGGGATCGGCACGCCATTATAGTTGTTGCCGTAGGAAACGAGGGGCCAGCCATAATTCTTGCCCTTCTCGATGTGGTTCAGTTCGTCGCCGCCGCGCGGGCCATGCTCGACTTCCCACAATTCGCCGGTGGGCGAAAACGCCATGCCATAGGGTGTGCGGAAGCCGCTGGCCCATGTTTCAGCCGGCGTCATGTTGGGGCCGGTGAAGGTATAGGTGCTGACCACCTTCGCATTCTTCGCTGTTTCGGTGTCGCTTGGCGGATCAATCAACGGAATGGTGGAAGCCCCGGTTTTGCCGAAGTTCGGATTGTCGGGCGCAGGTTTTCCGTCGAGCGTCAGGTGCAGAATCTTGCCTTCAGGCTGGTTCGGGTCCTGGGCCGGGGTGAAACGCATGCGGTCGCCCACCGTAAGGAACAGAGACTGGCCGTCGGGCGCGAAAGCGATCTGCGCGCCTTCCTGCCCGCCCTTGCCCTTGGGCAACTGGCGCCACAGCACCTCCAGGTTTTGCAGTCTGGATCCCCTCGGGCTGATGTTCAGCTTCGCGCGCGCCAGCACCAGGCCGCCGCCGTAGTCACCGGGTTCGTCATACGTCAGATAGATGCTCTGGTCGGTGGCGTAATGCGGCGACAGGAAGACGCCAAACATGCCGCTCTGGCCCGACCAGTAGACCGGAGGAGTACCTGCCACGGCGGTCTTTTCTCCCGTTTGCGACACGAGCCAGAGGGGCCCGATCTTCTCGGTGATCAGCATACGCCCGTCCGGCAGGAAGGCGATTCGCCAGGGCAGTTCAAAGGTAGCAACCGTCGTCATGTTGAAGGGAAGGCTGGCTTCGGGCTTCTGTTCGCCGATGTTGACCTGGGCCCGGGACGCGACCGACGCCAGGGTGCAAAGCAACGCCGCTTTCGCCAATTTCATCGTCATTTTTCTCTCGTTCTCCTTGCTTCTCAAGCGCCCGACCTTGGCAATGGCAATCCGGGGCGCCGTTGTTCATGGTACCTTTTGCGCCGCGCGACGCCTTGAGTCACCCATCATGACATGTGGCAGGTCAAGCGATAATACGAGCGCCAGACTACTTCTTCGATGTCTATCGGGGCTTTGTATGTGGCCAGCATTTCATTATTTACTGAGGCGCGGCGAGGATCGAAGCTCAGTTCTCAACCGTGGATTGGGAATGCAACAGCAGCAGCGTTCCGAGTGCGGATCGCGCCGCGGCGGTTTCAGGCGCCTCAGGCCCGGCGAGCAGAAGCCAGCACTCCGCTATTTCCGTTTGTACGCCTATCGCCTCCTCCACGTCGGACTCTCGAAGCAGGATGTCCCTGAGGCCGTTGAGGGCTGCAATTCGGGTGGCGTGCGTGCGCCCGGCCGATCTGGAAAAATCGCGCACCACGCGCTGCAGCAGACGCCGCGCAGATTGTGTGTCGCCGGAACCCGACAGAGCCTCGGCGATCCGCGCCGCGAGAGAAAGCGTCTGAAGGTGGTATGGACCGAAAAGCCGATCGTACGAACCGAGAGTTGCGATCATGCCGGCCAGATCGGGCGATTCGTGCGAATGCTCGATGGCGGATTGGCAATGGCAGGACATAACATGCATCGGTTATCAGGCTGCTTGCATTTTATACAAGACAGTGTAATTTTTCAATAACAGAATTGCGGGCGCTTACCAGGGGTTGGCGAATCGCGGATCGTGAAGCACGGCCTCGTCGGTGAGGGACTGAAGAAAGGCAATCAGATCCTGCCGGTCCGCGACGGAGAGTTCAAATCCGCCAATCAGCGGGTCTTTGTTCGGATTGTTATGGCCAACTCCGGCATTGGGACCGGAAGCTATCGTCCTGCCGCCGGCCGCATAATGATCGAGCACGGCATCGAGCGTTGGAATACTGCCATCGTGCATGTACGGGGCGGTAACCGCGATATTGCGCAGCGTCGGCGCCTTGAATTTGCCGACGTCTCCGGCAATTTTCGTGAACTCAAAAATGCCCACGTTCGGGGACGGGTAGGACATGTCCCCTGAGAGGTTGTAAAGGCCGGTATTGTGGAATTCCACTTCGAGTGCGCCGCGGCCTTCGCTTATGCTGTCGCCACTGAAGTTGAAACCCCCGTGGCAACGGAAGCAGGAAAGGTGCTGGTTGAAAAACAGGATCTCTCCGCGTTTTGCCGAATCGGAAATAGCGCTGTCGTCGCGGTCGTAGTGATAGCGATCATAGGGCGATCGCGCCGAAATGATGCTCCGTTCAAAGCTGGCGATCGCTTTAGTCACGTTGTCGACGGCGAAGGGATCGGCAGCTCCCGGAAATGCCCGTTCGAACAGTGGCCGGTACCTGGGATCGGAGCGCAACATCGGCAAAAAGCCGTCGCCTTCGCGCAAGCCAAGCTCAACCGGGTGCTCGCCGAACATGGGCGTCAAAGCCTGGCGCTCGAGTTCCTTCAATTGCGGATTGCTCCAGGTCAGCGCGCCGCTGTAAGCGATATTGACCAGGCTCATGGCGCCGCGGGAATGCTTCTCGCCCGTCGCGCCGACGCCCACCGGTTTCCCGTCCGTGAACGCCAGTTCCTGTTTGTGGCAGGTGGCGCAGGAGGATTTTCCATTCACCGACATCCGGGTGTCGTAAAACAAATACCGACCCAATTCCACTTTCGCGGCCGTCATGGGGTTATCTGCCGGGACGCGCGGCTTTGGAAACCCCTTGGGCAGATTCCATGCGTAGTCCGAATCTGCCACCGCGGCGACAGTCTGGCCGAAGAGGGCGAGCAGAGCGAACGTGAAAGCTGTGCGCACGGGACTATTCCTACTTCTGCACCCGGACGAATTCAAGCGTTTCGAGCATGCGCACGGAACGGGCTCCGGCCTTGTCGTTGGGACAGACCAGGCGAAACGGTCCCTGATATCCGAACAGAGCCTTGCCATCGCGCTTATCGGCGACGAGAATCGGCGTATTGCCGAACGCCGCATCGATCTCGCCCAGGGTGAACACGACCTCGTAGCCGTCGTGCGCTTTGGCGAGAACGTAGCTGGCCAGGGCTTTCCCGCGCAAATCCTTGCCGAGTGGCGCGCCGGCTCGTTTGAGAATCTCGCGCAGGGAGACGCCTTCATATTCAATTTGCGTTCCGTCCTGGTCCGGGATGGTGGCTTTCTCACGCGGCATGGCCGCGAGATCCTCCACCTTGAGCGTGAGCGGCGTGGCGAGGTCGCCGGTCACCGCGAGGGTTGCCGGCCCGGACTGCGCCTGCGGGGCCTGAGCGAATACGAGGCCGAGCGACAGCCCGACCGGAAGGGAGCGGCGGAGGAACGACAGGTATGTGGACATGGAAGCGAGGCTCTTTTCTAATCGGGTCCTTTCCAATATTGACACCGCAGACCGCGCCCTCGCGCGGCATACGATTATTCTCACCCGCGAGACAGGCCGACGACGGCGTTTGGCGGCGGCACGTGGTCCGCCGCAGGTGGCCGAAATTACGCGTGCGGCGCAGAGCGCCTGTGATAGCCTGACAACGGTTTGCGAGGTGAATGACGTGACTACACCCTATATCAACGGCCAGACGATTGAAGTGGATACGACCGACATGACGCCTGTGGTGAATCCGGCCAGCGGCAAGGCGTTTGCAAAAGTTTTCATGGCGCGGCCGGAGCACATGACGCGGGCGATCGACGCCGCCTATGCGGTCAAGGACGTTTGGGGCAATACCCTGCCCTCCGAACGCGAGCTCATTCTGTTTCGGGCCGCGGACGTACTCGAGTCGATGCGCAGCGAAGTTGTCGATCTGTTGATCGAGGAAGGCGGGTCGACCTTCGGCAAGTCGCAGTTCGAGGTGTCGTATGTGGTGGGGGTGCTGCGTTCCGCCGCCGGTGAATGCCGCCGCATCATGGGGCAGACGATTCCGACCGACGCACCCGGCCGGATATCCATGGCGATTCGCCGCCCCCTGGGCGTGGTTGGAGGGATTGCGCCGTTTAATTTTCCTTTGATCCTGGCGACCAAGAAGGTTGCATTCGCGCTGGCCGCGGGCAATACGTTCGTGCTCAAGCCGTCGGAAGAGACGTCGCTGGTGGGACTGAAGATCGCCGAGATCTTCGACAAAGCCGGTTTGCCTCCTGGAGTGCTGAACGTGGTTACCGGCGACGGTCCGACGCTCGGGGAAGTCCTCTGCAGCGACCCTCGGGTGAAGGCGGTGCTGTTCACCGGGTCGACCGCAGTGGGACGCCAGATTGGCGTCGAGTGCGCGCGGCGCGGCAAGAAGTTCGATCTGGAAATGGGCGGAAAGAGTCCGCTGCTGGTGATGCAGGACGCAGACCTCCGATACGCAGTGGATACCGCCTGCTTCGGCCTCTTCATTCATCAGGGACAGATCTGCATGGCGGGATCGCGAATCATCGTGGAAGAACCGGTATACGAGAAGTTCCTCGAAATGTTCGTAGACAAGACGAAATCGCTCAAGGTGGGCGACCCGCGCGATCCTCATACGGTTATCGGACCACTGATTCGCACCGAACAATGTCCATTCATCGCGAGCCGGATTGAAGCGTCGCGGGCGCAGGGGGCGCGCGTTCTGTGCGGCGGAACTTACGATGGAAATTACTTCCAGCCGACGGTGATCGCCGACGTCACATCCGGGATGTCCATTTTCCAGGAGGAATTATTCGGCCCCGTGGCAAGCGTGGTCAAGGCCAAAGATGCGGATGACGCCATTCAACTGGCGAACAATTCGCGGTACGGGCTCACATCCGCGGTGATCACGAACGACCTGCAACTGGCGATGCGATGCGCGCTGGAACTGGAGTCGGGTTCCGTTCACATCAATGGTTCCACCATTCACGACGAGCCGCACGCGCCATTCAGCGGAGTCAAGGATTCGGGGATGGGTCGCGAGGGCGGCCAGTGGTCGATGGACGAACTGACACAGCTGAAATGGGTGACCATTCAGCGAGGCCAGGCGCACTATCCGTTTTAGAATTTACGGAACGACCGGCAGCGGGACGCGCGCACGTGGCCGCCATCGAGCCATTGCAGGAATAATCTGGCAGGCTTGCCAGCCCAGGCAGTGATCTTTGCCTTCGCAGAGTTCCGCCGTGGCATGCTCTGGAATCCGCGTAGCAGATGCTACTCCCACCCCACGTTACGCTTCTCCAACGGAAGGATTCTCATGAACGGTACATCTCATGAACAGTACAACAGCGTGGATTTGGCCGTCGTAGACTCGAAACAACGCTTCTCGGAAAACGGCATGCACCGTTCGAACGTGTTGTTCGACAACTCGTTGATCGGGCCCAACGGGATGCGTTGCCGCGTTCTCAAGTCGAGGCGCGCCGATCTCCGGGAGGTCTATCGAGTCGAAGTCTGCCGGTGCATCGACGGTCTCAATTTGAGATAATCCCGGTTCTGGAGAGGGACGGATTATGCAGAAGAGAATCGTTGTTGCTGCCGCAGTGTTTCTTACAGGCGCGGGGGTGTGCCTCGCGCAACCGCCCGGTATCACCCGTGAAATGATCTCGCGGGCATTGCCTCTGGAGGGTGCGCCGAAGGCGGAGCCCGGACCTTACCAGGTAGTGTCCGAACGCGCGTTCGGCGCGCCCGGCCTTCAGATTTATCGCCCGGTGGCGCTGGACGCGTTTCCAAAGAAGGACACCTTGCCTGTCATGGTATGGGGCAACGGCGGGTGCGCGATCGATAGCACGCACTTCTCGGGATTCCTTACGACGATCGCCTCGCATGGCGTCCTGGTGGCAGGCACGGTCACGCAGGAAGGTGCTGCCCGGCGGCAGGAGACCGCCGATGACATGCGCGCCGCGATCGACTGGGCCGAGAAAGAAAACGTACGGGCCGGTTCGCCGTTGAAAGGCAAGATCGCCGTCGACAAAGTGGCGGCGATGGGTACGTCGTGCGGAGGATTTCTCTCGATCGCGCTCGGCGCCGATCCCCGCGTCAAGAGCATCGGCGTGTTCAATTCCGGCGTGCAGACCCCGCCCGCCGGGCAGGCGGCCGCACCCGGGCGCGGTGGCGCGTCGGCGCAACCGACCGCGGACGCGCTCCCCAGACTGCACGGGCCGGTGCTGCTGCTCAACGGCGGCGAACCCGATTTCCTGATGGGGGCGTCGGCGGCGACCTTTGAAGCGATCAACCACGTGCCGGCGTTCTACGGCTCGCGACACAACGCCGGCCACAGCGCGACGTACTTTCATCCGGGCGGCGGCGAATTCGCCAACGTCGCGTCAAACTGGCTGCTGTGGACGTTCAAAGGCGACAAGGAAGCCGGCAAGATGTTCGTCGGCGGGAAATGTGGTCTCTGCACGAATTCGAACTGGGATGTGAAGTCGAAAGGGATCAACAAATGAAGCGCCGTCAATTCCTCTCGCGGTAGCCGCCGCGTGCGGGACAGGCGGTCCAAGATGATGCTTTCTGGCCACTTCAAGACGGACCAGAAAACGTGGGCCTGCCTTTTCGGAGGTTTGACTGATGGAACTCTTTCGGAAGACGCTGATACTGGCTATTCTCCCGGTCAATCTCCCGCTCTGGGCACAGGGTGGCCCGGTGGTCGCTTTGGCGTCGAACGGCCACGGGCCGGCCTCGGCGCCGGTTGTCAGCGGGCCAGGCAGTCAATCGTCAAGCGCTTCACCGGCGTCCATAACGCGTCGGCCTCAGAAGCGTCCATTGCCTGTAATTTTTTACGTCGCTCCAGCCGGCAACGATTCCTGGAGCGGCACACTTCCGGCTCCCAATCCGGCCCATACCGACGGGCCGCTCGCAACCTTCGACCGCGCTCGATCTCTGGTTCGTGCGCTCGATAAAACGGGGTTGGGGCGCGTGACCGTTCAGTTTCGCGCTGGAACGTACTTCCTTCCCGGTACTGAAATGTTTACCAGCGCCGACTCGGGGTCGGCCGAAGACCCGATTGTCTATGAGAGCTATCCGGGTGAATCGGTCGTAATCAGCGGCGGCATTCGCATCCAGAACTGGACCAATGTCAGCGGAAATATGTGGAAGACCACTCTTCCGCAGCCCACGCGTTATTTCGAGAACCTGTTCTACAACGGAGTGCGACGGCTGCGGCCCCGGCTGGGCGGCTATCTGGGGACGTATTTTCGATATGTCGGCCCGGTTTATTTGAATACCCCGGGTCCGCCGGCGAAGACAACCGACCCGAATTGTTCGGTTTATTTCGCGGCCAGCGGCTGGGAGTGTTACGACCGTTTTCAATACGCCCCAACGGACCCGATCGTCAATACCTGGAAGAACCTCGCTCCGGCCGCCGGCAACCATTGCGCGCAGCCCGCCGGGAATCCGGCTCTCGCCGGCGATATCGAACTGGTGAGTTTTGAGCAGTACTCGGTATCCAAACTGCGCTTCAGTTGTGTCGACACGGTGAATCATATTGCTTATCTGACCGGCACCACGGCTACTGAAGCGGACCACCCTACCGCTCACGGCTTTATCCCCAACCATCGCTACGTTGTCGAGAACGTGGAGGACGACTTGACTCAGCCAGGGCAATGGTTTCTGGATCGCTCAACGAGCCAGTGGATCCTTACCTATCTGGCCAATCCGGGCGAGAACCCGAACACCGACACCGTGATCGTTCCGCAGCTCACTCAGATCCTGGTGGCGTCGAATTTGCAGTACGTGACGTTTCGGGGATTGACGTTCGCCAACGACAACTACACGATGCCAGCCGCGGGGTATGACGGCAGCTCGGACATCATCGCCGGCCTGTCCTTTCAGAATTCACAGCACATTACTTTCGATTCGAGCATCGTCACCGAGACTTCCGGCGTGGGCCTGGAATTTATTTCCTGCATCGACCATACTTCGCTGAACTGGTGCGTTTCCTTCAGCACCGGCGGCGTCGCTTCGAACAATATGGTCGAGAACAGCGCGTTTTACGAATTGGCGGCCGATGCCATTCGTATCGGAACGTCGGGGAGCCCCACCGATACCAACGCCAACGTCCCCCAGTTCCACACGGTCGAGAACAACGTGGTGGAGGGCTATGGGCGCGTGTATCCAAGCTCCAAGGCCATCACGCAGGGGCAGGGGCACGACAATCTCTATACGCACAACGATGTCTATGACGGCTACAAAGGCGCGATCCACGTCTGCTACTGTGCCGACTCGGATGTAAATCCGCCGTTCACGAACAACAACGTCATTTCCTTTAACCACGTCTACAACCTGTTCCAGGGACTGATGAACGATTCGGGATCTCTGTATTTCGGGGTGGGAACTCCGAGCCCCCCTTCCTCGGGTACCGGTAACAAGATGCTCAACAACAAGGTGCACGACGTGAACGACGCGTCGGTCTGGGACTCGGATGGCTACGGTGGCGATGGACTCTACGCGGACGATTTTTCGGGGCTTGTCACTATGGAGAACAACCTGGTATATCGCGTTTCCGGCAACGCGATCAGTTTCTCCGGGCCGAGGGCAGGACCGAACCAGGCCTCCACCGTCCAGAACAATATTCTGGCGTTCGCGCGCCAGTCGTTGTTGAACTCCTACGACCCCTACTCTTTCAACACCGCGCCGCCGCTCCCGTTGTTCTTTGCAGCCACCAATAATCTTTTCTATTTCGACCGAAATGAAGCCGAATCGTTTTACCCGCAGGGAGGGTGTACCTACGCCGGCGAGGCCTTCACCGCGTACGAGCAGTGGACCAGTAACCTTTACTGGCGAACCGACGGCGGTTTCGCGAGCGACCCGCAGGCATTTCACGTCGAAACGAGTCTCGATGCAAGCGGTAACTGCGGCAACAAAAAATTATGGGCTTATTACACGTTTTCGGGCTGGCAGGGAACGGGCGAGGACGTGCACGGGGTCGTTCAGAACCCGGGGTTCATGAACCCGGCCTGGCCGGCGGACGACTACTCACTACCCAAGGGTTCGCCCGGCGTGGGATTCGTCGTGTTTGATCCGAGCCAAGCCGGCCGATCGAATCCGGTGATTATGCCGCCCGCGGTTCCCGCGACGTTCCCCACAAAGACCTTTAATGCGGCGATGGATTTTTAGTCTGCCGAAGACCATGGAATCCAGCAGTTGCTGCGGCATATACGAGGTTCTCTCTTTATCTCTTCTCTTGTCGAATGCCAAAACCTGAGCTGCGCGATAGCATGGGAACCTGGATTGCAGGTTATGTGCGACCTCGGCTTGCCGCTACCAGAGCGACCGGCTGAGATAGCTCTCGGGACCAAAAGACGCGCACCAAGTCAAAGTCCCGGATGACCGCTCGGTATTTACCAACTCGGCGTCGACCGGCGATCCGGCACGACACCAGCGAGTCTCCCTCGCAAGTGGTACTCGCGAACCACGGTCGCCAGGTTGTCCGGGTCAGTGAGCCAATCGCCGCTACTCTTTGGTGTAGCTGAACTTACTCCCACCCCACGTTGCGCTTCTCCAACGGAAGGATTCTCATGAACGCTACATCTCATGAACGCTACATCTCATGAACGCTAAAACAGCGTGGATTTGGCCGTCGCAGACTGTAAGCAACGCGCTCCTCGGAAAACGCCATGCACCCTTCGAGTGTCTTGTTCGACAACTCGTTGATCGGGCCCACCGGGATGCATGGCCGCGTTCTCAAGTCCAGGCGCGGCCGATCTCCGCGAGGTCTATCGAGTCGAAGTCTGCCGGTGCATCGACGGTCTCGATTTGAGATAATCCCGGTTCCGGAGGGGACGGATTATGCAGAAGAGAATCGTTGTTGCTGCCGCAGTGTTTCTTACAGGCGCCGGGGTGTGCCTCGCGCAACCGCCCGGTATCACCCGCGAAATGATCTCCTGGCATTGCCTCTCGAGGGTGCGCCGAAAGCGGAGCCCGGACCTTACCAGGTAGTGTCCGAACCCGCATTCGGCGCGCCCGGCCTTCAGATTTATCGCCCGGTGGCGCTGGACGCGTTTCCAAAGAAGGACACCTTGCCTGTCATGGTGTGGGGCAACGGCGGGTGCGCGATCGATAGCACGCACTTCTCGGGATTCCTTACGACGATCGCCTCGCATGGCGTCCTGGTGGCAGGCACGGTCACCCAGGAAGGCGCTGCCCGGCGGCAGGAGACCGCCGATGACATGCGCGCCGCGATCGACTGGGCCGAGAAAGAAAACGTACGGGCCGGTTCGCCGTTGAAAGGCAAGATCGCCGTCGACAAAGTTGCGGCGATGGGTACGTCGTGCGGAGGATTTCTCTCGATCGCGCTCGGCGCCGATCCCCGCGTCAAGAGCATCGGCGTGTTCAATTCCGGCGTGCAGACCCCGCCCGCCGGGCAGGCGGCCGCACCCGGACGCGGTGGCGCGTCGGCGCAACCGACCGCGGACGCGCTCCCCAGACTGCACGGGCCGGTGCTGCTGCTCAACGGCGGCGAACCCGACTTCCTGATGGGGGCGTCGGCGGCGACATTCGAAGCGATCAACCACGTGCCGGCGTTCTACGGCTCGCGACACAACGCCGGCCACAGCGCGACGTACTTTCATCCGGGCGGCGGCGAGTTCGCCAACGTCGCGTCAAACTGGCTGCTGTGGACGTTCAAAGGCGACAAGGAAGCCGGCGAAATGTTCGTCGGCGGGAAATGTGGCCTATGCACGAATTCGAACTGGGATGTGAAGTCGAAAGGGATCAACAAATGAAGCGCCGTCAAGTCCTCTCGCGGTAGTCGCCGCGTGCGGGACAGGCGGATCCTCAGCGGCAGGTATCCCGGAGCGCACCGGCTCCAGGGCATTGCGGCGCTCCGGCGCCACACGGGCGAGGTTCAGGCCGGTTGTCGTTCGGAGAGCGACGACAACAGATTCTTAACGAGCTCCGCGGTGGTGTTTGAGTCTCCAGAGGTCAGTGCCGCCTCGATATTGCGCATGCCGGCGGCTGCGAACTCCAGAAAACTGAGATCCTCAGCATCCTGGGAAACGGGTCCCGGGAACGTCCCGGCCCGATAGGTGGGAACGCTGGACTTTGCGGCTCGCGCGCGCCAAACCATCAGCTTGCGGAACTCGGATGCGGCTATCTCATCCGAACCTCCCCACAGGTCTTCCAGAACGGAATGCAGACCGTCGACGAGGTGATCGCGATTAGACATCATGCTCCATCATCACACTAATCCTCGACTGCTGCGATCACAATTGGATGAACTCCCGCGCGCCCGCCAGCGAAGCCGGACGGGTTTCGCGGACCACGGTCGCCAGCTTGTCCGGATCAGTGAGCCAATCGTCGCTACTCTTTGGTGTAGCTGAACTTATTGGGACCGCGGGCGCGGCCCCCTCGTCCACCGTCTTGTGCCTGGCCGGGGGGAGGAGTGCTCGACATTTCATCGATGTAGTGCTTGCCGTCTTCCGCCAGGATCCAGACATCGTGCCATTTCGTGCCATTCGCCTGAGTGGTGTCCACCGTGAGGACATTCCCTACCATCTTTCCCGTCGCTGTAGCGCCGGCCCAAAAACCCTTGTCCATCGACACGGTGCTGCCGTCGGTGGGGTACTTCCGAATCATGATCATTTCAGCCCCGCCATTGCGGCCGGGTATATGCTCAGTCATCACGATTACTTTGCCCTCGAGCGCCAGGGCACGGGTCATGGTGGGGGTGCCCGGATCGCTCTTCCAGTTGCCCACGAAGCCTTCCGGGCCAGCGGCCAATAGCAGCCCCGCGCCAGCCAGCAACAAGACAGGATAAATCGCTTTCTTCATGTCGTCTCCTTGGGTCAGTCAATCCTGGGTCAGTCAATCCTGAGTCACGTCAATCAATTCGGCTCATCGCACACGTCCCTGTTCAGGCGGACGATTTACGCGGACGCTCCATGGTTGCCGCGCGGGTGCATACAGGCCGCAATCGTATTGGTATATCACAACGGAGCTGGCGGCGCAGGCCGTTCCGTCATTCCACTCCGAACGCAAGTACGACATTGCCCGGCGTCCCGCGCAGCGTGCCTGGGTAGCCGGACGCGGCGAACACCATCCCACCGGCAACTACCGGGCCGGCCGAACCGAACGATCCACCTTTGCCTGCCACGCCGTTGACCGTGGAAAAATCCCGGACCGCGTTGAACGACCAGATCACTTTCCCTTCGGCGCTCACGGCGCGCAGGATTCCGTCCCATCCGCCGGTGAAGATCACGCCGGGAATGGCGGTGGCCGGACCTGCCTGCCCCCGCTGGTCCGCCGCGACAGCGGCATTCCATTCGACCTTGCCAGTCCGGATATCCAGCGCTTTCAAGCCGCCGCCCCGCTGCTGGAGCGGATAGTACACACGTGTCCCATCCGCCGCGCCGCCCCATACGACCAGTCCGGAGCCCGGCGGGGCCTGGTCTTCCCACAATTGGGTGCGCCACAGTAGCTTGCCTTCGTGGTCCGGGTCGAGCGCGATCGCCACGCCGCCCTTACCCGCGGCCAGCAGGATGTCCTTTCCGCCGACCGTTTGCAGAATCGCGGAAGAGCCGCCGAAGTCGTAATCGGGCCCGAGTTTCTCGGCGCAGTTTGAATCCGCCGGGTTGGTCGCCCGGCAGCGCACCATAAATGCATCGCCTTCGAACTCCTGGTGGTGCCAGGTCATCCTGCCGTCACTCATGCGAAGGGCGAGGATGGAATCACTGGTCGTTGCCGCGATGCGCCCGAAGCTGTTTCCGGTGCCCACATAGATCAGTCCGCGTTTTGCATCTACGGTAGGCGTGTTCCATACGGAAGCTCCGGCTGGCCCCCACCGCTCTTTTCCCTTCGCGTTTTCGCCGAGCTCACGCAGCGGTTCCTGAATGCTCTGAGTCACCCACAGCACTTTGCCGGTGTTGGCGTCGAGGGCGGCCACTGCGCCGCGTGATTTGCAGCACTCATAATTCAGATCGGCGCCGATCAGCGTCTCCGTTCCCGACATCGGTACGTAGAGACGCCCGTTATGAAAGGCCGCCGTGGCGCTCAGGTTATTGAGTCCAGTCCGGATCTGCGTCTTCCACAGCAGCGTGCCGTCCTGCGCATCGAGCGCGTAGGCCGTGGTGGACCGGGTGACGAACAGTATCGCGTACTTTGCCCCGCTGTGCCCGGAGATCGGGGCGGCAATCGGAGCGAACCGGCCAAACATATCGGCCTGGTAGGCCCAGTAAAGACAACCCGACTTGGCGTCGAGCGAATACACGACGCCGTTGTCACCCCCCACGAAGACTCTGCCAAACGCGACCGCAGGCTGTGAATACATGCTCATGGCGCCGGCAAGCCCAAAGCTCCACTTCAATTTGAGTTTGGGTACGTCGGCCGCGGTCAGGCCCGCGCCGGCCTGTGTCTGAAAGCGCGCGTTGCCGGTGGCATTGCCGGCTCCGCCCCAGCCCGACCAGACGGGAGAGGCGCCAAGATTTCCGAGCCGCGCATTCGCCGGGCAAGCGTCTGCCTGGTCTTTCAGGACGCCTTCGGTGACGCCACTCGGCGGTTGAGCGAGTTGTGCCCACGCGGAGCCCGCCAGAAAGGTAACAAGAGTCGCGCGCAGGATCGGATAGCTCATTGGTTTTTTGTCGATCGCCCCTGGAGCGCTATTTTATTCCACCTTTTGTTCCACAGACGATTGCCTGGCAGGTCCGGGAAGACGCACTGCAGGTTTGTAAGCGACGCGGGCCGACCCGAAATGGCTATTTACCGGCTCGCGAAGGGCATGATAGGCTCCCTTAAGCAAAGCTGAATTCTCGCCACCAGACATACGCTCGGTGATTCAGGCACAGGTGCGACTGCATTCTCGCGAATCCAGGTTTCTTTCCTCGCCGGCTAAGGAACGGCCGCGTCAGACTTTCCGCATATCGATAGCGCCGGCCCGGAGATGCTGAGTGCGACGCGATTTGGCGCGTCGTGCGCATTCGTACGGATTTGTGGCGGAATTCAGATGTACAGGGGTAATCCAAATCGCTGATTTTGGGAGAGAGAATTCGAATGAACGTACGCGCTGGATTTTTTCTGGCTTGCGCCATGTGGTGCACCAGCCTTTTCGGACAAAACATCAACAGCTCGCAAATGAGCGGAGTCGTCCGGGATTCCACCGGCGCCGCGGTTCCGGGCGCGCAGGTTACCGCCACGCAGACGGACACAGGTCTGAGCCGCAACGCCACCACAGGCGCCGACGGAGCTTATACCTTGCCCAGCCTGGCGGTGGGTCCATATAAACTGGACGTAACAAAAGACGGGTTCACAAGCTACCATCAGACGGGCATCGTGCTGCAGGTCGGATCCAGCCCGACGGTCGATGTCACCATGCAGGTCGGCGCTGTCACGCAGGAGGTCGATGTCCAGGCCGCCGCCACCATGGTCGAGACCAACAGCAGCGGAGTCGGCCAGGTCATCGATCAGCAGCGCGTTGTCGATCTGCCCCTCAACGGCCGGCTTCCAACCCAATTGATCACCCTTTCGGGGGCCGCGGTGGTCGTTCCGACGGCTAACTCGGGTCAGTTGATCTCACAGAAAAACTATCCCAATGAAGTTGCCATCAGTGTCGCCGGCGGACCCGCCGACGGTCTTACCTACACGCTCGACGGCGTCTCCCACAACGACCCGGTGAATAACGCCGGTCTGCCTCTGCCGTTCCCCGATGCGCTGCAGGAATTCAAGGTGGAAACCAGCGCGCTCCAGGCCCAATACGGCCAGCATGCGGGAGGAGCCGTCAACATCGTGACCAAATCGGGCTCCAACGCCTTCCACGGCGACGCTTTCGATTTCCTCCGCAACGGTGATTTCAACGCCCGCGACTTCTTTGCCACCCAACGCGACACGCTTCGCCGCAACCAGTTCGGCGGGACCGTCGGTGGACCTATCATCAAAAACAAACTCTTTTTCTTCCTGGGCTACCAGCAAACCATTCAGACCTCGGACGCATCCTCGGGCATCAGTTTCGTTCCGACACCGGATATGCTCGCGGGCAACTTTACCGATGCCGCGTCGCCCGCCTGCAATGGCGGAAAACAGATCACCCTGAAGGCGCCGTTCGTCAACAACATTCTGCCCACCTCGCTGTTGAGCTCCGTTGCGCTCAAAATGAGCTCATACTACCCGCCGGCCATGAATATCTGCGGTATGACTCACTACAGCACGATCAACAGTTTCTCCGAGCAGTTCGGCGTCGCCAAGATCGATTGGCAGCTGAATCAGAAACACACGGTCTTCGGCCGTTACCTGGTAACGCATTCGTTCCAGCCGCCGAGCTTTACGGATAACGATCCGCTGTCGATTCTGAACGCCTCTCCGGACAACCTGGTGAATTCGATCGCCCTGGGCGATACCTGGGTGCTCAATCCTTCCACAATCAACACGCTGCATTTCGATTTCAATCGCGCGGCTATCAACAAGCCGGAGATCTTCCTCTTCAGCGCGGCCGATCTGGGAGTCAATATGACTCCACCGCCGATCCCGAGCAACCCGTACATAACCGTCACGGGCGCGCTCTACAGCGCGGGCGCGAATTCATTCGCGGCCTTCCTGCCGACCCAGAGCCATCAGATCGCCGACGACTTCAGTTTGCTGCGCGGCAATCACCAGTTGCAATTCGGGGTGGACTACATCCGCCCGATTCAGAACGGCACCTTCCTCGGGACCTCGGGTGGAAGCTTCAACTTCACCGGACAGATCACCGGCCTGCCCATGGCCGACTTCCTGCTCGGGGCGCCCGCAACCGCCGGCCAGTCCAGCCTCACGCTGGACGACGAGCGCCATCAATACATCGGACTGTATGCGCAGGACAGCTGGCGCATCACACCCCGGCTCAGGATCAACTACGGTCTGCGATGGGAACCCTATATCGGAGCGTCTCTCGAACGGGGGCGAGTGACTCACTTCGATTATGCGGATTTCATCGACAACGTTCACTCGACCGTTTACCCCAACGCGCCGGCGGGAGTTTTGTATCCCGGCGATGCCGGTTTCAACACGGACAACCGGCCCAACAACATCCGGTGGGATAACTTCGCGCCTCGCGTGGGTCTGGTGTTCGATCCCGAGAACAATGGAAAGATGACCATTCGCGCTTCATGGGGCATGTTCTTCGATTTGCCGCCGACGCTGTTCTACGACGGTTACGGCGGTTCCGCGCCGTGGGGACGCGTGGTCACCATTCCGACACCGGTCGGCGGGTTCGCGAACCCGTGGCTTGACGTTCCCGGCGGCAATCCGTTCCCGTATACGCTCAGCTCGAATATCACGTTCCCGCAAAACGTTGGCTATCTGACGGTCCCGCTGAACGTCCACACCACTCACGTCGATCAGTGGAATCTCTCGATCCAGCGCCAGCTCGGCACCAACTGGCTGGCTTCGGCAAGCTACCTCGGAAACAACACCATCCACATGTGGGCCGCGGTTTCAGAGGACCCATCAGTCTACATTCCCGGCGCCAGTTGCGTTCTGAACGGCGTCAGTTACAGCCCGTGCTCCTCGCTCTCCAATACGGCGGCGCGGCGCCTGCTCACGCTGCAGAATCCCACGGAGGGCGCTTATATCTCCAACATCACGGCGCTCGACGATGGCGCGACGGCGAGCTATGAAGCGCTGCTGCTTTCGCTCCAGCACCGTCTCTCGAAGAACTTCACCATCCTGGCCAACTACACCTGGTCGCACTGCATTGCCGACCCAGTCACTACTCTGCTCGGCGGGTCCTACACGGACCCGTACGACCGCCGGTTCGATCGCGGCGATTGCGGCGGTATCGATATCCGGCATCTGCTCAATATCTCCGGCGTGATTCAGTCGCCCAAATTCTCGAATCGTACGGTCGAGGCTATTGCAGGCAACTGGCAACTCTCACCGATAATCGGCTGGCACACGGGCAATTCGTACACCGTGAGCACCGGGGTGGATAACGCACTCAACAACATCACCGGACAACGCCCGAATTTGCTTACGGCCAATCCCAACTGCGCCGTGCAGGGTCCGAATTGCTGGATCAGCGCGAGTGCCTTTGGCGCCCCCGCCACCGGCACATTCGGCAATCTGGGGAACGACAACCTCGTCGGGCCGCATTATTTCCAGATCGACGTCAGCCTTTCGCGCAGATTCATCGTGCACGAACGCCACACTCTGGAATTCCGCGTGGATGCCTTCAACATCTTCAACAATGTGAATTTCAGTACTCCGGTGAACACTATGACAGCTTCGAACTTCGGGCAGATCACAAGCGATATCACGGCTCCGGGAAGCGCTTCCGGAGATCCCCGTATTTTACAGCTCTCGCTGAAGTACCTGTTTTAAAGGGTTCCGGAGCAAAGAGGAGCGGAGTTCCATCCGCTCCTCCGGCTTTTCGTGGCGCCGCCAATTCGCCTCGTGATATGTATTCAAAGAACATGAGGTCCGGATTACTCCGTTCCGTTTTCGGGGCCCTCGCCCTCGCGGCGCTCTGTGGGGAAACTCTCCTGGCGCTCGATCCCCACCGGGCCCTCACGCAATACACCCGTACGATCTGGACGCAGGCGCAGGGGTTGCCGCAGGATACCGTCCGCTCCGTCGCCCAGACTCCCGACGGATACCTCTGGGTCGGAACCCAGGAGGGCCTTGCCCGCTTCGACGGCTACGACTTCCTTAACTTCACCCGCGAACACGGCGAACTTCCCAATAACACGGTCGGAAAGCTTCTCGCCACCTCCGATGGCGCCCTGTGGATCGGAACGTCCGCCGGCCTGGCGCGTTACGCCAATGGCCGCTTTGAAAAATTCACCGCTCCGGAAGGGCTCTCCTCCGGCCCCGTGACTTCGATCGCTGAAGGCCGGGCGGGCGTTGTGTGGATGATCTGCGAGGGAAAGCTGTACCGGCACGATGCCGCGGGCTTCAGTATGATTCCGCCCAAAGAACTCGCTCCCGCCGGTCTGCTGCAGTCGGTTTATGAAGACGGCCATCAAACGGTTTGGGTGGGCGGATCGAGCGGACTGATGAAGCGGAGCGGCTCTTCTTTCGTAAAAGTGCTGGGCGCACGGGATCTGGGCGGGAGCTTCATCACTTCAATCATCGAAACCGCCGATGGCCTTTTTGCGGGCGGCACCAGAGGAATCATGCTGCTTCGACGCGACGGCACGCGGCGCGCGTACACGACTGCCGATGGACTGCCCAACAATTTCGTCCTCGCCTTGCATCAGGATCACTCCGGCAATTTATGGGTAGGCACGTACGGCGGTCTCAGCCGTCTCGAGAAGGACCGGTTTGTGAGCTTCCCCCGCGACAACCAGGACGACCGCGACTGGGTCTGGTCTTTGTATGAAGATCGCGAATACAACCTGTGGGTCGGAATGAACGGCGGCCTGATCCGGCTACGCGACGACCTCTTCCGCAATTACGGCCGCGACGAAGGCATGCCCTCCGACGATCCCTATGTGGTTCATCAGGACAAACACGGCGTGGTCTGGATTGGCTATCACGACAGCGGCCTCGTTGCACTGAACGGAGCCGCGCGAACCAGATACACCACCCGAAACGGCCTGCCCAGCAACGAGATTTTCGCCATACGCGATACGCTATCCGGGGATCTGCTGATCTCCACGCGCCAGGGACTCAGCCGCCTCAGCGCCGGCAGATTCACCAATTATTCTGTCGTCGACGAGAGCGGACGAACCGCCGTTTACGACGCCATCGAAGACCGTCGCGGCGCTATCTGGGCCGCCACCGCGCGTGGCATCTATAGACGCAACGGGCGCAAATGGAGCACGGCCGTCCCCGAGTCGGCCGGCGACGCCGCCTACGCGGTGACGCTCGCCGAAGGGCTCGACGGCAGCATCTGGGCGGGAACTCTCAGTCGCGGCCTGTGGCACATCGGAAGCAACGGCCGGGACCTTCGTCTCTACACACGCGCCGATGGCCTCGCCGAAAACCAGATCCGTTCCCTGTATCAGGATGCCGACGGGACACTTTGGATCGGCTCGTTCGGCGGCGGCCTCAACGCGTGGCGTAAAGGCATCGTCACGCAATACCGTATCGTCGACGGACTTCCCAGCGACAACGTCGCGCACATTCAGGACGACGGCCGCGGGTATCTCTGGCTCAGCACTTCCCGCGGAATCTCGCGCATTTCGAAACAGGAACTCGCCGATTTTGCCGCCCACAGAATATCCCGGCTGCATCCGGACAACTATGGTCTCGAGGACGGCCTGCGGAGCGCCCAGTGCGCGCCCGCATCGCCGTCGAGCGGCGGAGGCACCCAAACGAGCGACGGCAGGCTCTGGTTCCCGACGATGCATAATCTCGCCACCATCGACCCTGCCGACGCCACGCTGCCGCGTCAGAACGTTTTTCCGGCTCCGCTGCACCTGCTTGAAGTCTCCGCCGATGGCCGTCCGCTCAACATCGCGCAGCCGGGAAGGCTCGATCCCGGAACGCGCCGCATCGAGATTCGTTTTGTGGGAATTTCGCTTGGCGCGCCCGAGCGCATCCTCTATTCATACCGGCTCGACGGACTCGAAAAGGATTGGACACCGGCGGGCCGTCACAGGGTGGCCAGCTACAGCCCGATGCCTCACGGCCAATACCGGTTTCTGGTGCGGGCTTCCATTCCAGACGGCGCGGTCAGCGAAACCTCCTGGGACTTCGAGGTGGTCCCACATTTCTACGAGCGCGCCTGGTTCATCTGCGCCGGCGTTCTTCTTCTGGCCGCGGGCATATGGGCCGCGTATCGCGCGCGCCTGACGAACGTCCATGACCGGCTCGCACTCGTTTTCGAGGAACGAGCGCGCATGGCTCGCGAGATCCACGATACGCTGGCCCAGGGTTTCGTGGGCATTTCCGCTCAACTGGATGTGCTCGCGATGGAACTGGGCCGCAATCCCGACAGCGTCCGGCGGCACCTGAATCTCGCGCGTAAAATGGCGCAGCACAGCCTTACCGAAGCCCGGCGATCGGTAATGAACCTGAGGGCCGGCGAACTGGAGACAAGCGATCTGACCTCGGTGCTGAACGCGGCGGCTCAGCGCTGGGTCGCCGGAAGTTCGGTGGCGGTTCACGTCGATATCTGCGATCTACGCCGTCGCCTGCCCGAAGACGTGGAGCAGAACGTGCTCCGCATCGCCCAGGAAGCCGTGACAAACACGGTCAAGCACGCGCGAGCCTCTTCGATCCGCATCCAGCTGCGCCGTGAAGACGACACCGTCCGACTCCGCGTCGAGGACGATGGCTGCGGCTTCGAGCCGCCGGTGGCCTTCTCGGTCGTCGGCGGCCACTTCGGCATCCTGGGAATGCGCGAGCGGGCGGAAAAGCTGCGCGCGCAATTTTCCCTCGAGAGCAGCCCCGGAGCCGGAACGTACGTTCAGGTAACGATTCCTCTGGCTGTGAATGGAAGCCTCCCGCGGTGAATGGGTAAGCATGTCCGATTGCATTCGCATCCTGATCGTCGAGGATCATTTCATCGCGCGCGCCGGCATGGCGGCCATCCTGAACGCGCAGCCGGACATGACCGTGGTCGCGGAGGTTGTCAACGGCGAACAGGCTGTCGCGTCTTTCGCCCAGCATCTTCCCGACATCACGCTGATGGACATGCGTATGCCGGGCATGAGCGGATTTGAAGCGCTGGGAGTCATTCATGCGCGCTTCCCTTCGGCGCGTATCGTCGCGCTCAGCACGTTCGGAGGCGACGAAGACATACGGCGTGCGCTGATGGCAGGCGCAAAGGCTTACCTCACCAAAGACGTTCTGCACGATGAACTTCTGCGCGCGATTCGCACCGTTCACGGCGGCCACACCTACCTGCCCACGGCAGTGCGAGCCACGCTTGACGCCGAAAAGCTCCACCCCGACCTGAGCACACGCGAACTGGGGGTGCTCGAACTGATCGTTCAGGGTCTCAGCAACAAACAGATCGCGTGGCACCTGCGGATCGCCGAGGATACGGCGAAGAATCACGTGAAGAACATTCTCAAGAAGCTGGGCGCCGACGACCGCACCCAGGCCGCAACCCGCGCCATTCAACGCGGCATCATCCACCTCGACTGAAGTGACGGGGTTGGATCGATCACCACTCCGGCATTGAATCGATTTAACCTGCTGGATTTTTGCTTTGCTATTCCGTCCAGACCGGCCAGTTCAGTGGCGTCCGCGCCGCAGAGATCGCAAACTGAGCAAGGGCAGGGGTTTCGAAAAAATATTTTCATGGAAGGTTATTCGACGGAAGCTGGGCGTCCCGCGGATTTTCAGACTCGACGAGCGGAGTTGCCCGAGTCCGAGCATCACCCTGGGCCACTATTCACGCATTGACCACGACTCGGAAACCGTCCAGTGGGCCCGGATTGCCGTTAGAAATTTACCGTCCATAAAACGGGGGCGGTTGGCGCGCAGTCTTGTAGAGCAGGGGGCGCTCGATTTCAAAGTGTGTCTCGTCATTCGGAGTATTCGATCCCGAAGCCCCAGGAGCGAAACAATTGCGATAATATTTGTAACCAGTGAAGCGAGCCTCCCAGATTCGCCCCCCGGCAGCCGAAGATCCCCGCCTGGCTCCTGCATACACGTTTCGCGAGGCAGCTCACTATTTGCGCCTACCGGTCCCGACCCTGCGAAGCTGGGCCCTGGGACTCGGGAACGCCGAACCCGTATTTCGCATGGACGATCCAGAGCGCAAATTTTTCTCTTTCATGAATATCGTCGAGGCCCACGTCCTTGCTGGCATGCGTCGCCACCATGGAGTTGGGCTTCCACAGGTGCGAAGCGCGCTCAATTATGTTCAGAAGAAGTGCGGTGTATCACGGCCGCTGATCGACCGGATCTTTCAGACTGACGGGCGATCTCTCTTCGTTGAGCAACTTGAGCGACTGGTAAACGCCTCAAAGGGCGGACAACTTGCAATGCCGGATCTACTGCCCCAGCTTCAGAGGATCGAACGCGATTTCGCGGGCTTGCCAGCGAAGTTGTATCCCTGCACCAGGACGGCCGAGGCTTGCAACCCGGCTTCTGATCCGAAGATCGTCGTGATGAATCCCCGTGTGTCCTTCGGCCGCCCCTCAGTCGGCGGTATTGCTACCTCTACTATTTGGAGCCGATTCTGCGCTGGCGATTCGCCTTCTCACCTGGCTGAAGACTACGGCTTGCCGCCGGAGGCGATTGAAGAAGCAATCCGCTGCGAAGCCGCTTAGGCATCCCGTCTTCTTCATCGACCGATCGCTTGGGAGGATTGACGTGCCGACTACTCTCCGGGCTGCGGGCTACCTCTGTGAGTTGCACGATGATCATTTCGATCAGCGCACCGACGATACCGTCTGGCTGGCTGCTGTCGCGGCAAGGCAATGGATTGTCCTCACCAAAGATGAGCGAATCAGATTTCGGCCGTACGAACTGCGAGCTCTCACTTCCGCCGGCGTACGCGCATTCATTGTGGTCTGTGGCAACGTTCGCGGCGTGGAGACCGCGGCCATACTCCTGAAAGCTATGCCTCGAATTCTCAGGGTCCTCAAGAGCCAGCGCGGGCCATTCGTTTACCGTGTCTACAGGAATTCGACTCTCCAGAGGGATTCTCTGCGGGGGGCCCGTTGAGCATTCCTGGCCCATGAGAAATACCCGAATCACGACCTGGCTCATGAGACAATCCGGTGAAAGCGGCGTGTTGGGCATCCGGGGCGTTTCGGATGTTGCCATACGCCAGCTCTCGGGGTCGCTCCAGACCTCGACTTCAACAATATTCGCAGCGTGTTGAACGCCTCCCGCCTGTTCTACTACGATTGCGTCGAGGGCGAATCCCGCAAAGACGAGACGGAAGAAGCGTTCAAGGTACGTACGCAGGACCAACGCAGGCTAATCGAAAAATCCACGACTCCTCAATGACGCACGTCCGACTTGGGACGCTCAAGCAGCGACAGCAGGGCAGGCGCGTTACGCAAAAAGAAGTGGATGTCACGATCGCCGTCGATATGTTCAAACACGGCACCAGCCGGGTTATCGAAAAAGCGGTATTGGTCACGGGCGATCTTGACTTTCGGCCGGTTGTCGAAAG
Organism: Terriglobia bacterium; assembly: GCA_963788485.1. Taxonomy (GTDB): domain Bacteria; phylum Acidobacteriota; class Terriglobia; order Bryobacterales; family Bryobacteraceae; genus BOG-234. The sequence goes on from CAWBIS010000246.1 coordinate 25,430, forward strand.
CCTGGTGCAGGTTGGGGTCGTAGTCGAACTCGAATACGACCCGCTGGTGACCGCGGCAGAACTTCAGCAGGCGGCTGATATCCGGCGCCCTCCGGATGTGGACACCTGGGTGCGGTGCTGTACCCCCGCATTTCAAAAGAAACACCCGATGCCCCATCGATTCGCGGGTCATCGTCCCGCAAATATCTGGCGCCAGATCACAACTGGAACGTGCGACGGCCGCGAGGCGAGAGTTTGGGAAACCATCAATAGTCTCGACGCGCTAGAGACCGAAGGATATGACGAAGTCAACGACATGAGCCTTTTTGTTGAGGGTCCGGATCTCGCGTTTCTGCTAGAGAAGTACGTTCCAACGGCCGTTGGCAAGATCACGATCCTCCTGCCGCGTGAGGACTGGCCGGCCCCTAAAACCCCAACGGGCAGTGATCCGTCGCCGCTAATGCGTTAGCCTGACATCGTGGAACGAGCGAGATTCTCGACGCTATCGGCATCAAGGCGATGGTGACTTTGAGCGCATAGATTTTACCGGGTCTCCGCAAGCGCGCCTGCTTGCCAGGCAGGTGTGTCGGTCGCGGCTTGTATCCGCGAGTCAGCGGTAATACTGATGAAATCCCGGCCTGCGCAACCGCCTGCCAGGTGATCGCCAGTAATCGATATACCCGTGCATCGCAGCATGATGCCGCCACACAGGAAGTCGGATTTCCTATGAATGTGCACGGGAACCTTTTGGTAACCGGGC